>JBBSHM010000048.1:0-17934 GCA_038253125.1 Acidimicrobiales bacterium
GAGCTCGCGGCCGACCAGCGCCGAGGCGGCGGCCAACGAACCGACACCAGGCACCACCTCCCAGGCCCGACCGTTCGCCTCGCACCAGTCGACCTGCTCCTGCACCGCCGAGTACAGCGACACATCACCTGAGTGCAGGCGCACCAGCCGAGCCCCGCAGTGGTCCCGGTAGACGGTGACGACATCCTCGAAGGTCATCCCCGCCGAGTCGTGGACGACCACGTCGGACGGGGCGTGCTCGAGCACCTCCTCGTTCACAAGCGACGACGCCCACACCACCACCTCGGCCCGGGTCAGGCGGTCGACCGCCCGCAGTGTCAACAGGTCGGCCGCGCCCGGGCCCGCTCCGACGAAGGAGATCACGACACGGTCTGTTCGCCGTCGTGGCAACGCACCGGTGGCACCACAACGGTGGCGAGGTAGGTGGCGGGCTGAGCCGCCACGTCGGCCACTGCCGCCATCCGTCCGCCCGGCATGCCGAGCAGCTCGCCGAGGACGGCGCCCTGCAGCCGGCCGGCGTCAGCCAGAAGCCCCGCCAGCACCGGGAGGCGGCCGCCGCCCTTGTAGACGACCAGGGCCGCCGACGGGTCGGCGGCGGCGGCGGCGATCACCTCACAGTCGCTGCCGGAACGGGCGGGCACCAGGACGAGACGCTCTTCGCCGTCGACCAGGACGATTCCGGCCCGAGCGGCCAGGTCCTGGAAGGCCATGATCCCCGGCACGGTCTCGATCGGCACCGCGGGGCGCCGGGCCCGCACCTCCTCGGCCAGCGAGGAGAACGTGCTGTAGACGTTGGGGTCGCCCAGGGTGACGAAGGCCACCCGCTCCCCGGCGTCGACCGCGGCCACGACACGGTCCGCCGCCGCGGCCAGTGCCTGGGAGCGGGCGCCGCCGCCCACCTCCATCACGAACCCGACCCGCTCGACGACGACGTCGGGTGCCACCTCCCGCACGATGACCTCCGCTCGCCCCAGCGACGCCAGGTCGGTGCTCGGCGCCAGCACCCGGTCGGCCGCCCGCAGCTCGGCCACGGCGCGGGCGGTGACCAGGCCGGGGTCACCGGGCCCCATCCCGAGCCCGACCAGCGCCGGCTCCCGCCGGTGGCGCCCGACGACCGGATCCTCGGTGCGGGCCACCGGTCCGAGAGGCGGCGATGAGTCGACCAGCCGTTCCACGGCCAGGCGGACGATCTGGGCTTCAGACCGGCCGGCCCGAAGGGCGACGGCAGCCAGGCGGGCCTTCAGCGCCTCTGGAAAGTAGACGCTCGTCTTCTTCACATGGCCCGCCGAGACCGGAGCAACATAGGGCACAACATAGGGCACCCAGGCGATCCAGGTTTGGCTGCTGCAATGGCGGCAGTCGCCGGAGGCGTTCGGCGCTGAGGAGGTACACGTAGGCGTCGGCTCGGGCCTCGACGGCGACGACGAGCAGGACCTCGACGGTCCCGTCGGGGCGGATCTGGAGGACGACGCGGTGCGTGGGTAGGTTGCGGTGGCCGAAGTAGATCTTCCGGCAGTCGGACAGGTCGCCGGTTGCGGCCATCGCCGACAGGGGCTCACCGTCGCGGCGTCCGGCGGCGACGTCATTCAGGACGCGTCCGGCTTCGGCGGCCAAGACCGGATCATCATGCTGCAGGCGCTGGAGATCGGCAAGGGCGGTGGGCAGGTACTCGAGCCGCCGCCGTGCTCGGCGAGCCATTCAGGCGCTGGGCAGCTCGCGCCCGCGTCGCTTGGGCGGAGGCACAGCTTCGGGCGCCTCCCGATCCCAGCCCATGGTGGCTACGACCTGCTCGTGGGTGATGCGCTCGCCGGTGTCCTCAGCCAGTCGCTCCTGAACCCGGGCGGCGGTCACGAGGTCTTCGATGATGGGATCCAGCAGGCGAATGAGCTCATAGGGCACGACCGCGGCTTCGGGCTTGCGCTGGTTGCCGAACAGGACAGGGCCGGCGGCAGCCCCGTGGGCGCGGAACGCGGCCACGATCTTGGTCAGCTCGCTGCGGGCCACGCTGGTGGGCAGCACCAGCTCCCCGTCGGCCTTGTCGAGGATGCTCACCTTCCCAGCATGCGCTCCGAACGTCGGGTTGTGCAAGTAGTTGTACAAGCGGGTCAACCTCGGCACAGGGAGCCAACCCTTGGGCTGGCCGACTGACAGCCTCCGTGCCGTTGGCGGGGTCAGCTGGCGGAGGGGGCCGAGCCGGCGAGGTGCTCTGCGGGTGGGCTGGCTGGGCGGCGGGCGGCCTCGGCGGCCAACATGCCGAAACCGACGCTGAGGACGGCCCACAGCAGTGCATTGCCGCCGAGTGAGGCCAGCCGGAAGCGCCATACCAGCGTGGCCGGGGCGTTGACCGGGTCGGGGGCGGAGGGCAGCAGGGCCAGGGCGGCCCCGAAGGCGGCGGTGACGGCGACGGCCACCGCCGCCACCCGCCGGTCCTCGGGCCAGCCCTGGCGGCGCAGCCACCCCGACAGGGCCGCCCCCAACAGGGCGACGGCCAGGCTGAGGGCGATCAGCGAGACGTAAAGGGCCTGGCGCCGTCCGAGGGTGTCGGGGTTGCCCACCGCCGGCGGGTTCGGCGGGTACTTGAGCCACGGCGCCACGTTGAGCGAGCCGAACAGGATGGCGCCGGCCCACAGCGACCGGCCGAAGGGAAGGGTCTGGGCGTGGCGCAGGCTCCAGAACACCAGGGAGAACAACAGCCCGAAGGCTGCACCCGACAGGCCGAGGGCGGCGAACAGCCCGGGGCCGCTCTGGACCGAACGGGAGACCAGCTCCGGCCCGGCGACCCCTGGGGCACCCGACGCCGCCACGGCTGCGTCGCGTGCCTTCTCGATGGCGATGGCATGGCGCACCAGCGGCTCGCCGGTGTACCTCAGCAGCAGGGCGCTGGACAGCCCGGCGAGCAGGCCGACTAGCACGGCGACGACTACGACCGAGCGCAGGCGCGCCGGGTCGAACCGGCCGAGCATCCGAGGGGAACCGCCGCTGATCAGTGGCAGGGGACGCCGACGAGGTGGCGCCCGTCGTGGAACAGCTCGTGCAGGAACGGTCCGCTCTGGCCGAGGGCGACCGAGACGGCGCCCACCTCCATGGTCACCGCCCAGAACAGCGCCACGGCGGCGACAGCGGCGATCCATGTCCACACGGGCAGTGCGATGCCGGGGCGGGCGGCCGAAGCCGGATTCAGGTCCATTGAGCTCTTCTCCATCCTCGTGGAGTGGACCAGGGCGGTCCACGATCGACGCACCTGGTGTCCTGGCTCCCGGATCGCTCCGGTCACAGTGGCGGGACCGCATCGGATTCACACCGATTTCCCCAAGTGGCGCGACGACGACGGGACCCTAGCCCAACAGCCCTAGCCTCCCCGGAGTGACTGATTCCCAGCCTTCGGCGATCGCCTGGGTGCACGCCTACGCCGCCCGGCTCGGGGTGGAGCCGCCCAGCGCTGAGGAGATCGAGGTGCTTCTCGAGCTGGCCGGCGTCGCCGCCCACTCCAGCGAGCGGATCGCCGCACCGCTGGCCTGCTGGATGGTGGGGCGGGCCGGGATGAGCCCGGCCGCCGCCCTCGACGCCGCCGGCCAGGTCGGCGTGCCGCCCGGAGGGTGACGGGCGCGGCCGCACAGAGGCGGCGGAGGGAGGGGGATTCGAACCCCCGGTCCGTCTCCGGACTGCGGTTTTCAAGACCGCCGCCTTCGGCCGCTCGGCCATCCCTCCGTCGCCCAGGCTACCGACGGATGCGCCCGCGCCACCCCTCGACCCACGCGTCGGCCTGGCGGAAGGCTTCGGTGGCGTCGGCCCGGCGGGCGACGCTGCCCTCGCCGGCGGCCGGGTAGCAGCCGAGCAGCTTCACCTCGGCCAGTGACGCCTGGACCTGGCGGAGGCAGTCGGCGACCACCTCGTCGTCGATGTGGCCGACGATGTCGATCAGGAAGCAGTACTGGCCCAGGGCCTGCTTGCGGGGCCGGCTCTCGAGCTTGGTGAGGTCGATGGCCCGGGCTGCGAACTCTCCGAGGATGGCGTGCAGCGAGCCGGGGGCGTTGAGGCGCTGGAAGACCACAATCGAGGTGCGGTCATGGCCGGTGCGGGGCGGCAGCCCGTAGTCGACGCGGGCCACGAGCACGAACCGGGTGGCGTTCTCCGGATGGTCCTCAATCGATTCGGTCAGGACCTCGAGGTCGTACAGGCGGGCGGCCAGCCGGGTGCCGATGGCCGCAGAGCGGGGGGGGCACTCGCCCGCCGCCACCATTCGCGCCGCGTCGGAGGTGGACGGCGCCGCCACCTCCCGCGCTCCGGTCAGCCGCTCGGCGAAGAACCGCCGGCACTGGGCCAGGGCGACCGGGAACGACACAACGTGCTCGATCTGGTCGAGGTCCAGGCCGGCCGGGGCCAGGAGGTGCTGGTGGACCGGGAGGACCACCTCCCGCTGGATCAGCAGGTCGTGCTCGAACACCAGGGCGTCGACGGTCACGTTGACCGTTCCCTCGATGGCGTTCTCCACGGCCACGAAGCCGAGGTCAGTGCGGCCCTCGGCCACCGCGGCCAGCACGTCGGGGAACGTCGGCAGGTCGACCAGCTCGTGCTCGGCCAGGTCGTCCTGGCTTAGCAGAGCCTCCTCCGAGAACGTTCCAGGTGGCCCCAGGTAGGCGATGGTGGCCATCCCCGCGGATCTTAAGGCGCAGGCCGCCGCGCTCCTGGATCGTCGGCGTGCCGCATCGCTAGCCTCGCCCCCAGCCATGGACCGCCCCGCCCTTGAGGCTCTGCTGGCCGGTGTCGCCGCCGGCCGGGTGCCGCCGGCCGAGGCCGCCGCCCGCCTGGCCCGGCTGCCCTACGCCGAGCTCGGCATGGCCCGCGTCGACCACCACCGGGCGTTGCGCCAGGGGATGCCCGAGGCGGTCTACGGGCCGGGCAAGTCGCCCGGGCAGTGCGTGGCGATCGTGGCCGAGCTGCTCGGCCACGGCGATGGACCGGTCGTGGTGACCCGTACCGACGAGGCTCAACGGTCTGCGCTCCTGGCCGAGCAGCCCGGCGCCCTCGTCTCGGGCCGCACCCTGGTGTGGCGGACGGCTGCGCCTCGCGACGTCGAGGTGACCGTGGTCACAGCCGGCACCGCGGACCTTCCGGTGGCGGAGGAGTGCGTGGCCGTGCTGGCCGCGTTCGGCATCGGCGCCAAGCTGCTGGCCGACTGCGGGGTGGCCGGCGTCCACCGCCTCCTTGACCACGTCGAGGGCCTGGCCGCCGCCGACGCCGTCGTGGTGGTGGCGGGCATGGAGGGCGCCCTGGCCTCGGTGGTGGCCGGCCTGGTGCCGGCCCCTGTGGTGGCCGTGCCGACATCGGTCGGCTACGGATCGGCGCTGGAGGGCATCACCGCCCTCCTGGCCATGACCGCGTCGTGTGCCCCCGGGGTCACGGTGGTCGGCATAGACAACGGCTACGGCGCCGCCTGTGCCACCGCCCGCGCCCTCCACCGCCGATGAACCCGCCCGATGACGACGCCACAATGACGACGGCCCGATGAGGACGCCCCGATGAGGACGCCCCGATGACGGGGACGTCCGCCTGGTTCCACTGCTTCTCGGGGATCTCGGGCGACATGGCGCTCGGGTCCCTCCTCGACGCCGGCGCCGACCTGGACGAGGTGCTGGGCCTGCTGCGACGCCTCGGGATCTCAGGCTGGTCGGTGGAGCCCGAGCCGGTGCTGCGGTGCGGGCTGGCCGCCACCCAGGCCGGCGTCGGCACAAAGGACGACCACGTGCACCGCACCTTCAGCGCCATAGAGGCGATGCTGGCCGGCGCCGTCCTGCCACCCCGGGTGCACGAGCGCAGCCTGGCCACCTTTCTCGGCCTGGCCGAGGTCGAGGGCGAGCTGCACCGGCGCCCGCCGGCCCAGGTCCACTTCCACGAGGTGGGCGGCCTCGACGCCATCGTGGACATCGTGGGCACCTGCGCCGCCCTCGAGGTGCTCGGCGTCGACGAGGTGGCGGCGTCAGCCGTGGCGACCGGCACCGGCATGGTGCGGACCGCCCACGGCCTGCTGCCCAACCCGGCGCCGGCGACCGTCGCCCTGCTGGCCCGCGCCGAAGCTCCCACCGCCGGCCGCAACACCACCGTCGAGCTCACCACGCCGACGGGTGCCGCTCTGCTGGCCGCGCTGGTCCCGCCCGCCGGCTTCGGCCCGCTCCCGTCGATGGTGCCGACCAGCGTGGGCTACGGCGCCGGCTCCCGCGAGACCGACGGCACGCCCAACGTCACCCAGGTCGTCCTCGGCGTCACCGACGAGAGCCCCTCGGCTCCTCGGGGCGGCGCGAGCCTGGGGTCTGTTCCCCTCGGCCAGCCGCTGGCCGTCGTCGAGGCCAACGTCGACGACGCCACTGGTGAGGCGCTCGGCCACGCCCTCGGAGCGCTCCTGGAGGCCGGCGCCGCCGACGCCTGGATCAGCCCCGTCACCATGAAAAAGGGAAGGCCCGGCCACGTCGTCAGCGCGCTGTGCGACGAGGCGCTGGCCGCTCAGGTCGCCGCCGCCCTCGCAGCCGAGACGGGCAGCCTGGGCGTCCGCGTCGCCAGGGTGGGCCGGATGGCGGCCGAGCGTCGCCTCGAGCAGGTCGAGGTGGGGGGCGTGCCGGTGCGGGTGAAGGTCAGCCCCGGCCGGGCCAAGGCCGAGTTCGACGACGCCGCCCACGCCGCCCGGGTGCTGGGCCGCCCGGCCCGCGAGATCGTCCAGCTGGCCGAGGAGGCCTGGCGCCGCCGCTCATGACGGGAACGTTCCCGGACACGGTGGTTGTGGCGCGTTTGGGGTTCGTGCGCGACAGTCTCGGTGACGACCGCAGCGAAAGGCACACCCATGGCAAAGGCGTTCAAGGCTGAGCAGTACGTGCTCCTCCCCTCGGGGGGGCTGAGGGCCGGGGGACGTGGCGTCGGAGCTGACGCCCAGGACTTCCTCCGCACGGCCGAGGTGGCCGGCTCCGATGGTGTGAGCATCGAGGGCCGCCAGGTGCCCATGCGCGTCCTCGACTCGATCGGACCGGACGGGGCCAAGCTGGTCGAGCTGCCGCCGGAGTCGCTGCTCGCCGTCCGGTCGCTGCTCCCGTCGCTGCGCGTGGTGCCGCTCGTCTACTACACCCCGGCCGTCGCTCCGATCATGGAGGTGGCCACCAAGGCCGCCCGGTCGGCCACCACGGCCGCCGGCATCACGTTGAAGGTCCTGGCCAAGACGGGCGCAAAGCCGGTGGTCGGCGCCATCGTGGTGGCCCTCACCGACGTGAAGAACCGGGTGGGCGCCCAGGGCGTGACCGACAGCCAGGGTCAGGTGAGCCTGGCCCTCGGCTCGGCCAGCGTGAAGCTCGAAGCTCTCTACGTCTACCCGGCCGACGCCTACTGGACGTTGCGCAAGAAGGCCGTGACCATCACGAGCGGCACCGTGGTCAACCTGCTCCCGCTCGACCTGGCGTTCACCGATTGCCTGCGCTTTTTCTACGGCAATGCGGCGTTGACGGTCGGCACGGGAGTCACCGTCGGCGTGCTCGACACCGGCATCGCCAACCACCCCGACCTCGTCGTCTCGGGCGGCGCCAACACCGTGACGGGCGAGGACCCGAAGGACTTCGGCGACAACGGCAAGGGCCACGGCACCCATGTGGCCGGCATCATCGCGGCGCGGGGCCAGGCGCCCACCGGCGTGCGCGGGGTGGCGCCCGGGGTGAAGCTGCGGTCGTACCGGGTCTTCGCCCGGGGCAGCGGCAGCGCCTCGAGCTTCGCCATCGCCAAGGCCATCGACCAGGCCGTGACCGACAAGTGCGACCTGCTGAACATGAGCCTCGGCGGGGGCCAGCCCGACCCGGTGCTCACAGCAGCCGTCGACGACGCCCGCGCCGCCGGCAGCCTGTGCATCATCGCCGCCGGCAACGGGGGCCGCCAGCCGGTGAGCTTCCCCGCCACCCTGGGCTCGGCCCTCGCCGTCTCCGCCCTGGGCCGCAAGGGCACCTTCCCGCCCAGCGCGGCCGAGGTCGACGACGTGGCCGCCCCCTACGGCACCGACAAGAAGAACTTCATCGCCGACTTCAGCAACATCGGGCCCGAGGTCGACCTCACCGGGCCGGGGGTGGCGATCATCTCGACGGTCCCGACCGGCTACACCGAGATCAGCGGCACGTCGATGGCGTGCCCCGCCGTCACGGGGGCGGCAGCCCGGGCGCTGGCCCCTACCACCATCCTGAAGAAGAAGCGGGACAGCGCCCGGTCAGATGCCATGGTGAAGGCGGTGCTGGCCACGGCGAAGTCGCTCGGCTTCACCCCCACCCTCGAGGGTCACGGGCTGCCGGCTTCGAAGTAGCGCGCGCTGACATCGTGGCCAGATCCCGGTTCGTCCTTCGCTACCAGGGGACAGGGCCGGCGCCCGGGGCTGACTTGGCCCGGATCGCCGCCCTCTCCCGGGCGGTGATCCTCGACGCGTCGCCCCGGATGCTCCTGGTCGAAGCCGACGCCGACGCCTTGGGCGCCCTGGCAGCCACGCTGGCCGACTGGGTGATGGCGCCCGAGCAGCACCTCCCCCTCCCCGATACCCGCCAGCGGGCCGACCACGCACCGCCGGTGCCTGAGCCCTAGCCCCGGCCCGCTTTCAGCGCTACGATGAAGGCGGTACATCGTGACGGTGCGGTGCCATGACGGGGGAGATTGACGATGGCCGGTGCCGGAGAGCTGTTCAAGAACACCGACGGGAAGTGGACCTTCCGGGTCCTGAACTCGGCGGGCGACATCATCGCCGTGAACGAGGGGGCTGGCTTCCCGACCAAGGCCAGCGCCCGTTCGACCCTGGCCAAGCTGCTGAAGGGCGGCTTCAACGGCCCGATCACCGACGCGGCCACGCTGGCCTGCGGTTCGGAGATCACCAAGAACACCACCCTCGAAGGTGACCTCGTGTGCGCCAGCACGCCGGCACTGATCATCGCCGCCGACAACGTGACCCTCGACCTCAACGGCTTCTCCATCACCGGCAAGGGCGCCCTGAGCAAGGGCGGCCCGGCCATCCTGTTCCGAAACGTGAAGGGCTCGACGGTCCAGAAGGGCACGATCCAGCGGTTCGGGGCCGGCGTGGCCATCGAGGGCGGCTCCGGCAACGTCGTGCAGAACCTGACGGTGGTCGACAACGTCGGGCCCGCCGACGGCGACTACGGCGACGGCGTCACCATCAGCGGGTCCAACGCCAACCGGGTGCAGGGCAACACCGTGGCCCGCAACGGCCCCTTCAGCGGGATCTCGATGATCGGCGCCTCCTCGGAGAACCAGATCCTCAACAACACCGTCACCGACAACAACATGCTGCCCGGTGAGCCGGCCGCCGGCCGCCAGGACATGGGCATCCGGATCGAGGGCCCGGCGGCCAACAACAACAAGGTGAGCGGCAACACCGTGACGGGCAGCGGCGCCGACGGCATCGTGGTCCTGCCCACCTGCGATGACCGGGCCAAGGGCTGCGTCGGCAGCAAGCCCAACGAGGGCAACGAGATCTCGGACAACCTCAGCCACGGCAACGGCACCAGCGGCGGCGGCAGCGGCGTCCGCCTGTTCTGCGTGACCAGCCCCGTGGCCGCGGCCAAAACGGCGGTGACGAACAACCAGGCCAACGGGAACCGCACCCATGGAATCGCCGTCGACGCCGTCGGCACCGCCCAGCCCGGTCCCACCGAGAACAAGCTCAGCGGCAACCACGCCCGGGACAACGCCGAGTTCGACGGCTATGACGGCAACCTGACCCCGGCCTGCGGCACCAACACCTGGGAGGCCAACGACTTCGGCCGGGTCAACCAGCCCTGCGTCGGCAGCACCCCACCCAAGGCCCCGTAAGGGTCCGCCGCCCTGGTATCGACGGCTGCCCTCGGGGACGGGCCTGTCCAGAGCCTTCGCTGCCGACCGCTGCTGTCAGACGGCGGGGCGGCCTTCCATGGCCATCTCGTAGGCCGGGCAGGCCTCGGTGCAGTCGCTGTCGACTCCCTCGGGCGGGAAGCAGTGGGGGCAGTCGGGGCCGCACTCGCCGTGGGCCGAGCGCTGCAGCTCCTCGAAGGAGCTGATGAAGTCGAGCGCCCCCTCCTTCTGGCCCAGCTCGGAGAGCTTGTACCGGTCGCCGACCCGCTCGACGTAGCCGTCCACGACCATCCCGTCGAGGTGCTCGAGGCCGGTCTCGGCGTCGACGCCCAAGAACCGCTGGAGGATGTTGGTATCGACCTCGTTGCCGAAGCCCTCGCCCCGCATCCAAACCATGACCTGGAGGATCTCGCTGCGCCAGTACATGGCCTGCAGGGCAGAGCGCCCGGGAGCCTGGGTTTCGTCAGACATCGGTGATGGCCTCCTCGGGTGCCGCAACCAGGTTCACAACCCTACCGCGCCGCCGCCGCTTTCGGGAACCCGGCTACTCCGGCGGCTGCTCCTGCACCTGGAGCGACAGCGAGTTCATGCAGAAGCGCTGCCCGGTGGGCGCCGGCCCGTCGGGGAACACGTGACCCAGATGTGAGCCGCAGCGGGCGCAGCGCACCTCGACGCGCCGCATGCCGTGGGCCCGGTCCTCGACCATCTCGACCGCATCCTCCGACAACGGTTCGGTGAAGCTGGGCCACCCGGATCCCGACTCGAACTTGGTGGTCGAGGAGAACAGCGGGTTCCCGCACGCCCGGCACGTGAAGGTGCCGTCGCCGTGCCAGTCGACATACTCGCCGCTCCAGGCCCGCTCGGTGCCGGCCCGGCGCAGCACCTCGTAAGCCTCGGGCGACAGCTCCTCCCGCCACTGCGCATCGCTCTTGTCGACCTTTTCAGCTTGGTCTGCCATGCCCCGATCTTGGTCCGACCGGCGCCGCTAGCTGGACCCGGCGCCATCTTCGCCGTGCCGAGCAGGGGCTGGCTCGATCGGGGGCTTGCCCTGAGCCGATCCTGTGAGGGACGATCCTACGATGGCTGCGGAGTCCCGCCACATCGGCGTCCGGATCGACCGTCCGGCGCCTGAGGTGTACGCCTACGCCTCGAACCCGGCCAACCTGCCGGAGTGGGCGCCCGGGCTCGGCGGCCCGGTGCAGGAGGTCGACGGGCGCTGGATCGTCGACTCGACCGGAGGACCGCTGGTCATCGCCTTTGCCGAAACCAACGGCTATGGGGTCCTCGACCATGACGTCACGATGCCGTCGGGCGAGACGGTCTACAACCCGATGCGCGTCATAGCCGACACCGACGGTTGCGACGTCGTCTTCACGTTGCGCCGGCGACCGGAGATGAGCGATGCCGACGTCGCCCGTGACGAGCAGGCGGTGGCGGCGGATCTCAGCCTCCTGAAGCAGGTGCTCGAGCGTCGTTGACCTACGGCGTTGACCGGGCCGCTGATCCTGCTCAGTGCCGCTCCCGGGTCTCGGCGCCGCGGTCCTGGTGCCATGACCGGATCCCGTCCCGGCTAGATGTTCTTGGTGACGAGGTTGCTCTCCCGTGTGATCCCCGCCGGCTGGACCGGGGTGAGGCTGACGACGGCCCGCAGCTCGTCTGGGTTCGGAACGGGACCACGGTCCTCGTCGAGGTCGGCCCGGTGGAAGGTCTTGCTCCACGACCGCTGCAGCGTCGGCTTGCCGTCGGAGGCGGTGCCGGTCAGGAACAGCGGCGTGACGAAGCCGAGGGGCTGGTCCGGCCCGGGCGGGTCGCCGGTGGCGGTGTCGTCGCCGATGAGGCGGCAAACCTCGACGTACGCCTGGTTCGCATGCTGGTCATAGCTGTCGAAGGTGATCTCGTAGGTGACGTCGACCAGCGCGGCGTCGCCCTTCAACCTGACCTTCAGCTCAACAGGACCGATGGATGCCACACGTCCTCCTCAGGGTTCTCCGGAGCCGTTCAACCCCGAATGTGCCGCATGGTATTCGCTGACGCCCCAAAGGCGCGGCCCCGGCTAGCGCCAGCGCTAGCGCTAGCGCAGCACGTACTGACGGACGGGGAACTCGTCGTCGGTCGGGTTGGCGTCGGGGGTGAGGCCGACTCGCACTATGACGCCGAACGTGCTGCCGGCCGGCGGCGGTACCAGCTTGAGGGTGTCGATGGCTCGACGCTGCCCGGGTTCGAGGTCGACCGTCGTCCGGTCGGCCGAGGCGGCCGAACCGTCGAAGGGCTGGGTCGAGGCGGTCAGCGGCACCGCCTTCTCCGACTGGTTGCCCTGGTTGGCCACGACGATCTGCAGTCGGATGGCCGAAACCTGGGCGAGCACCTGCACCTTGCCGGGCTCCTCGCCCAGAGGACCCGGGTCAGGCGTGGCCACGACCACCGCCAGGTCGTGCACGGGGGCCAGGACCTTGCTGTTGCGCAGAGCGATGACGAAGGTGCCGAGGATCGGGGCCGACCACGACTGGGGGTCGGGTACCCACCGGCTCTCGGGCGGCGGATCGCTCCCGGCGGGCAGGTTCCGGCCGAACAGGCGGTAGGCGCCGTCAGCCGCCTCGAGGTCGCGTCCCACGTCGGCCAGGGCCTGGACGGCGGGTAGGGCCGGCGCCTGCCCGTCGACAGCCTGGCCGAGGGCGCCCCGCAGGGCCTTCACCGCCGTGGCCCGACCGCCGAGGGCACCGATCAGCAGGTTCTGGGCCAGCCCACCCTTGGAGGTGCTGACGGTCCGCACGTCGGCCAGCGCACCATCGGCGTCGCTGCCGATCCGCTCCAGCTGGCGGTTGAGGAGGTCCCGCTCGAGGCCGACGGCGTGGTCCCGCAGGGCGGCGACGTCACGACCGGTGGCCGATGACCGCTCGATGGCGGGCCTGACCTGGTCGAGGTAGGCGAGGGCCTGGGTGCGGGCCTCGGTCGGCGAGGTGTGGTTGGCGCCGAGGACGATGGTGCCAACCACCAGCACGCTGAGGACGAGGAGCACGACCACCACCGGTCGCATCGGCCCCCGGCGCGGGCCGAGCATCGGAGCCGACCTCCGTGTCGGGTGCGCCATCAGACCGGGCCCGAGCGGCCCCGCAGAGCGGAGAGCACCGGACCCGAGCGGCCCCGCAGAGCGGAGAGCACCGGACCCGAGCGGCCGCGCCGGACCAGTTCGACGGCCGCCATCGCCGGACAGGCTACCGAGGGCCACCGGGACCTCCGGCGCGGCGTTGCTCGCTGTCACGGTCGGTTGGCATCCTGCGCCAGGTGACGGGTGTAGACGTGCTGCGGGCGCTGCGGGGCGATCCCGCGTGCCGTCCGGCACCCGACCCGGTCATCATCGCAGCGGCGCGCGCCAGGCTCGAGGCGGCGGCGGCAGCGTGGGCCGAGGCGATCCCGGCGGAGGTCGTCGTGCGGGTCACCAAGGACGCCGTGGCCGGCGTGCGCCGCTGCGAGGCCCGCCATCTGGCCGAGCTCGAAGGCAAGGCCGACCGGGCCCGGGCCGAGGGCGAGCCCGAGCCCGAGCCGCCGGCCCTGGTTCGGGGTCGGCTGGTCGATGCTCTGTTCCGCCAGGTGGCAACCACGTCGCGTGTGGGCGACGACCCGGTGGCTGACGCCGTCGCCGCCTGCGAGGCCGACGGCGATCCGGTCGAGGCCGCCTTCGCCGCGCTGGGCCCGGTGGAGCGCGAGCAGGTGCGGGCCGAGGTCACGGCGGCCAGCGCCACGCTGGTGGCGTCGTGGCCCGCCCTGCCGGCGGGCGCCGGGGTGCGCACCCAGGAGCGGGTGCTGGTGGCACTGGCCGGTGGCCGGGTCCTGCTGACGGGCCGGCCTGACCTCACCATCGGGCGGCCCACCCGGCGGCGGGCCGGGGTGCTGGTGTGCGAGGCCAAGAGCGGCAGCTTCCGCCCGGCGCACCTGGAGGAGCTGCGCTTCTACGCCCTGATCGAGGCGCTGCGCTGGGGCGTGGCGCCCTTCCGGGGCGTGGTCTGGAGCCTGGGCGACGGGCGCATCGAGGCCGTCGAAGTCGACTCCGACCTGGTGTGGAGCGAGACGCTGCGGGTGGCTGACGCCGTCACCCGCCTCGCCCGCCTCGCCGCCGGAGAGGCTCCTCGGCCGTCGGCCAACCCGCTGTGCCCGTCCTGCCCGCTGCTCTCCGGTTGCTCCGACGGCGCCCGCCAGGTGGCGCTGGCGGGCGGCGCTCTGCCCGAGGCCGACGAGGAAGGTGACGACGACGCCGCAGTCGGTTTCGATCTGGTGGAGACGAGCCGATGAGCATCGTCGACAGCCGAGAGCGGGAGGATCCGGAACCGCCCGGGCCCGACCACCTCGAGCGGCGGGCCCTGCCGGCCCACCTCCATCCGGCGGCGGCGGCGCTGTTCGACGACCTGCCCGAGCCCGTGGCCGGCTCTGCCGTCCAGGCTGCGATCGCCCGGCTCGAGGCCCGAGCCGCCGAGTTGGCCGCACGGGCCGAACCGCATTCCGAGGTCATCGTCGATGCCTTCGCCGTGCGGAGTGTGGCTGGTTGCCCAGCGGCGATGGCCGGACCGGGCGAGCCGTTCTCCTGGACGCCGGCCACGGCCGCCCGCACCATCGGCCTCCGGGCGGTCGCCTACCACCTGCGGGGCGCGTCGGCCGGCGCCGGGGCCGCCGAGCGCGGGACGCCGCCGGTCGAGGCGTCGGTCGAGGCGGTGATGGCCGAACTGGTCGGGTCCGGCGGCGATCGCACCCCCGGCCCCTGGCTGGCCGCCCTGACGCCCCCGGCCCGGGCCGTCGCGGTGTCACAGGCCCGGCGCTGGGCCGAGCAGGCGGTGGCCTGGCTTCCCCTCCGCCTCGTGGGCCCCCGCGGGCTGCGGTTCCTCAACGACGACTGGTGGCCGCCCCGGGGCCGCGCCACCTCGCGGCGCGGCGGCAGCCCGGTCGAAAGCGCGCAGAACCCAGACCAGCCAATCCCCGCGACGTTCGGCGTTGACCAGCCGGTCCGAGCAGCGCGGCGCGAGCTGGTGGTGCACGGGCGACGGGACATCACGGTCGAGGTGAGTGGCCTGAGGGTGGCGGTCACGGTGACCGGCGGCGCGGCGTCGGGCTCGGGGCTGGCCGATGTCGACGCCCTCACCGCCTTCGCTGCGGTGGCCTGTGACCCGAAGGGCCGGCTGGTTCGGGTGGTGCGGGTGCACCCGGCGTCAGGCGAGGTGGCAGCCGTCGACGTGACGCCGGCTCTGGTGGCTCGGGGCGCCGAGGTGGTGCTGGCCACGGCGTCGGTCTTGGCGGATTTGGCGTCCGGGGCCGAGGTGGCGGCGTCACCCGGCCCAACCTGCCCCTGGTGCCCGCGCCTCGGGGCCTGCCCGGCGGGGGCGGCGTGGGCGGCTCGCCCCGACCGTCGTTCAATGGGCCTACCGCTGCTCGACCGCCGGCGGTGACCCGCCTCGCCTCGGCGGAGAGCAACCAGAAGCCGACTATTCAGCATGCTCCTACAGGGTGCGGGGGGCGACGACGAGGCCAGCCTTGACGGCTGCTGTGCGCAGACGAGCGTCCCAGGCAACCAGGATCGGCTCGGCTTCGAACAGCGTCAGCGCGCTCGCCAGGTGAACGGCGTCGGCCCCGCCCAGGACCAGCCATCCGGCTAGTGCGGAGGCGGCGGAGGCGACCGCCTCGGTGAGCTCGACGGCTCTCGTCGCCGACCAGAGCTCGCTCCAGTCCAGCCGGGCCCGCTGCTCGGCTGCCGCGTCGAGACGACCGGCCCGACCTGCTGCCGCCAGTGCGCAGCTCACCTCGGGGAGGGCCAGCCGGCTCGCCACGACGACATCGGCCTCGTCCCACAGGCGCGCCGCCAGGTCGCTGCCCTCCTCCTCGACGAGCAGCTTTACGAACGCGCTGCTGTCGAAGCAGGCGACGGCCACTTCAACGCCGGAGGTCGGATACCAGCTCCGACACCGGGCCCGACGAACGGACTCGGGGGCGCCCCGTAGCCCGAGGCCGCTTCAACGTCGTCGGTCGTGAGATGACACCGTCGCGCTCCAGACGCTCGATGACGCTGGCCGAGTCCACGGCCACCAGGCGAGCTACCGGTATGCCTCGCTCGGTGACAACCACGTCTTCACCCGTGCGGGCTCTGTCCACCCAGGCCCGAAGGTTCGAGCGCAGCTCGCTGATGGCGACGTCCACACCGGCGAACGTACATCATGATTTAATGCAGTGGTACGTTGGGGCACCGTCGCTGCTCGCACGTGACACCAGCCCGGGAGTCCCGACACATCTGCGCACAATGGCGTCCGGCTCCGGATCCTCGGACAGCCAACCGCTAGCGCAGGAGCTCGACCGAGGTCGTGAGGTCACGTAGCGCAGCCGGGATGGGCTGAACGCCGAGGCCCGGGCCGGTCGGCACCCGCAGGCGGCCATCCTCGGGCACGAAGGGCTCGGTGAGGTCACGGGAGAAGTAGCGGGCCGAGCCGCTGAGGTCGCCGGGGAGGGTGAAGCCCGGGAGGGCGGCCAGGGCCAGGTTGGCGGCCCGCCCCAGCCCGGTCTCCAGCATCCCTCCGCACCACACCGCCACGCCCGCGGCCCGGCACAGGTCGTGGACCCGCACCGCCTCGAGCAGGCCGCCCACCCGGCCCGGCTTCACGTTCACCACCGAGCATGCGCCGATGTGCAGGGCCACAGCCGTCGCCGCCGCCGAGGTGATCGACTCGTCCAGGCAGATGGGGGTGCGGATGCGGCGGGCCACCTCGGCGGCACCGAGCAGGTCGGCGGCGGCCACGGGCTGCTCGATCAGCAGGAGGTCGAATGGGTCGAGGGCGGCGAGCAGCGGCCACTGTCCGACGGTGTAGGACCCGTTGGCGTCGACCTGCAGGGGAACGTCGCCGAAGCGCCCGCGCACGGCAGCCACCGGCCCGAGATCGGCGCCGGGCTGCACCTTCAGCTTGATGCGCCGGTAGCCCTGGGCCAGGTAGCCGCCCACCTCGTCCAGCAGGGCGGCCGTCGACGGCGCCATCCCGACCGCCACGCCGCAGTCGACCTCGGAGCGGGTGGCGCCGAGGTGGTCGGCCAGTGACTGCCCGATGACGTGCAGCTCGGCGTCGAGCGCTGCCATCTCCAGGGCCGCCTTGGCCATCTGATGGCCCTGCACCGGGGCCAGCAGGCGGGCCACGTCGTGGGCGCCCACCTCACCGGCAGCCAGCAGCCTCGGCACCAGGTGGTGGCGGGTGACGTGCTGAGCGGCGTCGACGTACTCCGAGGTGTACAGCGGCTCGTCCAGGGCCACGCACTCGCCCCATCCCTCGGTCTCGTCGGAGAACAGGCGTACCAGCAGCGACTCCCGGGCCACCGAGGGGCCGGCCGAGGTCACGAAGGGCCTCACCAGGGGCAGGTGCACCCGCCGCAGCTCCACCGCCTCTACCCGCACGGACCCGATCCCACCACGTCGGCGGCGTCCCGGCCGACAAAAAGGCGAGCGGCCCGGAAGAAATCGGAACCAGAGCGGTTGCAGGCGTCAGATGTGACGTGCGCCCGCCGATCAGGGTGTGGGGAAGCGAAGGAGGAGGTGGACAGTGGTCGTGACGATGCTCATCGGGATCTCGGGCCTGTGTCTGCTGTCCGCCCTAGCCTGGCGGGCGAGCGCGGTCGTGGCCGCTCCCCTCGGCGCCGCCACCGCCGTGGCCGCCTCGTTCCTGGCCACCCCGCCCGGCCCGCTCGCCGTTCCGGTGGCGCTGGCGTCCGGCCTGGTCGCCACCTTCGGGGTGGCGAGCGCCGTAGGCCTGCTGCACCCGCCCCCTGCGCCGCAGCACCGCTGACCCGACCCCGGCAGGCCGAGCCATCACCGAAGAGGCCACCCGAACGTTCTGACGCGCCAGTTCGCACCGCAGGGCCGCACCGTTCTGGCGCGCCAGCTGACCCGACCTTCTGACGCGCCAGTTCGCACCGCAGGGCCGCACCGTTCTGGCGCGCCAGCTGACACGACATACTGACGCGCCAGTTCGCACCGCCAGGCCGCACCGTTCTGGCGCGCCAGCTGACCCGACATACTGACGCGCCAGTTCGCACCGCCAGGCCGGACCGTTCTGGCGCGCCAGCTGA
>JBBSHM010000049.1:0-17775 GCA_038253125.1 Acidimicrobiales bacterium
GGTGGCCGAGATCGTCCGGGTCCTTGAAGAGGCCGGGGCCATGGAGTACACGGTGGTCGTCAACGCCCCGGCGTCGGACCCGAGCCCGTTCAAGTGGCTCGCCCCCTACTCGGGATGCGCCATCGGCCAGCACTGGATGGAGAACGCCAAGCACGGCCTGATCATCTACGACGACCTGTCCAAGCAGGCCGAGGCCTACCGCCAGATGTCGCTGCTGCTGCGCCGGCCGCCGGGCCGCGAGGCCTACCCGGGCGACGTGTTCTACCTGCACAGCCGCCTGCTGGAGCGGGCGGCCAAGCTGTCCAACGAGCTCGGCGCCGGCTCTCTCACCGCCCTGCCCGTCATCGAGACCAAGGCCGGCGACATCTCGGCCTACATCCCGACCAACGTCATCTCCATCACCGACGGCCAGATCTTCCTCGACGTCGACCTGTTCAACTCCGGTGTGCGCCCGGCCATGAACGTGGGCACGTCGGTGTCACGGGTGGGCGGCTCGGCCCAGATCAAGGCCATGAAGGAGGCGTCGGGCGGGCTGAAGCTCGACCTGGCCAACTTCAGAGAGCTCGAGGCCTTCGCCTCGTTCGGGTCGGACTCGCTCGACAAAGCCAGCCAGAACATGATCCGCCGTGGCCTGCGCCTGGTCGAGATGCTGAAGCAGTCCAACGGCGCCCCCATGAGCGTCGAGGACCAGGTGGTCTCGATCTTCGCCGGGTCCCGGGGCTACCTCGACGACCTCGAGATCGAGGACGTGCGGCGCTTCGAGTCGGAGCTGGTGGCCGACGTGCGCTCCCGGAACTCGGACATCCACGCCCAGATCCTGGACAAGAAGTGGCCGGAGGAGGAGCTGACCAAGGCCGTCGAGGACTTCAAGGGCCGCTTCCAGACGACGCAGTCGAAGTCGGGCTGATCCGTGCCGGGTGGTCAGGAGCGGGCGCTGCGCCGGCGCATCAAGTCGGTGCAGTCCACCAAGAAGATCACCCGCGCCATGGAGCTGATCTCGGCCAGCCGGATCGTCAAGGCGCAGCAGAAGGTGGCGGCCGCCCGCCCCTACGCCGAGCAGATCACCGAAGTCATCCAGAACCTCTCGGCGGCCGGCGCCGGCGGCGGCCAGGCGCTTCTGACGCCCCGGGAGAAGGTTGAGAACGTGGGTGTCGTCATCCTCGCCGCCGACCGCGGGCTGGCCGGCGGATACAACTCCGCGGTGATCCGGCTGGGTGAGCAGGCGCTGAAGGAGGCCGAGGCGGACGGCAAGGGCACCCAGCTCTTCGCCGTCGGCCGCAAGTCGATCAGCTACTTCCGCTACCGGGGCCGCGACGTGGCCGCTGAGCACACCGGCTTCTCTGACGCGCCCACCTACGAAGACGCCCGCCGGATCGCCGAGGACGTGGTGGGACGCTTCGAGGCCGGCGAGCTGGACCGGGTGGAGCTGGCCTACACCGAGTTCATCACGATGGGCACCCAGCGGGCGAAGCTGGTGCGGTTCATCCCGCTTGAGACCGAGACCCTGGGCGAGGGCGGCGAGGACAAGGCGGCCGAGCCGAGCGGGCCGCAGGCCGAGTACGAGTACGAGCCGGCGCCCGACGCCATCCTCGAGCGCCTGCTGCCCCGCTACGTCGAGAGCCGGCTGTTCGCCGCCCTGCTCGAGGCGGCGGCGTCCGAGCACGCGGCGCGTCAGCGGGCCATGAAGTCGGCCACCGACAACGCCACCGAGCTCATCAAGCGGCTCGATCGGCAGATGAACCGGGCCCGCCAGGACGCCATCACCACCGAGATCATCGAGATCGCCTCGGGAGCCGAGGCGCTGAACCAGATGGCCGAAGACAGCGGTTCCACCTCGGGCGACCACTTCACCGAGCGTGACGCCACCCCCTACGACAGCCAAGCCCATGCGAGCTAGCGGCAGCTGTCCCTTAGAGCCGGAGCACGAATGACCACCACCGAGCCCGCCCCCACCGACGCCCCCGCCCCGAAGGAGGGCAAGATCGTCGCCGTCGCCGGACCGGTCGTCGACATCGAGTTCCCGCCCGATGGGCTGCCTGAGCTTGACTACGCCGTCGAGTTCGACCTCGAGGTCGAGGGGGACAAGACCACGGTCACAGCCGAGGTGGCCCAGCACATCGGCGACAGCCGGGTGCGGGCCATCTGCATGGAGCCCACCGACGGCCTGAAGCGCGGCACGGTCGTGCGCAACACCGGCCGGGAGATCACTGTGCCCGTCGGCAACGCCGTACTCGGCCACATCTTCAACGTCCTGGGCCAGCCACTCGACACCAAGGGCGGACCGCTGCCCGAGGAGCCCAGCGACTACTGGCAGATCCACCGGCCGGCGCCGAACTTCGACACCCTCGACCCCGCCACCAAGGTGCTGGTCACCGGCCTCAAGGTCGTCGACCTGCTCGAGCCCTACGCCGTCGGCGGCAAGATCGGCCTGTTCGGCGGTGCCGGGGTGGGCAAGACCGTGCTCATCCTGGAGATGATCACCCGGGTGGCCAAGGCCTACAAGGGCGCCTCGGTGTTCGCCGGGGTCGGTGAGCGCACCCGTGAGGGCACCGACCTGTGGCTGGAGATGGAGGAGTCGGGCGTGCTGCCCAACTGCGCCCTGGTGTACGGCCAGATGGACGAGCCCCCCGGCGTGCGCCTGCGGGTCGCCCTGTCGGCGCTCACCATGGCCGAGTACTTCCGCGACGTGCAGGGCCAGGACGTGCTGCTGTTCGTCGACAACATCTTCCGCTTCACCCAGGCCGGCTCCGAGGTGTCCACCCTCCTCGGCCGCATGGCTTCGGCCGTGGGCTACCAGCCCACCCTGGCCGATGAGATGGGCCAGCTGCAGGAGCGCATCACCTCGGTGAAGGGCAAGTCGATCACCTCGGTGCAGGCCGTCTACGTGCCGGCCGACGACTACACCGACCCGGCCCCCTTCACCGCCTTCACCCACTTCGACGCCACCACGAACCTGTCCCGTGACGTGTTCGCCAAGGGAATCTTCCCGGCCGTCGACCCCCTCGCGGTGTCCAGCCGCATCCTGCAGCCCGACATCGTGGGCGAGCGCCACTACGGCGTGGCCCGCCAGGTGGTCAGCATCCTGCAGCGCTACAAAGAGCTGCAGGACATCATCGCCATCCTCGGCGTCGACGAGCTGGCCGAGGACGACAAGCAGCTGGTGGCCCGGGCTCGCAAGGTCGAGAAGTTCCTGGGCCAGCCGATGTACGCGGCCGAGCAGTTCACCGGCCAGCCCGGTGCCTTCGTCCCCCTCGATGAGACGATCGACGCCTTTGAGAAGCTGGTGAGCGGCGAGTTCGACGACATCCCCGAGGTGGCCTTCATCGCCGTCGGCGGCATCGACGACCTGAAGGCCAAGGCCAAGAAGCTGGAAGAGTGACCCTCAACGTCGAGGTGGTGTCCCCCGAGCGGGTCCAGTACTCGGGTGAGGCGCGGGTCGTGATCTGCCGCACCACCGAAGGCGAGGTGGCCTTTCTCACCGACCACGCCCCGCTGATCGGGGCGCTCGGGATCGGCGAGGTGCGGATCGGCCAGGAGAGCGGAGAGGACGAGGTGGCGGCGGTCCACGGCGGCTTCGTCGAGGTGCGCAACAACAAGGTCGTGATCCTGTCCGACGTGGCCGAGCTCAAGGAGCAGATCGACGTGGCCCGGGCCAAGGAGGCCAGGACGCGGGCGCAGAGCGCCGTACAGGCCGATGCCGGCGACGACGAAGCCAAGGCCGCCCTGCGCCGGGCCGAGGTCCGGCTTCAGGTCGCCGACGCCGACTGACGCGGGCGGCGAGCAGGCTCTGGTGGCCCGCCGCCGGCTCGGAGCCGCCCTGCTCCTGAGCGGACAGGCGGCGGCCGAGGTCGACGGCCTTCGTCGGGCCTGCGGTGACCCCGCCCTCGGGCGGATCCAGAGCCACATCACGCTGGTCCCGCCGGTCAACGTCCGCCAGGAGGACCTGCCCGCCGCCCTGACCCGCCTCCGGGCGGCGGCCGCCGCCGCCCGCGGCCCGCTGGAGCTCGTGCTCGGGCCCCCGTCCACCTTCATGCCGGTGAACCCGGTGTTGTACCTGGAGGTGGGCGGCCCTGATCTGGACGCCGTCCACCGGGTGCGCGACCGCGCCTTCGCCTTCCCGCTGGAGCGCCACCTGACCTGGCCGTTCGTCCCTCACGTGACCGTGGCCGACGGGCTCGCGCCGGACCGGATCGAGGCGGCGCTGGTCGCCCTCGCCGACTTCACACTCCCGGTCACCATGGACCGGGCCCACCTGTTGCAGGAAGGCGAGCAGCGCATCTGGCACCCGCTGGCCGACTGCCCCCTGGGGCCGCCTGACGTCGTCGGCCGGGGCGGCTTCGAGCTGGAGCTCACGACCTCAGAGCTTCTCGACCCGGAGGCGGCCGCATTTTTCACCGAGGTCGCCGACCGACGAGCTGACCTGGGAAGCCCGCCCTATGTCGTGGCTCGCCACCGTTGGGAGGTCGTAGGCGTCGCCGGCGCTCTCTCCACGGTGGTGGCCGCCGACCACCGCAACCACGGAGTGGCCGACCACCTCGCCCGTCGGCGATCCCCCGGTGGCGGCGACTCGGCTCGGGCGGCGAGCCCCCACTTCGCCGCCTGAGCACGGCTATCGTCATTATCTGATGGCTCAAATCGTGCCGCCGAAGGAGGTAGATGATCGTGCGAACCACCCTCGCACTTGATGACGATCTGCTTGCGGAGGCCGAGCGACTTACGGGGACCACGGAGAAGACCGTGCTCGTCCGCTTGGCTCTGCGTGCTCTGATCGAACGCGAGAGCGCTCGCCGCCTGGCCCTGCTCGGGGGAAGTGAGCCCGACCTCTCCGTCGCACCCCGGCGGCGTGCGAACCCTTGATCCTGGTCGACACCTCGATCTGGATCGACCACCTGAGGCGGGGGCACCCGATGCTCGAGCACCTGCTCCAGCTCGGCTCCGTCCTCGGTCACCCGTTCGTGACCGGGGAGATCGCTCTCGGCCGGCTCGCTGCCAGGGCGCAGGTCCTCGGGCTGCTTGGCAACCTCCCGGGCGCGAAGGTGGCAACGACGAGTGAAACCCTGACCTTCATCGAGCACCAAGGCCTGGCTGGCTCCGGGATCGGCTACGTAGACGCCCAGCTCCTCGCCGCCACTCGACTGACGCCGGGTGCTCGGCTGTGGACCAACGACAAGCGTCTGTCCATCGTCTCCTCTCGGCTCGGCTTGGCGGCGAAACCGTGACCCGAGGGCGAGCTGACTCGGCCCTGGCGGAGGTCCTTCGTCTCCGGGGGGCGCCGACGGGCGTCGGGCGCTAGACGAAGGGGACGGCCGAGAACTCGGCCAGCTTGTCGAGCGAGTGGCGGGCGTCGATGAAGCGGACGGTGCCCGACTTGGAGCGCATGACCAGGCTCTGGGTGGTGGCGCCCCGGGCGTCGAAGTGGACGCCCTTCATCAGCTCGCCGTCGGTGATGCCCGTGGCCGCGAAGAAGCAGTTCTCGCTCTTGACCAGGTCGATCTCGGTGAGGACCTGGTCGAGGTCGTAACCGGCCTCGAGGGCCCGCCGCCGTTCGTCGTCGTCACGGACGAAGAGCCGGCCCAGCTGCTCGCCGCCCAGGCACTTGAGGGCGCAGGCGGTGATGACACCCTCAGGGGTGCCGCCGATGCCGAGGAGGATGTCGGCGCCCTTGTCGGGGAAGCAGGTGGTGAGGGCGCCCACCACGTCGCCGTCCTGGATGAGCCGGATGCGGGCCCCCGCGGCCCGGACCTCCTCGATGAGGGCGGCGTGGCGGGGCCGGTCGAGGATCACCGCGGTGACGTCGCGCACCCGCTCGCCCTTGGCCTTGGCCACGGCCTTCAGGTTGTCGGTGGGCGAGGCGTTGAGGTCGACCACGCCCCGGCACTCCGGGCCGACGGCGATCTTGTCCATGTACACGCACGGGCCCGGGTTGAACATGGTGTTGCGCTCGCTGACGGCTAGGACGGCGATGGCGTTGCCCCGGCCCAGGGCTGTGAGCGTGGTGCCGTCCACCGGGTCGACGGCGATGTCGACGGGCGGCCCCATCCGGTCGCCCACCTCCTCGCCGTTGAACAGCATCGGCGCCTCGTCCTTCTCGCCTTCACCGATGACGATCACGCCGGTCATCCCGACGCTGCCGAGCATGATGCGCATGGCGTCGACCGCCGCCCCGTCGGCGCCGTTCTTGTCACCCCGCCCCATCCAGCGCGACGCGGCCAGGGCGGCCGCCTCGGTGACCCGCACCAGCTCGAGCGCCAGGTTGCGGTCGGGCGGCTGCGGCGTCGTCATGCCCCGAAACCTACTCGGCGCCGGGAACCCTCGACCGGGCGGCCCGAGTTGCAGGGCAGTGCGTCCTTCCGGCACCGTTGCCCCCATCGTGAACCCCACGACCACCATGCCGGCGGGCCCGAGCCCACCGGCTCAGCAGGCGCGGCCCCACCGCAACGCCCCTCGCATCGTTGGGGGCGCCGCCCTGATCGTCGCGGGGCTGGTGCTGCGGGTCGCCACCGCTTCGGACCTGTGGCTGGACGAAGCCCTGAGCGTCAACATCGCCCGGCTCCCACTGGTCGACATCCCGGTCGCCCTGCGCCACGATGCCGCCCCTCCGCTGTACTACTGGCTGCTGCACCTGTGGATGTCAGCCTTCGGCGACGGCGACCTGGCCGTGCGATCGCTGTCCGGCATCGCCTCTGCGCTGACCCTGCCCGTGGTGTGGCTCATCGGCCGCCGGCTCGGGGGCAGGCGGGCGGCATGGGGATCCGTCGTGGTCCTGGCTGTCAACCCCTTCGCCATCCGCTACGCCACCGAGACCCGCATGTACGCGCTGGTCGCCCTCGAGGTCGGGCTCGGCCTGCTCGCTGCCCTCCGGGCCCTGGAGCGCCCCACCGTCGGCCGCCTCGCCCTGGTGGCGGTGGCGGCCGCCTCTGTCCTCTACACCCACTACTGGGGCGTCTACCTCCTCGCCGCCGCCGGCCTGGTGCTGCTCGTGCGGGCGTGGAAGCGGCCAGGGCCCGAGCGGCCCCTCGGAGCGGGAGAGCCAGGCCCCGGCTGGCGGGCCCGCCTGAGCGGGCCCGAGGGGCGGCTGCTGGCGGCGCTGGCGGTGGGCGCCGCCGCCTGGGCGCCCTGGGTGCCGACGTTCCTGGAGCAGGCGGCCCACACGGGCACGCCGTGGGCCACGCCCGTCGGGCCCTCTGCGCTGATCACGGTGCTGGGCGAGTTCGGCGGCGGGAACAGCGAAGGCGCCCGGGTGCTCTCGCTGCTCCTCGCCGGCCTCGTCCTGCTCGGGCTCCTCGGGCGGGCCCTTCCGGGCGGAAGGATCGAGCTCGACCTGCGGGGCCGCCCGGCGTCGCGGCCGCTCTTCGCCATCTTCCTCGGCTGCCCCGCCATCGCCGTCGTGCTCGGCCTTGCCTCCGGCTCGGCCTTCGTGGGTCGCTACACCTCGGTCGTCCTGCCGTTCTTCGCCGTGCTGGCCGGGCTCGGGGTGGCGGCGGTGGCGGACCGGCGCCGGGTGGCCGTGACCCTCGGGACGGTGGGGTTGATCGGGCTCGCCCTGGCCGGCCAGGACGCCTTGCGCAACCGCACCCAGGCCGGCGAGCTGGCCGGCTACGTGGCCACCGCCGCCCGCCCCGGAGACGTCGTCGCCTTCTGCCCCGACCAGCTGGGGCCGGCGACCCTGCGCCTCCTCGGCCCCGGCTTCCGCGGCGTCGGCTTCCCCCGGGCCGACGATCCCCGGGTGCTCGACTGGTACGACTACGCGGACGTGAACCGGGCCACGAGCCCCGCCGCGTTCGCCCAGGTCATCGACCAGAAGGCGGGCCCGGCCCACGACGTCTGGCTCGTCTCGAGCCACGGCTACCGCACGGCCCAGAAGTCCTGCACCGAGGTGGAGGTCCGGCTCCTCGCCCTGCGCCCCCTCGGTCGCCAGGTGCTGCGGGCCAAGCCCGGCAACTACTTCGAGGACGCCGCCCTGATCCGCTACCCGGGCTGAGCAGCGTTGGAGGGGTGGCGCCAGGACGTCAGGGCGGCCCTGCCCGGATGGGTGGCGGCCCGGGTGATCACACTCGGGGCCCTGGCCCTGGCCGCCTTCCTGCGGCCCCGGTGGCCGGTGGAGCTGCCGGGCACCGCCCGCTTCGCCCGGGGCGGCCTGCTCGGCTGGGATGCCGACTGGTACCGGCGCATCGCCCAGCACGGCTACGACGGCGTGGCCGACCAGGGGCTCCGCTTCTTCCCGCTCCTGCCCGAAGCCGCCCGGCTCCTGGGTCTGGGCACCAGCGCCGGCATCGGGGTCGCCCTGCTCATCCTGGCCAACGGCCCGGCTCTGGGCGTCGGGGCGCTCGCCCACCGCCTCGTGCGGACCGAGGGAGGAGACGAGCACCTCAGCCGCCTGGCCGCCACCTTGGTGGCCCTCGCCCCGCCGGCCTTCGTCCTCGTCATGGGATACACCGAGGCCGTCGCCCTGTGCGCCCTCCTGGGCGCACTCGTCGCGGCCAGGGCCCGAGCGGCCCCTCGGAGCGGGGGATCCAGGGCCAGAGCGGCCCCTCGGAGCGGGGGATCCAGGGCCCGAGCGGCCCCTCGGAGCGGGGGATCCAGGGCCCGAGCGGGAGCGGCCTCCCGGGGTCGGTGGGGGGTCGTCGGCGCCTGCGGGCTGGTGGCCGGCCTGGCTCGGCCCACCGGGGTCCTGCTCGCCCTCCCGTTGGCCATCCTGGCCGCGGACGGCCTCCGCCGGTGCCGATGGAGGGAGCGTGCCGTCAGGGCGTTCGCCGTCGTCAGCCCCGTCCTCGGCGCCGCCCCGTACCTGCTGTGGGCCCAACTCGACCGGGGCGACTGGTATGCCCCTTACCGGGTGCAGTCCCTGCCAGGCCTGCGGGGCGGCTTCGTCGACCCGTTCACCCGCATCGGCCGGGCGCTCGCCACCCTGGCGGGGGGCGGCGTCGGGGTCGATGCCCACGAGCTGTGGGTCCCCGTAGCGGTCATCCTGCTCGTCCCGACCGTCCGACGATGGTCGCCGTCGCTGGCCGCCCTCAGCGTGGTCACCACCGTGGTGGCCCTCTCGGCCGAGCACCTCGGCTCGTTCGAGCGTTACGTGTGGTCCAGCGTGGTCCCGGTGCTGACGGTGGCCTGGCTGTGCCGGGGCCGCATCGCCTCCCGTGTCGCCCCGATCGCCGCCGGCGCCGGCATGGCGGTCCTGGCCACGCTCGCCTTTCTCGGCTACTACGTGCCCTGACCTCGCCGCGGTGTGTCGGTGCTTTTGGAGAGTGCCGCGAGCCGCTTTCGACGGGTCGGGTGCGGGGTGAAGCCGCTGGGCGTGACCTCAGGTGCGAATAGGCTTGAAGGATGGGTGAGGAGCGCAAGAGTGGGGAGCCGCCGGGGATCGTGCCCTTCATCATCGGGGGGCCCAACACCGGGCTTTCGGCGGGAGGGCGCCACCGCTCGCTGCAGACGCTTTCGCTCCGGGGTATCCCCGAGGCCAGGCACGACGGGTTCGTCTCATCGCTCCAGGCGCTCGGGTTCCGGGTCAACAAGTCGGGCGGCAAGCTCGTGGTGCCGGCCAAGGACCGGGGGGCGGTGCAGAGCATCATCGACCTCGAGCGGCTCAAGTCCGACGAGGTAGCCCGGCGTTCCGACGACCGGTGGTGGTACGGGCTGGTCGACGCCGCCGCCGACCTGGCCGAGGCTGACCCGGACGGGCTTGACGACCAGCCCGTGCGCTTCCTCGCCGCCCATGCCTCGTTCGTGAAGCGGGGGATCGACGCCGGCTTCAAGGCCGAGGTGCACGGGCACGTGCTCGGGCTGGCCGACGCCACGGCCACCCACCTGCGGACCGGGCGCCCGGACCGGGCGGTGGGCTGTGCCGGACGGCTCTTCGACAGCGCCCAACGCCTCCGGTGACCTGCGCCCGGCCCGCCCCGACCGCCGTTTCGCGCTAGAGCCGTCCCGGACCGTACCGTCGCCTGGTGCTCCTGGCTGAGCTCGAGATCCGTCACTCCCGGCCCATCGCCCCCACCCGCCGGGTGGCGCTCGGTGACGACCTGTTCCTGCCTACCGAGCCGGCTCCGGGGTTCGGCGGGGTCCTGCTGGCCTGTGTCGTCGCCACCTTCGGCCAGGAGCTGGACGAGGAGATGGGAGACGAGCTGGACGAGCTCCTCGTGGACCTCGAACGCGGGCGCCGCATCCGCCAGCCCCGCCTGCGGCACCGCTTCCAGGTCGACGTGATCGGGCTGGACCGCTCGCACCACCGGCTCTACGGCGAGGCTGAGTCGTACCACCTGGACCTCGAGATGAAAGGCCACCCGATGCCGCAGATACTGGGCGCCGCCTACGCCGCCGGCATGTTGGAGCGCAACGCCAAGGCGCAGGTGTTCCGGCTGCTGCGCAAGGCGACCCTGTGGTCCGGTGAGCCCGGGCCCAAGCTGCTGGCCTACCTGCTGGGCGCTGAGGCCGCCTCGCGGACCTGGACCACGGCCGCCAACGACGAGCGGTGGGCGATGACCGTGCTGGGCTTCGACCTGGCCGTCCTCCCCGGCGCCGACGACGTGGGCCAGCGCTACCGCGACCTCGTGCGCCTGGCCCACCCCGACGCCGGCGGCGACGCCACCGTCGCCGGTCACCGCATCACCGAGCTGAACGAGGCCAGGCGAGTCCTCCTGCGCGTCAGCTAGCTCGTGTGACCCCGCCCTGCCTGCTGCTGGCGCCCGGCGCCGGGGCCGATAGCAATCAGGCCCAGCTGGTGGCCATCGACGAGGCGCTGAGCGCCCTCGGCTGGACGGTGGCCCGCATGGACTTCCGCTACCGGCTGGCCGGCCGACGCGCCCCGGACCGGCCGCCTGTCCTGTTGGCCGCCGTGCGGGAGGCGGCGGCCGAGCTGGTCGGGCGCACCGGCGTCCGACCCGAGCGCCTCGTCCTCGGGGGGCGCTCGATGGGAGGCCGGATCTGCTCGATGGCCGTGGCCGACGGCCTGCCCGCCGCCGGGCTGATCCTGGTGAGCTACCCCCTCCACCCACCCGGCCGCCCTGACAAGCAGGACGGGCGAACGGCGCACTTCCCGAGCCTCAGGGTGCCGTGCCTGTTCGTGTCCGGCACCAGGGACGCCTTTGGCAGCCGGGACGAGCTGGAAGCGGCCACCAGGACCATCCCAGGGCCCGTCGAGCACCAGTGGATCGAGGGCGGCGCCCACGGCCTGGCGGCCCGAGATGTCCAGGTTCGGGAGAGGATCGTGGGCGCGGCCGCTTCCTTCCTCTAGTATCCCGGACCAGACCACCACGATCACCGGCCTGGGGTCGTACACCACTGGTTCTGGCCAGCGAGCGAATGAGGAGCATTGCCATGAAGGGCAGCACGAGCATGCGACGACGGATCGGCGTCGCCGCCGTCGCCATGACAGGGATGTTGGCAGCGGTGACGGTGTCAGCGAGCCCGGCCAGCGCATTCGCCCCGCCGGTCCAGCGCTACGGCGGCTACGGGTCCGGGGCCGAGACGTTCGCCAACCTGGTGCCGGCGACCGGGCTAGCCCAGGCCACGGTCGCCTTTGCCAACTCCGCGGTCGACAGCCAAGGCCTCAAGCCCATCACCGACGAGCTCGGCCGGGTGGTGACGGGCGATGATCCCGCCCACGCCAGCAAGGCCCTGGGCGCCGGCATCGAGCTGAAGCTCGCCAACCAGGAGATCCAGCTCGTGGCCAAGGCCGAGGCCTTCGCCCCGCCGCCGTCCTCGGACATCAAGAGCCTTGTGCAGCTGCCGGTCAGCACCCTGGCCTTCGCCGAGGCGCTCGAGGGCCGGGCCGTGGCCAACTTCAACGACCAGGGCTCGCAGTGCGTCCTCGGGGCCGACCTGGCCAACGGCCGGGGTCAGGCCGCCAACGTCCAGCTGCTCGGCAACGGGCCGGCCGGCGCCAGCGGCTTCGCCAACCCGACGATCTCCCTCGAGGACGGAAACCCCGACACCCGTGACGTCGTGAACACCGCGTCGCGTCAGCGGCTGGTCGCCCAGACCCGCCGTGACGGCTCGTTGGCCGGCAACAAGCTCGGCGTGCTCAGCCAGGTCGAGCAGACGGTCGCCCCCCTGCGGATAGGCGCCCCCGGCGGCGTCGCCATCTCGGTCGAGGTCGGCGGCGTCTTCCAGCTGTCCGCCGCCGCTGGCGGTGTCCCAGGGACCGGCCTCGTCACCTACAACCCCGGCACCGGCGGCCAGATGCCGGTCATCCGCCTCACGATTCCGCCCGTCGGCGGCGTTGGCAGCCTCCTCGGCCCGGTCCTTGCTCTGCTGCCGGCCAACGTCGCGAGCCTGGTCCAGTTCAACTCGACCACCGGTGAGCTCCTGATCCCGCTCGGCCCGGCTCTGAGCCTCCTGCAGCCGCTCGTCGACCTGCTGGCCCAGCAGGGCATCGTCATCGGTGAGCAGCCCCGGGCCATCGGCGGTGTCGGCGCCCCGTTCCAGGCCGCCGACGGGACCTCGGCCTCGGCGGCGATCGACCTGGTGCGCATCCAGCCCATGGGCCTCCTGGCCCCCCTGGCCCCCCTCGTCGGTGACGTGCGGGTCGGCCACATGGAAGTCCAGGCCTTCGCCCCCGCTGGCGGCATCGACTGCCAGGGCATCGGTGTGACCAAGACCACCGACCGTGACCCGGTCCAGGTCGGCGAGTCCTTCGTCTACACCATCACGGTCACCAACCCCTGTGAGGTACCCCTCACCAACGTGCGGGTCACCGACATCATCAGCGCCACCAACGGCATCACCTTCACGGTCGGCAACACCAGCCCGCCGGCTGACGCCACCGGACAGGCCAACGGCGGAACCGGGGTCGTCTTCAACGACATCGGTCCGATTCCCCCAAGAGCGTCCAAAGCCGTCCAGATCCAGGTGACGGTGAACTCGGGCGGCAACGGTCGTATAGAGGACACCGCCGCGGTCACCGGGTCGTGCGCCATCGGCGGCACGAACGGCGACGTGAACGTGAACCTGAACCTGAGCGGTCAGGTCACCCTGCTCGCCCCCCAGGTCGGCCAGGGCGGCGGTGAGCTGGCCCGGACCGGTCGCGACGACCGGCTCTACCTGTTCCTCGGCCTGTCCCTGGTCGTGGCCATGGCCGGCGTCGAGGTCCTGCGCCGCCGGAGCCACACCGAGGCCTAGCCTCAGCCGCAGGCGCCAGCCGCAAGAGCCCGCCCTTTGGGGCGGGCTCTGGCGCGGCTGAGGGGCGTCAGCATGGGCCGCCCAGCGCGCCACGGGGGCCATCAGCTGCTCTTCGCCGTCGGCCAGGTCATCTCCGGCCACCACTCTGAGGTCACTCAAGCCCAGGCCCCTCGACTCCTCAGCGGCTCACGACCCGCCGATCGGCGGGCCCACCCCGATCAGGGAGCACCTCTTCGCCGGCCGGGACTTCACGGCGATGTCGAAGATGTGGTCGGCAGGCCGCTGCGGTCCTCGGGGTTGAGGTCCTCTAGCGCTCTCGACGCCGTCTCCGGGTAGCAGGCCAGGACCAGGACGGCGAGGAGCAGGGGGCCGACGCCCAGTACGGCGAGAGCGGGGCCGAGGCCGCCGAGACGGCTCGACAGCAGCCCGGCGGCCAGCAGGCCGGTGACGGCGCCGACCCGTGACGTCACGCTGATCACGCCGTTGGCCCGGCCCCTGACCGCGGTCGGGAACAGCTCGGGACCGTAGACGGCGAGGGCGGGCACGGTGGCCGCCGAGAAGATGCCGGCGGCGACCCCGAGCGCCCACAGCGGCCAGCCCACCGCCAGGTAGGCGAGGACGACCAGGACGGTGCCGGCGACCAGGCCGATGGCGGCGACGCCCCTCCTGCTGCGCTCGGCCAGCCTCCCGCCCACCACCACCCCGATGCCGGCGGGCGTCCCGGTGAGCAGGGTGAACAGGGTGATCCGGGCGGCCGAGAAGCCCCGCTCGTCGGCCAGGAAGGTGTTCTGCAGCTGCGCCGCCGGGTTGACGAACATCGCAGCCAGGAAGCCGCTGGTGGCCAGCAGGGCCAGGCGCCCGCGGTGGCTTCTCAGGCGGGGACGGCCACCGGCGGGGGCCGAGCCGCCGCCATGGAGGCGGATGAACCGGCGGCTCTCGGTCAGGCGGCGGGCGGCCAGCACGACCAGCGGCAGGAACATCAGCGGCACCACGTATGACAGGCGCCAGCCCCGGCGGCCCAGGTCGGCGACCGGGAGGGTCATCACGCACAGGCCGGCGCCGAGGGCGGTGATCAGGGCGAGCACGCTGGCCGTCCACGCCCGGGCGTGAGGCGGCACCTCCTCGGCGGCGTGAACGCCGATCACCAGGCTCATCGCTGCGGTGAGGCCCCGGGCGGGCACCTGGAGTGCGATCAGCAGCGGCAGGCTCGGGGCCAGGGAGCCGACGGCGGTGGTGGCAAGCGCAATGAGGGCGGATCCGATCAGGACCCGGCGCCGGCCCAGGCGGTCGGCCAGGGCGACGGCCCCGAAAGCCAGCACCAGGTCAACCCGGCTGACCGCCAGCGCCACGCCCTGTCCGCCGGCGCCGACGCCGAATTCCTTGCCGGCAAAGGCGATCGTCTGGGTCAGGAGCGTGCCGAGGTAGCCGGCAGCCATTGCGAAGATGGACAGGGCGCAGATGGCCCGGGCCGCCTGACGGTCGAACGCCTCGGTCGGCGCCCACCACGGCGGGGCCGCCCGCAGTGGCAGGCGGCGCACCTCACGGCGGGTCGGCAGGGCGAAGAGCCAGGCGAAGAACGGCAGGTCCAGGTCGTAGGTCGTGCGCTGGGTGACCCGGTGGAGCCCGTCGCCCAGCTCCTCGACCTCGAGCGCCCGCTCCCATGTGCCGACGGGACCGGCTTCGCACGCCCACCTGTCGGTTCCGTCGGCCCGTTCGCGCACGATTCCGGCCCACGGGCGACGGGCGGCGGCCAGGCCGGCGTCGTCGAGGACGGCGACGCCCTGGGCGGTCGGCACCAGGCGGCCGCGCCGCCTACGCCGAAGGCAGGGCCGTGGCGTACAGCGTGGCGAAAGCGGCGGCGGCGTCGGCCAGACGGTCGACTGCCACCCACTCGTCGTGCACGTGGGCCTGGGCGATGCCCCCCGGCCCGCAGACCACGGCTGGCACGCTGGCGTCGTTGCGCATGAACCGGGCGTCGGTGGTGAAGGGCATCCCGATCAGGTCCGGGGTCTGCCCGGTCGCCTCGACGATGCACCGGCGCACCAGGGCGGCCAGCGGGTGACCGGGGGCCAGCTCGCTCGCCTCCCCGAAGATCTCGACCTCGATCTCGTAGCGCAGGTCGGGGTCGTCGATGGCCTGCACCTTGGCATCCACCGCGGCCAGCGCCGAGGCGAGGGTGGTGCCCGGGAGCAGCCGTCGGTCCACCGTCACCCGGCAGCTCTCGGCCACGGTGTTGTGGCCGCTGCCGCCAGCGATCACGCCGATGTTGGCCGTGGGCCGGCCGAGCAACGGGTGGGCGTCGTCGTCGAAGTCGGCGGCGTGGAGCGCCAGCACCACCTTGGCCGCCGTCTCGATGGCGCTGATGCCCTGCCGGGGAGCCGAGCCGTGGGCCGGCCGGCCGGTGGTGGTGATCTCGGCGACGAGCAGGCCCCGCTCGGCGACGCAGACGTCGAGGTCGGTGGGCTCGGGCACCAGGCAGGCGGCCACCCCGTCGCAGAAGCCCTGCTCGACCAGCACCCGGGTGCCCCAGCGCCCGCCCCGCTCCTCGTCGGCCACCAGGTGGAAGACGATGTCCCACGCCGGCTCCCGCCCGCTGCGGCGCAGGGCGGCCACCGCTTCGACGGCGGCGGCGATCCCGCCCTTCATGTCGGCCGTGCCCCGCCCCCACACCCGTCCGTCGGCCACCTCGGCCCCGAACGGGTCGACCGTCCAGTCGGCCCGGTTGATCGGCACGACATCGATGTGGCCGTTGATCACCAGCACCGGCTTGCCCGAGCTCGGGAGGGCGGCCACCACGCTGGTGCGCCCCGGCTGGGGCTCGACGATTTCGACCCTGGCGTCGAGGGGGTCCAGAAGCTCCCGGCAGGCCGCCACGATCCGCACCTCGTCGCCCGGCGGATTGCGGGTGTCGACCCGCACCAGCGCCTGGGTGGCGGCCACCACGGTGTCGGTCTCGACGTGCTCCCGCATGGCCCGAACCTACCTTCCACATGTCCGCCTCCCCCCACCCCCCCGGGAACTGTCGGGAGTAGCTGTCGCCTGCTGCAGTACTTCTCCCGACAGAACCGGCTCCGAAGGGCCGCTCGGGTCCGGCTTGCCCGCTCTGAAGGACCGCTCGGGCCCAGGCCGGGGAAGGTTGGCGTCCCGGGGCTGGTTGTAGGGTCTGTGCCGATGCGTGCAGCCGTCCTCGAGACCCTCGACCTCATCCGTCCCGCCCTCCAGGCCGACGGCGGTGACATCCGCGTGGTCGACCTTCAGGAGGACACCGGCGTTCTCGACGTCGAGCTCCTGGGCGCCTGCGGCGGCTGCCCGATGAGCACGATGACCCTCAAGGCCGGCGTCGAGCGGATCCTGAAGGACCGGGTCGAGGGCCTCACCCAGGTCCGGGCCCTTGGCATCGACTTCGGCGACGGCATCGATCCTCTTCCTGCCGGCGACGTCCCGGCCGCCGATGCCCTCGACGGCAACGTCAGCTTCCAGCCCCGCGCCTCATAGGCCTACGCCGCGTCGGCCGCCGCCTGCAGGGCGGCAAGGTCCAGCTTCTTCATGCCGAACATGGCCTTCATGGCCCGCGCCGCCCGATCCGGGTCGGAACCGCCCAGCAGCTCGCCCATCCCCGGCGGGCACACCTGCCACGACAGGCCGTAGCGGTCCTTCAGCCAGCCGCACTGGACCTCCTCACCGCCGTCGGTGAGCTTGGCCCAGTAGTAGTCGACCTCCTCCTGGTCCTTGCAGTTGATGAGCAGCGAGATGGCCTCAGTGAACGTGAAGTCGGGGCCTCCGTTGATGGCGGTGTACTCCTGGCCGTCCAGCTCGAAGCTGACGGTCAACACCGACCCCGCCGGCCCCGGCCCGGCCTCGCTGTAGTAGGTCACCTCGGTGACCTTGGAGTTCGGGAAAACCGAGCAGTAGAACTCGGCCGCCTCCTTGCCCTGCGTGTCGAACCAGAGGTTGGGCGTGATCCTGGGCATCGCTCTCTCCTGTCGTCGGCCGGTCGGCTCTCCGGTGTAGTGACGGCCCTGGCCAACACGAATCATCGCCGGCGCAGCTAAACGGCAAGATGGCCCGGATTGACAGAGCAAGTTGAGATTGGTCCGCAACGTGTGCTCTCAAGGGTGGTGGGCGACGCCGGGTAGGTCTACGAAGGCTCTGACATCAGCCGACACGACGATCCGAGTGGTGGTCTTGGCTGTTGCCGCGATGATCAGGTCATGTGCGCCGCGGGGGCTGCCGGTTCGCCGAGCGTGAGCGAGGAGCTCGGCGTGTGCCCGTGCCACGTCGAGGTCGTAGTCCACGGTGGGAATGGTGGCGAGGACCTCATCGACGAAGGCTGCTCGGACGGGACGGCGGGCATCGTCGGCGAGGTGAACACCGACGAGGAGCTCGGCTGCAGTGATCGAGGCGATCACGACGTCGTCACCGTCGCCGACCAAGCCATCGAGGGCCCTTCGGCAACGCTCAACAGCGATGAGAACGGTCGTATCGAGGATCAGTCTTGCCACGCGCGGTCTTGGGTTGCTCCGAGCGCTCGCAGATCTCGAAGCTCGTCCTTCCACGCCGAGTCGGGTGGGTGTCGCCGCAGAAGGGCCTTGACGGCGGCCCCGGATGCGCCGCCGGCCGGCGCTACTCGGGCGATCCCTTTGCCGCCGCGAGTGA
>JBBSHM010000050.1:0-17770 GCA_038253125.1 Acidimicrobiales bacterium
AGCGAGGCTGGCCATCGCCTGGGAGTCAGTGAGCACAGAGATCGTCTCCTCCAACGACGCCAGGTCGTCGATCGCCACCAGAACCGCTGATGGTCGGCCATGGACCGTGACCGTCACCCGTTCGTGCTGAGCGGCAACGCGGCGCACAAGCTCCGACAGGCGGGCCTTGACCTCGGCCAGCGGGACCGTCGTTGCACTGGTCATAGTTTGAACCATACCGCAGCGGCTGCCAGTCGCCGCCGCCGGAGTGATCCGCGGCTGACGCCGTGGCCTGGCCCACCACGCACTGCAGCTCAGGCGTCTGACCGAACCCCACGGGTAGGGCCGAGGCTTCAACTCGGCTTCGCTAGCCGGTCAGCCTGGACAGGCGGTTATCAGGCCGTGGCGGCGATGTCGGACCGGCGAAGGAGCCCGCCCTCGAAACGGACATGGTCGGCGGCGGCGTAGGCCGTCTGCCGGGCCTGCCGCCCGTCGGCGCCCAGGGCGGCGACGCAGACGACGCGGCCGCCGCTGGTGACGAGGCGGCCGTCCTGTTCGGCCACGCCGGCGCAGAACACCAGCGGCCCGGCCGCCTCCAGGCCCGTGATGGCGGCGCCGGTCAACGGCTCGGCCGGGTAGCCGGGGGCGGCGAGGACGACTCCGACGCAGGCCTCGGGGCGCACGGCTATAGCCGACGCATCCACCCGGCCGGCGGCGGCGGAGGCGAGAAGGGCGGCCAGGTCGCCGTCGAGGCGGGGTAGCACGACCTGGGCCTCGGGATCGCCGAAGCGGACGTTGTACTCGAGGAGCTTCGGGCCGTCGGAGGTCAGCATGATCCCGGCGTAGAGGACGCCCCGGTAGTCGATCCCCTCGGCAGCCAGGGTGTGCAGAGTCGGCAGCACCATGGTCTCCAGGACCTGTTCGGCCAGGTCGGCAGGCACCCCGTTGACGGGTGAGAAGGCGCCCATGCCGCCGGTGTTCGGCCCGGTGTCGCCGTCACCCAGCCGCTTGTGGTCGCGGGCCACGGGCAGCACGACCACGGCGTCATCGGTCGTCCGACCGTCGCACACCGCCAGCACCGAGACCTCGGAGCCGGTGAGACCCTCCTCCACCACCACCGTCCGGCCGGCGGCGCCGAACGAGGCGCCCGACAGCTTGGCCCGCACGTCGGCCACCGAGTCCTCGACGTCATCGGCCACCAGCACCCCCTTGCCGGCGGCCAGGCCGTCGGTCTTCACCACCCAAGGACCGGTCTGCGAGCGCAGGAACGTTTCAGCATCAGCCTCCTCACCGGCCCGGAAGGCGCGGCTGGCCGCCGTCGGCACCCCTGCCCGCCGCAGCACATACTTCAGGTGGGCCTTCGAGCCTTCGAGGCGGGCGCCGTCAGCTCCCGGCCCGAAGGCAGCCGTGCCGTTCGAGCGCAGCTGGTCGGCCAGGCCGTCGACCAGCGGCTGCTCGGGTCCGATCACCACGAGGTCGACCGGTCCAGCCTCGTCCAAGGTCGGAGCACACCGGACGCCGAAGCGGCTCATGCCGGCGTTGCCGGGCACCACCACGACCTCGGCGGTGCGGCCCAACGCCCAGGCCAGCGCGTGCTCCCGCCCGCCCGCGCCAACGACGGCGATCCTCACGGGGCCAGCAGCGAGACGTCGTAGCGGGCGAAGAGGGGGTCGGCGGTGACGATGGTGAGGCCTGGGGCGGGCTCCAGCTTGCCGAGCGCCTGTTTCACCGCGACCTCGAACGCCACGACGGTACTGACGACTATGTCGGTGCCGGCCTCGATCTCCTCCCGCACCTCGGGGCGGAGCCGATCGGGCCGTATGGCGGCCCAGACCCAGACGTGGGTGTCGAGGAGCAGCCTCACACGAGAGGCGAGGAGTCGTCCTCGAAGAGGGCGATCACGTCTGGGTCCTCACCGATCAACGCGCTGTCGGGCGGCGGCTCGACGATGCCGACCAGCCAGCCGAGCTGTCGCCGTTTCGGCCGATCCGCCACCGGCACCAGACGCACAGCGGCGACGCCGGCCCGGGCGATCACCACCTCCTCGCCTCCCTCGGCACGGGCGACCAACTCTGATGAGCTTCGTCTTGGCCTCGTGCATGTTCACCACCGTCACGCCGAAGAGGTTAGCCAGCCTTGGCTAGGCGGCCGACCCGGCGCTGAGGTCCACGTACTGATCGCGACCGGGCCCCACGCCCACCAGACGGATGGGCACGCCCACCTGGTCAGCCAGGAAGGCCACGTAGCCGCGGGCCTTGCGGTCCAGCTGGTCGAGCTCGGTGACTTCGGTGTGGTCGGTGCTCCAGCCCGGCAGCTCCTCGTAGACCGGTACGGCGTCGTGGAGGTCGCTCTGGTGGTAGGGGAGCTGACGGACCCGGGTTCCCCGCACGTCGTAGGCCACGCACACCTTCACCGCGGCGAAGGTGTCGAGCACGTCGAGCTTGGTCAGGGCCACTTCGCTCAGGGAGTTGAGGCGCACGGCGTGGCGCAGCATCACGGCGTCGAACCAACCGGGACGACGGCGCCGGCCGGTGTTAGTGCCGAACTCCCGGCCCCGGTCCACCATCAGCTCGCCCTCGTCGGTTCCGGTCAGCTCGGTCGGGAACGGGCCGGAGCCGACCCTGGTCACATACGCCTTGGCCACGCCGACCACCCGTGAGATGTCGCGGGGGCCGACGCCGGCGCCCGTGCACGCCCCGCCCGCCACCGGGTTGGACGAGGTGACGAAGGGATAGGTGCCGTGGTCGAGGTCGAGGAAGGTGGCCTGGGCACCTTCGAGCAGCACCTCCTGGCCGTCGGCCAGCGCCTCGTGCACGATGTTGACCGAATCGCCGACCAGCGGCCCGAGGCGGGGGGCCACCTCGCCCAGGTAGCGCTCGAGCAACTCGTCGAGCTCGATCGGCAGCCGGTTGTAGACCCGGGTGAGAACGGCGTTCTTCTCCTTCAGCACCAGCGCCAGCTTCTCCTTGAAGATGGTGGGGTCGAGCAGGTCCTGCACCCGCAGGCCGACCCGCAGGGCCTTGTCGGCGTAGGCCGGGCCGATGCCCCGCTTGGTGGTGCCCAGCTTGTTCTTGCCCAGGTGGCGTTCGGTGAGGGCGTCGAGCTGCTGGTGGTAGGGGAGGATGAGGTGGGCGTTGCCGGAGATGACGAGCCGGCTGGCGGCGTCGACGCCCCGGGCGGCCAGCTCGTCCAGCTCGGCCAGCAGCACGAGCGGGTCGACGACCACGCCGTTTCCGATGACACAGGTGACGTGATCCCACACCACACCAGAGGGGATCAGCTGGAGGGCGTAGGACTGCCCGTTTACGACGATGGTGTGCCCGGCGTTGTGGCCACCCTGGTAGCGCACGACCATGCTGGACCCCTTGGCCAGGAGGTCGGTGAAGCGGCCCTTGCCCTCGTCACCCCACTGGGTTCCCACCATGACCGTCGCAGGCACGGTCCAGACAGGGTAGGGGATCGGCTCAGGACAGGGCGGCGGCCACCTCGTCGTCCTGGTCACGGCTGGCGGCGAGCAGGCGGGTCCGGTGCTCGGCCAGGCGGACGGCCAGCTTTGCGTCGCCCAGGGCCAGGATGCGGGCGGCCAGGATCCCGGCGTTGGTGGCGGCGTCGATCCCGACGGTGGCGACGGGGATCCCGCTCGGCATCTGGACGATGGACAGCAGCGAATCGAGGCCGTCGAGGTTGGCCAGCCCTATTGGCACCCCGATCACCGGGAGCTCGGTGACCGCCGCCAGCACGCCCGCCAGGTGGGCGGCGCCGCCGGCCCCGGCGATCACCACCTTCAGTCCCCGATCCGCTGCGGTGCGGCCGTAGGCGGCGGCCCCTTCGGGGTTGCGGTGGGCCGAGCGCACGCCCAGCTCACAGGCGATGCCGAGCTCGACCAGGACGTCGGCCGCCTTGCGCATGGTGGGCAGGTCGGACGCCGAGCCCATCACGATGCCGACCTCGGGCCGGGCTCCTGCTGGAACGGTCGTAGGCACGTCGGCCAACATAAGCCAGGCTCTACCCTTGCGCGGATGATCGATTCCGGCTGGTACCCCGACCCCGCCCGATCCCACGAGCTGCGCTACTACGACGGCGACTGGACCGACCACGTGTCCGACCAGGGCACTGTGGGCGTCGACCCGCTGCCGCCCAACGGCGGTTCAGGGGCGGTCCGGGCCATGGACGGCCTCGACCAGGGGCTGTCGTTCGGCGAGATGTCGTCGGCCAAGGTGCAGGAGCAGGTGGCCCAGAACACCGGGGGCGCACCGGTGTCGGCCGGCACGGGCGACATCTTCTCCGAGCCCGTCCTGGTGGTGAACCAGAAGGCCAAGCTGATCGAGCTGAACAACGAGTACTCGATCTCCGACGCCGAAGGGCGCAGGATCGGGGCTGTCATGCAGGTTGGCCAGTCCACCGCCCGCAAGGCACTGCGCCTGATGTCGAACCTCGACTCGTTCATGAAGGTCCACCTCGACGTCGTCGGGCTGTCGGGCGAGCAGCTGCTCCGCCTGACCCGGCCCGGCAAGGTGCTGAAGTCAACGGTCATCGTCGAGCGGCCGGGGGTGGGCGAAGTGGGCCGGCTGGTTCAGGAGAACGCCATCGGCAAGATCCGCTTCGCCATGATGGCCGGCGGCGAGAAGCTGGGATCGGTCAACGCCGAGAACTGGCGGGCCTGGAACTTCTCGATACGCGACAACACCGAGACCGAGGTGGCCCGCATCACCAAGACGTGGGAGGGCTTCGCCAAGGCCGCCTTCACCACCGCCGACAACTACGTGGTCCAGATCCACCGACCGCTCGATGAGCCGCTGCGCACCCTGGTGGTCGCCGCCGCCGTCTCGGTCGACACCGCTTTGAAGCAGAACGACAGCGGCAAGCTCCTCGGCTGAGGAAGGTCACCCTCACTAGCTGTTCGTCCCCCGGTGGTCGGCGGGGGCGGGGAGCTGGTCCCAGAGCGGGTCGAGACGGGCCCGCAGCCGTGAAAGCTCCTCCAGGTGGGTGGTGGCGAGCGCCGCCAGCTTGGCCTCGCCGGCGGGAGACAGCTCGAGGCGCACGACGCGGTGGTCCTCGGCGTCCCCCATGCGTCCGACAATGCCGGCCAGCACCGCCCGGTCGACCAGCTCGACCACACTGTGGTGACGCAGCAGGAGGTGGTCGGCCACCTCGCCGATCGACGGTGGCGAGCCATGGCCCCGGATGGCGAGCAGCAGCTGATGCTGCGGGCCGGTCAGGCCGACCACCTTGGCCTCGTCCTCGCTCCAGCGCAGGAAGCGGCGCAGGCCGTCCCGGAGCCCCAGCAGGCGCTCAAACTCACGGTCGGTGAGCCGCCGGGGCCGACGGCTGGTTCGACGTTCCATATCGGAGCACGATAATATCGCTCAACGATGGTAGTGCCCACCCCCTCTCGCCGACTCGTCCTGCTGACCGTGATCGCCGCCTTCCTCGGCATCGTCGGGGGTGGAGCGGCCTGGGTGCTGGTCCACCTGATCAGCCTTCTCACCAACGGGCTGCTGTTCCACAGGCTCTCGTCGCGGAATCCGGTCCTCGGCGACCTCCGTCCCGGCTGGCCGCTGTTCGCCGCCGCCATCGCCGGGGCTCTGGCCGTCAGCCTGCTGGCCAAGTGGGCGCCGTTGATCCGAGGGCACGGGCTTCCCGAGGCGATGGAGGCCGTGCTCACCAAGCAGAGCCGCATCGCACCCCGGACGGCCATCGCCAAACCGATCTCGGCCGCCATCGCCATCGGCACCGGCGCGCCCTTCGGCGCCGAGGGGCCCATCATCGTCACCGGGGGCGCCATCGGCTCGCTGCTCGGCCAGGTCATCCCCGTCTCCTCGGCCGAGCGCAAGATCCTGCTGGCGGCAGGCGCAGCCGCCGGGATGTCGGCCACCTTCGGGTCCCCGCTGGCCGCCGTCGTCCTGGCCATCGAGCTGCTGCTGTTCGAGTTCTCCGTGCGGGCCTTCGTGCCCTTGGTGGTGGCTACGGCCACAGCCGGCGCCATGCACTCGATCCTGTTCAGCGAAGGGCCGCTGTTCAAGGTGCCGCCCACCGACTTCGCCGGGCTCGACGTCCTGCCCGCCTTCGTCCTGCTCGGCCTGGCCTGTGGCGCCCTCGCCATCGTGATCACCCGGGGCCTGTTCGCCGTCGAAACCGGGTACCGGCGTCTCCCCGTCAGCGAGTTCTGGCATCCCGTCATCGGCGCCGTCGGGTTCGCCACCGTCGGGCTGTTCGTCCCGCGCGCCCTCGGCGTCGGATACGACGTGATCGACGACGTCCTGGCCGGCCGCCTCGCCGTCGGCGTCGTGGCCAGCATCGCCGTCGCCAAGCTGCTGGCCTGGTGGGTGGCGCTCGGCTCCGGCACCTCGGGCGGAACGCTGGCCCCGATCCTGCTCATCAGCGCCGCCTTCGGCAGTGTCATCGGCGCCGGCCTCAACGACGTGCTCCCCGGGCCGCAGGTCGCCCTCGGGGCGTTCGCCATCGTGGCCATGGCCGCCACCTTCGGCGCCGCCACCCGCGCCCCGTTCACCTCGATCGTGTTCGTCTTCGAGCTGACCCGCAACTACAACGTGATCCTCCCGCTCATGATCGCCACCGTCCTGGCCGACCTGGTGTACAGCGCCGTCAACGAGGACAGCCTGATGACCGAGAAGCTGGCCCGCCGGGGCCTGCGCATCGGCCGGCACTACGGCGTTGACCCCTTCACCACCACCGACGTCAGCCACATCATGACCAGCGACGTTGAGACCCTGGATGCCGCGGCGTCGGCAGCCGAGGCCCGCACCCGCTTCGCCGCCGGCGGCCACGGCGCCTACCCGATCATCGACGGCGGCCGGCTCGTCGGAATCGTCAGCCGGGGCGACGCCCTCCGGGACGGCTTCGAGGACGGTCGGCCACTCCTCGAGCACGCCAGCCGGGCGGTCGCAACCGTGCGATCCGGCGACAGCGCCCAAGCGGTGCTGCGAATCATGGTCGACGAGCAGGTCGAGCACGTGCCCGTGGTCGACGATGGCCGGCTGGTGGGCATCTGCACCCGCACCGACCTCCTGAAGGTACGCCGCAACCAGCTCGCCCTCGAGAAGGCGCAGGCGGGGTTCTCGGCCGGAGAAAGCCTTCGGCGCCTCCGCCGGCGCCGGGACCGGAGCGCCGGGGACCCCCCCGGCTGAATTCTCTGGCGCGCCGCCATGGGGGCGGTTTAGCCTGCTGGCATGCGCCGACATTGACACCTCCACCTTCTGGCCGGACGGGCCTCGGCTGGTCTGATCCTGTCGCTGCTGATGGTCCGGCTGGCGGACGAGCTGGTGTCGTTCCTGCCCTTCGGCGCCCTGGAACAGCTCCGCCAGGACCTTTCGCTCACCTATGGGCGGGCCTCGCTCCTGCTGGTGCTGTACCCCTTCGTGGGGCTACTCGGGACGCTCGGCGGGGTGGCCAGCGACCGGGTCAGCCGGCGCCTGCTCGCCTCGCTGGGCGCCTTTGGCTACGGCACGGGGTTCCTCCTCATGGCCGTCGGGCCCGGGTTCGCGACGATGGCGATTGGGATCTCGATGGCCGGCGTGGCCGGCACGGTGATGATCAACGCCACCGAGGTGGCCCTGGCCGACTTGGCCGCCGACGAGGACGAGCTCCGGACCCTGCTCGGCCAGCAGAACGTGTTGGGCGCGGCCGGCTCAATCTTTGGCCCACTGGTGCTGTCGGCGACGCTCGCCCTCGGCCTCGGATGGCGGGCGGCCTTCGGTGTGGCCGCCGTCCTGCTGTGGGGCTACGCCCTGTTCCTCGCGTCGCAGGAGATCCCGCCAGCGCCCGCCCACGGACGGGGAGACCAGGCCGGGCTGTCGCTTTGGGCCGGCCTGCGGGGGGTGGCCACCGACCGCAGGGTGTGGCTGATCGGCCTGGTGCTCCTGCTCCTGACGCCCTTCGACGAGCCGTTCCTCGGCTTCGCCATCGCCTTTTTCGAACAGGAGCGGGGCCGCTCGCCGGCGGTGGCGACTCTGCTGGGCGGAGCGGCGACGCTGGGGGGCGTGGCTGGGGCGGCGGCCGCCGGCGCGGTCGGCCGGCACCTCGGCGACAGGACGGCGGTGACGGGTGCCGGCGTGGTGGCGGCCGGCGTGGTCCTGGTGGCCGTGCCGCCATGGGCCTGCCTCCAGGCGGCGGGCACAGCAGCCGTAGGCGCCGGCCTGTACGTGGTGTGGGTGGACGTCCAGGCCCGCACCCTGACGCTGAGGCCCGGCCAGGCCGGCGCCACCACCTCCCTGGTGGATGCCATCAGCGAGGTCGGGGCCCTGCTCCCGCTGCCCATCGGCCACCTGGCCGACAAAGCCGGCCTCGGCCCGGTGATGGCAGCCTTCGCCGGCCTCGCCATCCTCCTGGTGCTGGCCGCCAGCCGAATCCGCCGCCGGCTCGGCTAGTGCTCTCGCGTTGAGCTGCTACCCGTCGGTGTGGTGCGAGAGGTGGTTGCGTCCGAACGTCTCGTCCGGCGACAGCCTGAACGAAGCCGCCACCAGGGGTCTGCGCAGCACCCAGGGTCAGGACAGGCTGATGACGGTCTTGACGTCGTTGGGCCGGCGTTCGAGGGCGTCAGCGAACCGGTCGAGCGGGACGCGGCGGGTGACGAGGCCGGCCAACCAGGTCGGGTCGGCTTCGGCGAGGGCGCGGGCGGCGGTTTGGTAGTGGCGGCGGTTGGCATTCACCGAGCCGAAGACGACGGCGTTGCCGAGGACCATCTCGCGGTTGACCTCGCCGGCGTCGAAGGGGAGTGTGCGGCCGCCGGAGGACACGCCGGTGAGGCAGATGATGGCGTCCGGCCCGGTGTTGCCGAGGACGTCGACGACGACAGGAGGCGCGCCGGTGCACTCGATGATGACGTCGGCAGTGGCGGCCATGGCGGCGACGGGCCTGGAGTGATAGGCAGCGCCGAGGCCGACGACCAGGCCGGGTTTGGGCCCGTCGGTGACCTGGTCGACGACATGGACGTCGTGGCCTTGCTGGACGCCGAGGAGGGCGGCGAGGAGACCGATGGGTCCGGCGCCGCAGATGAGAACGGTGCGGGGTGCCCAGGCCTCCGAGCGGGCGCCGATGCGGTTGATGTGGTCCCAGGCTTTGGCGACGACGCTGGTGGGCTCGAGGAGCACACCGAGCTCGCCGAGGGCAGGGTCGATCTTGATGGCGAAGCTGGGGTCGATGCGGTAACGCTCGGAGGCGTACCCGTGGTGGTCCTTGATGCCCCTTTCGGTGTAGAGGCCGTTGCGGCACATGTCCCACTCCCCGATGGCGCAGTGGGCGCAGGGCACCGGGTCGGGTCGGCGGACGATCCCGACGACGAGGTCGCCGGGGGCGAGGTCGGCGCCGTTCGGTGCCTCCAGGACTCGCCCGATCGATTCATGACCGAGGACGAGGCGGTCGCTGCCGGCGGGCGCCGTGCCGTAGTTGCCCTGGCAGATCTCAAGGTCGGTGCCGCAGACACCGACGGCCAGGGTCTCGACGACGACGGGGCCGTCGGCGGTCGGTGGTTCGTCGACCTCGGTGACCGCGGCGGAGCCGGCGATCCCGGGCAGGACGGTCAAGGCTCGCATCGGTGAAGTCTGCCCCGCCGTGTTGTGTGGCAGCGTTCAGCGATGACGAAGCGGTCGGCGCCGGCGGACGCTGTGGCGGAGCGTGTCCGGCTGGCCGCTGCGGATGCCGGGACCGTGCCGTGGCGGCAGTGGGGGCCCTATCTGGCGGAGCGGGCATGGGGAACGGTCCGCGAGGACTACTCGGCTGACGGGGACGCCTGGACGTCGTTCCCCTACGAGCACGCACGTTCGCGGGCGTTCCGGTGGAACGAGGACGGCCTGTGCGGCTGGTCGGATGACCACCAGTTCCTGTGCCTGGCGCTGGCCTTCTGGAACGGCCGGGACGATCACCTCAAGGAGCGGCTCTTCGGGCTGACCCAGCACCAGGGCAACCACGGTGAGGACGTGAAAGAGCACTGGTGGTACGTCGACGGGACGCCGACCCATTCGTGGATGTCGTGGCGGTACCACTATCCGCAGGCAATGTTCCCGTATGCCGATCTGGTCGCGGAGAACAGCCACCGCGGCCGGCTCGACCCCGAGTACGAGATCCTCGACACCGGCGTGTTCAACGGCGGGTTCTGGCAGATCGACGTCGACGCCGCGAAGGCGGGGCCCGACGAGGTGAGCTGGCGGATCACCGTCCGCAACCTCGGCCGCCAGGTCGAGACCCTGCACGTCCTGCCGACACTGTGGTTCCGGAACACCTGGGCGTGGGGTCGAGACGACCGGCGGCCCCGCCTGTGGTGGGCCGACGAGGCCGTCCAGGCCGACCACGAGTTCCTCGGCCGCTACCAGCTGCGGAGTACGTCGTCACACGAACCGCTGTTCTGCGACAACGAGACCAACAAGGCCCGCCTCTACAGCCAGCCGGCCACCTCACCGTTCCCGAAGGACGGGATCAACGATCACGTCGTCTCGGGGGCGTCCACGGTGAACCCGGCCCGCACCGGCACCAAGGCCGCCCTGCACCACACCGTCGTCGTGCAACCCGGCGGCGAGGCGGTGATCGACATGCAGCTCGGACGCTCAGGCCAACCGGCACCCGACATCGGAGCCGTCCTCGCCGCCCGCCGCGCCGAAGCTGACGCCTTCTACGCCACGGTGGTCCCGCCCGGGACCAATCCGGAGGCGGCCCGGGTGGCCCGCCAGGCCCTGGCCGGGCTGTGCTGGTCGAAGCAGTTCTTCCACTACGACGTCGGCCACTGGCTCGACGGTGACCCCGCCGGCCCCCCTCCCCCTCCCGGCCGTGGCCAGATCCGCAACGGCGGGTGGCGCCACCTGCGCAACGCCGACATCATGCTGATGCCCGATCCCTGGGAGTACCCGTGGTACGCGGCATGGGACCTGGCCTTCCACTGCGTGGCCTACGCCCATCTCGACCCGGGGTTCGCCAAGGACCAGCTGATCCTTTTCGGTCGCGAGTGGTTCATGCACCCGAGCGGCCAGCTGCCCGCCTACGAGTGGACCTTCGACGACGCCAACCCGCCCGTCCACGCCTGGGCTGCACGCCGGGTCTTCGAGATCGACGGCGCCACCGACCTCGCGTTCCTCGAACGTGTCTTCCACAAGCTCCTCCTCAACTTCACGTGGTGGGTGAACCGCAAGGACGAAGCCGGTGACAACGTGTTCGAGGGTGGCTTCCTCGGACTGGACAACATCGGCCCGTTCGACCGGTCCAAAGACGTGCCCGGCGGAGCTGTCCTCGAGCAGAGCGACGGCACCGCCTGGATGGCCCGCTACAGCCTCGACATGCTGGACGTGGCGTTGTGCCTCGCCGTCCACGACCCGGTCTACGAGGACATCGCCATCAAGTTCTTCGAGCACTTCGCCCTGATCGCCGACGCCATGGAACGCAAAGGCCTCTGGGACCAGGAAACGGGCTTCTATCACGACCAGCTGCGCCTGATCGACGGGACCTGCCAGCGGGTCAGGTCGTTCTCCGTGGTCGGCCTGCTCCCGCTCACCGCCACCGCCTACCTGTCCGCCGCGACTCGGGCCTCCCTCCCGGGTCTCATGGCCAGCATCGAACGCCTCATCCGCTTCCGCCAAGCCGACCTCGACGTCCTCGCCAACGTCCATGGCGACAGCCACGGCAACACCATGCTCTCGGTCGTCCCGACCGACCGGATCGAACTGCTCCTGAGCCGCATGCTCGACCCCGACCAGTTCCTGTCCGACCACGGGATCCGTTCGCTGTCCCGCATCCACCGCGACGCCCCGCTCGAGTTCAACGTCGGGGGAGTTGTGCAACGCCTCGACTACGAGCCGGCCGAATCAACGACCGCTCTGTTCGGCGGGAACTCCAACTGGCGGGGACCCGTCTGGTTTCCCGTCAACTACCTCCTCATCGAGGCGCTACGGCGCCTCAACGATGGTCTCGGCACCTCGTTCTCTGTGGAGTGCCCGACCGGCTCGGGTGACCGACGCAGCCTGGCCGGGGTGGCCGACGACCTCTCTGACCGGCTCATCAGGCTGTTCATCCGACACACCGACGGGACCAGGCCCTGCTACGGCGGCATCGAACGGCTGCAGCACGACCCCGCCTGGTCCGAACACCTCACGTTCCACGAGTACTTCCACGGCGACAACGGCGCCGGCCTCGGCGCCAGCCACCAAACAGGATGGACTGCCCTCGTCGCCCTCCTCATCATCGACCGCTCCAGCGCCTCAACACACGCGGTGTAGGTGCCGAACCGCGGAGCTGCAGCGGTGGACCTCGTCAGCCGCTTAGCTGCGGCATCGTTGCTCGCTGGGACACGACCGTGTAGCTCCTCAACGTCCACAAAGGTAAGAGCAGAGCCTGGGACAGGCATGCTCGGCCCGGTGGCCATCCCCTAGCTTGTCCGCGGAGAAGTGGCATCCACCAACGAACGCATGCGAGCACCGGCACGACTCGAGGGGGCCTGCTGATCTTCATCAGTCGTATGATCGGGCCCGCGGCTTCGGTTACGGTTGGGCGGGCAGGTCGGCGGCGAGTTGGATGCCGAAGGGGGAGGCGGCGAGCGGCAGATTGGCCGGGAGCTCCTGGCTGGAACCCGCTGGCGGTCGCCTGGCCCGCCCCGCTCGCCCAAACCAGGCAACCCCGGCAAGCTCGCCGCGTGGGTCGTGACGGACGTGGTATCGGATGCCGTGAAACCCGGCGGCGCGGAGGGCGCTCGCCCAGGCGCGCGGCCCGGTGTAGTCGGCGGTGGCGCTCAGCTCGCCGGTGACACCGAAGCCGTAGGCGGCAGCTGACGTGAGGTCGGCCACACGACGTTCGGCCGCGAGCACGGTGGTGAGGAGGCGCCGCCCGGCTAGAAAGTCCTGCGAAAGAATGGTCCGCCCACGAGCGGTGCCGGCTTGCGGGCCGTCACCACGCTCGTCGCCACCCACGGCCCGCCGAACCAGCCACGCCAGCCGAGGCGGCGCCGGGACACCTCGGACATGCCCAGCCGGCGGAGGGCTTCGGCGTAGTCGGCGGTGGCCTTGATGTCGGTGATGACCAGCTTGCCGCCCGGCCGCAGCACCCGGGCCGCCTCGTCCACCGCCCGGCGCCGCCCGGCCGGGTCGCTGATGTTGTGGATGGCCAGGCTCGACAGCACGACGTCAAAGGCGGCGGGATCGAAGGGCAGTCGGGTCATGTCGCCGGTGTGCACCTCGACGCGATCGCCCACGCCTTCGAGCTCGGCGTTGCTCAGGGTCGTCTGCTCGGCGTTGCCCGACTGGTCGGACCGGCTCCACAGGTCGACGCCGGTGGCCCGTCCCCGAGGGAGGAGCCGGGCGGCCATCACGAGCACCGCGCCCCGTCCGCAGCCCATGTCGAGCACCTGCTCGTCGCCCGTCAGGCCGAGGTCGCCCAGCAGCCGCTGCCACAGCGTGAACTTGCCGCTGCGGGTAGCGAACAGGTAGCTGGCGGCGCTGAGCAGCAGCCCGAGCCCACCGATCGCCGGACCGGCGGAACCGACCAGCGCACCGATGATCCCGAGTGCCGCGACGCCAGCCAGCATCAGCACGGGGACATAGGGCGCGTCGACGCCGTAGTCACCCCGCTCCGCCACCGGCCGCTTCCGTCAGCTGCGCACCACAACAGGTCCCGAACATCTCGCCCTCCGTCACCTCATCTTCACCCCCCAGCATGGCGTTCATGCTCAACATCCAACGATTCATGCGCAACCACATCGGAGCCCTCGTGACGGCTACGGCAGGAACGGCGGCCGTCGTCGGGGCCCTCGTCGTGCTGCCGCCCGGCTCGGCGGCGCCGATGTCGACCAGTGCCTCGCCTCCTTCAACCACGGCCCCTGCGCCTCCGAGCTCGGTCGCCGCCCCGGCCGGCAAGCACACCGGTGCCAAGGGCGGCGCCAAGGCCAAGGGAGCCAAGACAGGCGGCAAGGCCGCCGACCCGGCCCGGGTGGCGTGGGCCCACCAGTACGGGGTGAGCCGCACCACCATGGCTGTCCTCGCCCCCGCCGGCGACGCCTCCGCCGACCAGCAGGCCGCCGCCACCGACCTGCTCAACAAGACCGAGGCGGCCACGGCGCCCTACGCCGACCTCGCCGCGGCCAAGGCGGCCGGCTACGACCTCCAGGCCGACCTGGCCAACCACGCCAAGAACAAGGGCCCGAAGCTGGCCAACGAGATGGCGAAGATCGACGCCGGTGCGCCCGTCACCCCGGCGACGATGCCGATGCTCCACGTCGGGAACAAGACGCTGCAGGCCGACGGCAAGGTCCTTGACCCGTCCGCTCCGGAGACGCTCATGTACGGCTACCAGGGACAGGGCAGCTGGATGCTGATGGGCGTGATGTACAAGGCCAACGAGGCGTTCCCGAGCGCCCCGCCCGACCCCGGGGGCCCCATCACCCGCTGGCACTACCACGACAAGAAGGGACCGGGCGCGGGCCTGATGATGCACGTCTTCTTCGTCCAAGGCGGTGACCTGGCTCACGCCTACGCCGCCGACATGAAGAGCTGAGCCCATGGTCGCCACGGAGCCCCGGGGGACCAAAAGCGGCCCGTCCCTCGAGCCGCTTCGCAGCGAGTGGCGGTGGGTCCTCGCCGGAGGGGCGCTCACCGCCGCCGCCGCCCACGTCCCCGAGATCGGTCCGCACCTGGACGAGGCCCCGTACATGGGGGTGCTGTTCGTGGTGCTGACGGCGTCGTGTGAGTTCCTGGCGTTCGCCGCCGTCAGCCGTGACGACTCGGTCATCTACGGCCTGTCGATCCTCACGTGCGGAGCGGCGCTCGTCGGCTACGCCGCCACCAGGCTGTTCGCCTTCCCTCAGCTGGCCGACGACGTAGGCAGCTGGCTCGAGCCCCTGGGCCTGGTGTCACTCGTGGCGGAGGCGGTGGTGGTCTTCGCCGCCGTCAACGCCCTGCGCCGCCGGACCCCGCCAGGGGCGACGAGAGGCGGTGGCGCTCATTCGCTCAGGCTGTCGAGGACGGCAAGCTCGACCTCGGCCTGCAGCGAACGGTCGGCCACCTTTGCGCCGCCGCGGGTCTGGACGTAGAAGGCGTCCACGACTGTGCCGCCCATGGTCTGGGCCCGGGCCGAGCGGATGTCGAGGTCGAGCTCGGCCAGGGCGCAGGTGATCCGGTACAGGACACCGAGGCCGTCGGCGGCGTGCACGTCGATCACCGTCGAAGAGGACGAGGCGTCGTCGTGGAAGGTGACGGTCGCCTCGGCCGGCGCCGGCAGGACAGCTGGGCGGTGGTAGGTGCGGGCGCGCTCGGCCAGGCGGGCCCGCAGGGCCAGGCGGCCGTCGAGGGCCCGGTCGAGGTCGAGGCGGACCCGTTCCCACGGTGGCTCGTCCCGGCGGGGATCGGCCACCCGGAAGGTGCTGGACGCCCAGCCAGGCACGGTCGGCCCGGTGGCAGCGGCCAGCACTTCGAGACCGTGCAGGGCGAGGACGCCGGCCACCTTGCTGAACAGGCCGGGACGATCCTCGGCCACCACGCTCAGCAGGTCGCCGGCGGTCTCGAAGCGGCGGGGCCCGCAGGCGGGTGGGACTGCGGCCAGGGCGCCGAAGGCGGCATCGTCCTGCTGGACAGCCGCTCCCCCGCCGCTCAGCAGGCGGGCGACCCGGTCCACGAGCTGGCCCGTCAGGCCCGCCTTCCACGTTCCCCAGGCCGATGCGCCGGTGGCGAGGGAGTCCGCTTCGGTGAGGGCGGCCAGCAGGCCCAGGCGGCGCTGGTTGACCACCGCCTCGGCCACCTGTTGGATCGTGCGGGGCTCGTCGAGATCGCGGCGGGTGGCGACGGTGGGCAACAGGAGGTGGTGCTCGACCATGGCCACCAGATCGGCGACGTCCTCGGCCGGAAAGCCCATTCGGCTGGCGACGGCCTCGGCCAGCACCATCCCCACCTCGGTGTGGTCGCCAGGGCGACCCTTGCCGAGGTCGTGGAGGAGGGCGCCGACGACCAGCAGGTCCGGCCGGTCCACCCGGTGCTGCAGCTCGGCGGCGTTGGCCGCCGTCTCCAGAAGGTGCCGGTCCACGGTGAAGCGGTGGTAGGCGTTGCGCTGGGGGCGTGACCTGACTGGCGCCCACTCGGGGAGCAGCCGCACCCACAGGCCCCGCTGGTCGAGAGCCTCGATGACCGCGACCGCCGGCCGCCCGGTGCCGAGGAGGGCGGCGAGCAGGCCACGGGCCTCGTCGGGCCACGGGTCGGGCAGCGGCGGCGCCAGCTCGGCCAGGCGCTCGAGGGCCCGCCGCTCGATGACGGTGTCGCGCCCGGCGGCGGCCGCCGCCGCCCGCAGCGGTAGGCACGGATCGTCTGCGGCGATGGCCTCGGCCGTCAGAGCGACCTCGCCGTCCACCAGGACCAGCCCCGGGCCGAGCGGGTGGGCCCGCCCGCCCGAGCGGCCGACGGGGCCCTGCAGGGACGAGCGGATGCGGCGCCAGGCGTCGTCGCTCGTCCAGCTGATGGTGCGGGCCGCCGGGGCCACCCGAGCCATCAGGGCATCCGCGTCAGGGTCGCCGAGAGCGCGGGCCACGCTGTCCTGCTCCTGCATCAGCAGCACGTTGCCGGCCCGGCTGGTGATCCGGTGCAGCTCGACCCGGGCGTCGAGCAGGACGTCGTAGGAGCCGGCGAGGCTCCCCCGGTCGTGGGGCAGCAGAATCTCCTGCGCCTGCTCGGCCCACCGCAGAGAGTGCACGTCGCGCATGCCGCCCCGGCCGTCCTTCAGGTCGGGCTCGAGCCGGAAGGCCACCTCGCCCACCCGCTGGTGGCGCTCCTCCACCTTGGTGGCCAGTTCGGGCAGCCAGCGTCGGGCCCGGTCATGCCACAGGTCGAGTGCCTTGGCGGCCAGCTCCGCGGTGAGCTGCTGGTCGCCGGCGATGTGGCGGGCGCTGAGTAGCGAGGTGGCCGACTCGAGGTCCTTGGCCGCCAGCGCCACCGCCTGGCGCACCGTCGCCACGCCGTGGCCGAGGTGCAGACCCACGTCCCAGATCGGGTACCAGATCGCCTCGGCCATCGCCGCCGCGTCCACGCCCTTTTCGTGGAGCAGGATGACGTCGATGTCGCTGCGGGGGCACAGCTCGGACCGCCCGTAGCCCCCGATGGCCACCAGCGCGGCGCCCTCACCGTCGGGTCGCGCCGCCGAGAACAGCTCGGCCAGCCACCGGTCGACAAGCCCGGTGTGGGCCCGGCACCAGGCGGCGCCGCTGAGCGATTCGTCGGCCAGCAGCGGCGCCATGTCCAGTCCCACCTCGGCCACGCTAGGGCCCCAAAGAACCCTCATCTGTCGGGAGAATCTGTCTCCTGGCGTGGGGTTAGTCCCGACAGAACTGCGGGTGAGGGGTTAGGCCAGCGAGCGGGCCGCTTCGACCAGCTCGTCCACGCCGGGTCGGTCGTCGGGGCTCGAAGGTCGGAAGATGACCCGGGCCACCCCGGCGACCACCAGGGCGTCACCGCCGAGCTGGCGGATGTCCTCGACCGGCCGCTCGACCGCTACGCCCCGCTCGGCGGCGGCGGCGTACAGGGCACGGGTGCCGGGGGTGAAGACCTGCTTCGGCGCCGCCCGGCCCAGCCCGAGCCGGTCGTAGAGAACCCGCTCGTCGTCGCTGCAGAAGGGCCCGGGCCAGGCGATGTGGCGGGCCACCGCGGCCAGGGCGGGCGGGGGTGAGAAGCCGACGGCGACTAGGGCGAAGCCCAGCTCGCCGAGCTCGGTTGCCCGCTCCTGCACCCGGACCAGGTGCTCCTGGCACGGGAGTCAGTGGCGGTGGCGGATGATGCTGAGAAGGGCTCTCGGCGGCCCGGCGCCCAGGTCGAGCGATGCGCCG
>JBBSHM010000051.1:0-17681 GCA_038253125.1 Acidimicrobiales bacterium
GACGGCGGCCGAGGTGAACACCGCAGCAGTGGAGCAGGTGGCGTCGTTCGGCCCGAAGAGCGTGAAGGTGATGGTGCCGGTCGGCTGGACCGTCGGCGCCGGCGGCGCGGTCAACGTGGCGGTGTCACTGATCGGCTGGCCCAGCGGGGCGATGGCCGTGGCGTTGGTGGTGAGGCCGGCCACGGGCCGGGTGATGACGACGCTCTCGTTGGCGTCGTTGCAGCTGGTGGTCACCGGGCCGTTGTTGACGTTGCCGCTGTAGACGGCGACGACCGGGGAGGTGCCCGTCGCCGTGGGAGTGAAGTCCTGGGACTGGTAGACGCCGTTGCCGGTGTTCACCGGTACCACCGACACGAAGATCGGGGTGCCGCTGCAGGTGGTGTTGCCGGGCCCGTAGAAGTTGAAGGTGATGGTGCCCGGTGTGGTGGGGGCGACGAGACCGCCGATGGTGGCGGTGTCGTGGATGGGGGTGCCCAGGTTGGCTGGTGCCGTGGCGATGAGGATGGTGGTGAGGGTCGGCGTCGTCCGGTTGAGGAGTGAGGTCTCGTTGGCGTCACCGCAGGGCGTGGTGACTGCGTTGAAGTTGGCGTCGCCGCTGTAGGCCGCCCGCCACAGGTAGGTGCCGGCGGTGGGAGGCGTGAACGGTCCGGAGGCGTAGGTGCCGGCCCCGCTCACGGGAACCGCAGCCGAGGTGAAGACGGCGGTGCCCGCACAGGTGGCATCGCCTGGGCCGAAGAGCGTGAAGACGACGGTGCCGGTCGGCTGGAGGACACCCGCCGGGGCGGTCAGGGTGGCCGTGTCGCTGATCGGCTGGCCGAGAGCGGCCCCCCCGGGAGGTGCGGCCGCGGCGTTGGTCGTGAGCCCCGGTGTCAGCTTCGAGACGACAGAGGCTTCGTTGAGGGCGTTGCACGCCGAGGTGACGCCCACGTAGTTGGCATCCCCGCTGTAGGTGGCCACCCAGCGGTAGGTGCCCGCCGCGGTGGGCACGAAGCCGGTGGTGGCGGCGCTGGCCGTGGGCGGCGGGCCTAGCGCTCCGCCACTCAGAGCCACGCTGGCAGTCGAGCCAGGCACGGCAGGGCCGGTGCACTGGGCGTCATCGGGGCCGAAAGCGGCAAAGGCGACGGTGCCTGTCGGGATGGGGCCGCCGGTGGCCACGCCGGTAACCGTGGCCGTATCGCCGATGGTGGCACCCGGCACCGCGGTGGGCGTCGCCGTGGTGGGGATGCTGGGCGTGGCTCGCAGGACGCTGGTGATCGATGTGCCGGCGCCGGACCCGAAGATGGTGGCACCCGTGGCCAGCTTGATGGCCGTGCCGTTGATCGTGGCGAACTGGCGGGTCTGCAGCCCGGTTTGGCCGGGGTTGGCATCTGCCGTTGGGGCCTTCAAAACGCTGAAGGTGAAGTCGATGATGCAGGAGACGGGGCCCGGGGTGCCGGGCGGCGGCAGCACGATCGGCGTTGGAGGCGTGAAGGAGTACTCGCCCGTGGCCGGGTCAACCAGGCTGATGATGAAGGTGACGCCGGCGCAGAGCGAACCGGGCTCGCCGATGCCCGGGGACGTGAGGGCGATGACGCCGGGGTCGGGCTGGTTGCAGGCCGCGGCGGCGTCCTTGCACGAGGGGAACAGCCTGATGTCGCTGGTGGTGACGGGCCCAACCCCGAAGGTGGTGGGGCTGTTGCTGAAGCCCAGGCTGCCTGGAAGGTTGGTGGCGCCCACGGTCACCGGCTCGGGGAACAAGGGATTGATGGAGAGCCCGACTCCGGCATTGGGAGCGGCGGCGACCGGGAGCACCGTCGTGGTGAGCAGCAGCGCCGTGACTGCGGCCAGGGCGGCAGGAAGCTTCATTGCCGTCCTCAGGTTCCGCCAGCGCCGCCCGCCGAGGGAACGCCCGCTCGTTCTCGTACCGCCCAGGTGCTTCATCGACCGCTCCCTCTGATGATCGTTCAGGTGCTCCAGCTTCCCGAAAGAAGGTGCGACCTCTGTGGCGGAGAGTAGCGGATCCAATAGACCGGGTGTTGGATCTGGTGCATCCGACCTATATCGGGTCGCAAAAATCGGTCACTCTGAACCACATCCCCGTGCCAATCCTACCGCCACAGTCTCAGGTCTCGATGCAGAGTCGAGGGTTGCAAACCCTCAAGTACCGGTTAGGTCCGGATCATCGAACCAACGTATCGTATGAGCGGCCGCGCTACACGTCGAGGAATCGGCGGACGGCAATGGCCGAGCTGACCGCTCCCATGCCGGCGCCGACCAGGAGCAGCAGGATGCCGGTGCGGACTGTCTCGCCGGTTGTGGCGTAGAGGTTGGTGAACTGGTTGATGGCGGCGTCGTTCACAAAGCTCATGATCTGGTCGCGGGCCACGAAGATGAGGAGGAAGGCGGCGGCCGCCCCCAGGATCCCCTGCACCATGCCCTCGAGCATGAACGGGACACGGATGAACCAGTTGGTGGCCCCCACCAGCTTCATGATGGCGACCTCACGCCGACGGCTGAAGATGGCCATGCGCACGGTGTTCAAGATCACCAGCAGGGCCGAGGCGCCGGCCAGGAAGGCCACACCGAGTGACAGGTTGCGCTTCTTGGCCGTGCTCTTGATGAGCACGTCGACTGTCTCCTTGGCGTAGACGACGCTCAGGACACCCGGCTTGTCCTTGAAGCGGGCGCCCACGTCCTCGACCTGCTCGGCCTTGTTGGGCACGACCCGGAACGACGGCGGTGCGTCCTGCTCGCCGACGGCCTCGACCACCTCGGGCTGGCTGGCGAAGAGCTGCTTCATCTCGGTGTAGGCGGCCCCCTTGTCGACGAACGAGGCCCGCTTCACCTCCGGGGCGCTCTCCAACTCCTTGCGCACGGCGTCGATCTGCTGGTCGGCAGCCGCCGGCTGCATGAAGACGCTGAGCTCGACCCCTCCCCGCCAGCGGGCGGTCTGACGGTCGACGCCCTGCTGCCACATGATGGCCGAGCCGAAGAACAGCAGGCCGACGGCGATGGTGACGATCGCCGCCACGCTCATCAGGCCGTTGCGGCTGAGGTTGGTTGCGGTCTCTCGTGAGACGTAGCCGGCGGAAAGTGCCATGCGAAGCTTGTTCCTCCCTAGTGGCCGGCGCTGGCGTCGTAGCCGTAGACGCCCCGGGCCTGGTCGCGGATGACGGTGCCCCGGTCGAGCTCGATGACCCGGCGTCGCATCTGGTCGACGATGCCCTGGTCGTGGGTGGCCATGATGACGGTGGTGCCGGTGCGGTTGATGCGGTCGAGCAGGCGCATGATGCCGATGGTGGTGGTGGGGTCGAGGTTACCGGTGGGCTCGTCGGCCAGGAGGATCAGGGGCCGGTTGACGAAGGCCCGGGCGATCGACACCCGCTGCTGCTCACCGCCGGACAGCTCGGTGGGCAGGTTCTCGGACTTCTTGCCGAGGCCGACCAGGTCGAGGATCTGCGGCACCTGGGTGCGCACGACGGACTTGGGCCGGCCGATGACCTCGAGGGCGAAGGCCACGTTCTCGGCCACCGACTTGTTGGGCAGCAGCTTGAAGTCCTGGTAGATGCAGCCGACGTTGCGGCGCAAGAAGGGCACCTTCCACGGGGTGAGGGTGGACAGGTCCTTGCCGGCCACCCACATCTGGCCGACATCGGGGGACTCCTCCATGGTCACCAGGCGCAGAAAAGTGGACTTGCCGGAGCCCGAGGACCCCACCAGGAAGACGAACTCGCCCTTGGCGATGTCGACCGAGGTGCCCCGGAGTGCGACCGTGCCGTTCTTGTAGGTCTTGGTGACGTTCTCGAGTCTGATCATGGTGAGGGTGGGTGCCAGGCGGGCCACCTCGGCCGCCGGGAACCGAGCCAGGGTACCAGCGGCCCCCGCCGTCACCCCGGCAGGGCCTAGGTGGCCGAGCGCCGCCAGCGCAGGTAGGCCTCGATGAAGTCGTCGAGGTCGCCGTCGAAGACGGCCTGGACGTTCGAGGTCTCGTGCTTGCTGCGGTCGTCCTTCACCAGGTTGTACTGGCTGGTGACATAGTTGCGGATCTGGCTGCCCCACGCCTGGGTCTTGGTCACCTCGCCGTTCAGCCGGGCCAGCTCCTGGCGGCGCTCCTCCTCCCGGCGCTCCAGCAGCTTTACGGCCAGGAGCTGGAAGGCCCGCTCCTTGTTCTGCAGCTGCGAGCGCTCATCCTGGCACTGCACCACGATCCCGCTCGGGAAGTGGGTGATGCGGATCGCCGAGCTGGTCTTGTTGACGTGCTGGCCGCCGGCCCCCGACGAGCGGAAGGTGTCGAGGCGGATCTCCTTGTCGTCGATCTGCACGACCTTCAGCGCATCTTCGAGGAAGGGCACCACCTGCACCAGGGCGAACGAGGTCTGGCGGCGGTGCTGGGAGTCGAAGGGGCTGTTGCGGACCAGCCGGTGCACGCCCTTCTCGCTGGTCAGCAGGCCGTAGGCGTAACGGCCCCGCACGATGAGCTCGGTGGACAGGATGCCGGCCTCGGTGCCCTCCGAGCGGTCCACCGGCTCGACCGTGAAGCCGCGCCGCTCGGCCCACCGCAGGTACATCCGCTCCAGCATCTCGGCCCAGTCCTGGGCGTCGGTGCCGCCGTCCTTGGCGCTGACCGAAAGCACGGCGTCGTGGCGGTCGTGGTCGCCGGTGAACAGGGTGCGCAGCTCGAGCTCGTCAAGGGTGCGAGCCAGACCGGCCATCTCGGCGTCGATCTCGACCTCCTGGGTCTGGTCGTCGACCTCCCGGGCCATGTCGTGCAGCACGTCGACGTCGTTGAAGCGGGCCCGCAGCGACTGCAGCACATCGACGTCGCCCTTCACCTCGGCGTACTCGCCCGTGACCTGACGCCCCCGGTCCTGGTCGTCCCACAGGTCGGGCGCACCCACCTGCTGCTCGAGGTCGGCCAGGCGGGCGCGCAGCGACTCGAGCCCGAGGTAGTCCTCGGCCTCCTTCAGCCGGATGGCGAGGGTGGCGAGATCGTCGGCGAAGTTGCGCACCGGGTGGGTAAGGGTACCGGTCATGACCGACCGAACAGTGCTGGTGACCGGGGCGAACAGCGGGATCGGCCTGGCCACCGTCGTCGAGGCGGCCCGCCGGGCCTACGACGTCATCGGCAGCGTCCGCAGCAACGCCAAGGCCGACACCCTCCACAAGGCGGCCGCCGAGGCCGGGGTGCAGGTCAGCCACGTGCTGCTCGACGTCACCGACGCCGACCGGTGCGCCGACGTGGTCGAACAGGTCGGGCCCCTCTACGGGCTGGTCAACAACGCCGGCACCGGCGACATGGGGGCGATCGAGGACGTCTCCGACGACGAGGCGATGAAGGTGCTCGAGACGATGCTCGTGGCGCCGATGCGCCTGGCCCGCCTGGCCCTGCCCGGAATGCGCACCCTGGACCGGGCCCGCATCGTCAACATGTCCAGCATCTACGGCCGAGTCTCCACCCCCCTCACCGGCTGGTACCAGGCGGCCAAGCACGGCCTGGAGGGGGTCAGCGACGCCCTGCGCATGGAGTTGGCCCGGGAGCACATAGCCGTCGTCCTGGTCGAGCCGGGTGCCTTCCGCACCGACATCTTCACCGAGGCCGCCGACGCCATGACCGGCCGCCAGGACAGCGGCTATCGGGCCGGCCACGAGCGCATGGCTCAGCTGATGAAGCTGTACGAGCCGTTCATGGGCAACCCCGACCAGGTGGCCCGGACCGTCGCCGACGCGCTGGACGCCCGCAACCCGAAGGACCGCTACCTCGTCGGCCTCGACGCCCACGCCTGGCACCTGGCCAACCGCCTCGTCCCGAGGCCCATCCTCGACCGCGTGACCCGCCTGGTCACCGACCTGTAGATCTCCGCCCCCATCGTTCGGTCACAAGGCATCGGAGCCATGCACCTTGTACCCTGGGACGATGCAGCACAGCGGCGAGCTCCGGGTGTCTCAACGAGGTCAGATGAGCCTGCCTGCCTCCACCAGGCACCGATGGGGCCTGGTGGACGGAGGCGATGTCGCCTACCTCGATCTCGGTGACGCCATCCTCCTCGTCCCCGGTGGAGTGACCGACCTGCGCCGACAGCTGCTCAGGTCGGTGGGCGACCAGGACTGGCAGGCCGCTCGGGCCGGCTTCGGCGACGACGATCTCGCCACGGAGTGAACCTGCTGGTCGACGATCAGCTCCTGAGCCGCATCCTGCGCCGGGACGCGCTGCCTGACCGCCTCGACTGGTCCCAACCGATCTTCACCACGGGCTACTGGTACGTGCGGCTGTGCCAGGCGGTCCTCGGGGCCGCAACGCGACCCGGCGTGCTGTCGACCCCCTTCACGGCCCTCACCGACGCTCGGCGCGACCAGGCACTGGCCACCCTGACGGAGCTGCCCGACGAAATCGGCCTCCTCAGCCTCCGTACGCTCGGCCCGACCATCGGGCGTCTCCGCCTCGGTCACCAGCTCAACATCCTCAGCCTGGAAGCCCTCGCCGCCGCGGTCCACCTCCAGGCCACCGTGGTGCTCTCGACCCGCTCCCCCCGCCTGGAAGAAGTCTTGGCGGCCGAGCGTCGCCACTTCGAGCTCGTCGAGTAGCGACCGAGGTGACCGCCTGACGAGAACGCCGCCCGCACCGGCACAGCGGCCGTCCGTCGCCCCTGCCAAGGTGACCGTTCTGCGCGATCCCCGGGGTCCGGAGCGGAAGTCCCTGCCCGATGACGGTGCGGTACCATTGATGCATGTCTCCTGGTACCCAACTCGCGGCCAGGTTTGAGGACGAGGTAGTGGCTCGCGTGGACGCTCTGGTCAAGGCCGGTCGGTTCCAGTCGCGGGCCGACGCCTTGCGCCACGCCGTGCAGGTGTACCTGGAGGACGAGCGGCGGCGGCTTATCGGCGAGGCCATCGCCGAGGGCTATCGACAGATCCCTCAGGACGACGATGAGGCCGCCGGCGCCGAGGCGTCGGCCCGAGCCATGATCGCCGAAGAGCCCTGGTGAGCGTCCCTGCTCAAGGCGAGATCTGGTGGGCTGAGATCCCTGAGGCCGGCCGCCGCCCCGCCTTGGTGGTCACCAGGAATGCGAGCATCCCGCACCTGCGAACGCTGCTTGTCGCCCCCGTCACTCGGACCATCCGCCACATCCCGACAGAGGTCGCGCTGGGCTCGGAGGACGGGCTGACCCATGAGTGCGCGGCATCCTTCGACAACCTTCGGTTGGTCCCCCGCTCGGTGCTCACCGAACGCGCCGGCCGGCTCGCGGCGCCCAAGACCTTTGAGATCTGCCGGGCCTTGCGCGCCGTGGCCGACTGCTGAGCCGCCCCGCGCCGCTCAGGCGGGATCTCGAACCTGCACCGGGGTCGAGCACCAGTGGCGGCGCTGGATTCGCCAGTACTGGGAGGACGGGCTCAGGGGTGTGCCCATGGAGTTGACGATCGAAGAGGCTTCCGCCATGGCCCAATGGGTTGTGTACCTGACGGACTCCGTCACGGAGGGAGTCGAGCTCGTCACCGCCCATCGGAGCCGCCTTCCTCAGCACTCGGATCTCCTGCGTGACCTGACCGCCAGAGAGTTTGTGGGTCAGCCCATTGCCGCTGTGTCCATGGTCACCCATCTGCTGCTGGACACGCAGCGTCCGTTCCACGATTGCTACAACCTCCGCCAGTTGGTGCGCCGAGTTCTGGCGACATGAGGCGGTCCGCCGGGGGCGCGACGGCCCGCGCCGCCGCGCCCCGGCAGCTCCCTCAGTACTTGTAGTGGTCGGCCTTGTAGGGGCCTTCGACGGGGATGCCCAGGTAGGCGGCCTGGTCGTCGGTGAGGGTGGTGAGGCGAACGCCGAGGGCGTCGAGGTGGAAGCGGGCCACCTTCTCGTCCAGGTGCTTGGGCAGGCGCACGACCTCCAGGCCGTAGTCCTCGGCCCGCAGGTGCAGCTCGATCTGGGCCAGGACCTGGTTCGTGAACGAGCAGCTCATGACGAAGCTGGGGTGACCGGTGGCGTTGCCCAGGTTCAGCAGCCGGCCCTCGCTCAGGATGATGACAGCGTGGCCGTCGGGGAAGGCGTACTCGTCGACCTGGGGCTTGATCGTGGTGCGGGTCACGTCGCTCATGCGGGCCAGGCCGGCCATGTCGATCTCGTTGTCGAAGTGGCCGATGTTCCCGATGATGGCGTTGTGCTTCATCTTCTTCATGTGCTCGGCCAAGAGGATGCCCTTGTTCCCGGTGGCGGTGACGACGATGTCGACCTTGTCGATCACGTCCTCCAGGCGCACCACCTCGTAGCCTTCCATGGCCGCCTGCAGGGCGTTGATGGGGTCGATCTCGGTTACAACGACCCGAGCGCCCTGGCCCCGCAGGCTCTGGGCGCAGCCCTTGCCCACGTCGCCGAAGCCGCAGACCACGACCAGCTTGCCGCCGATCATCACGTCGACGGCCCGGTTGATGCCGTCGATGAGCGAGTGGCGGCAGCCGTACAGGTTGTCGAACTTGGACTTGGTGACCGAGTCGTTGACGTTGATGGCCGGGAAGAGCAGCTGGCCGGCCTGGCGCATCTGGTACAGGCGCAGCACGCCGGTGGTGGTCTCCTCGGAGACTCCGCGTATGCCCTGGCCGAGGGCCGTCCACAGCTTGGGGTCCTCGGCCATGGTGCGCCTGACCAGGGACAGGAACACCTTCCACTCATCGCTGTCGTCGTCAGTGGGCTCGGGTACGGCCCCGGCCGCCTCGAACCCGGTGCCCTTGTGCACGAGCAGGGTGGCGTCGCCGCCGTCGTCGAGGATCAGGTTTGGACCGCCGGCGGTGGGGGCGTCGGGCCAGCGCAGGGCCTGCTCGGTGCAGTCCCAGTACTCCTCCAGGGTCTCGCCCTTCCAGGCGAAGATCGGCACGCCCCGAGGCTGGTCGACGGTGCCGTCCGGGCCGACGGCCACGGCGGCGGCGGCGTGGTCCTGGGTCGAGAAGATGTTGCAGCTGCACCAGCGCACCTGGGCGCCAAGGGCCGTCAGGGTCTCGATGAGCACCGCGGTCTGGATGGTCATGTGGAGGCTGCCGGTGATTCGGGCGCCAGCCAGCGGCTGGGTGTCGCCGTACTCGGCCCTCAGGGCCATGAGGCCGGGCATCTCCACCTCGGCCAGCTGGATCTCCTTGCGGCCGAACGCCGCCAGGGAGAGGTCTCTCACCTTGAAGTCGGGCACTGCTGCTCCTGTGGGTCGTTGATCGCGGCTCGGGGGTTGGGACCAGCAGGCCCGACTCGGTGCAACCCCGCGCTTGCGAGGTTAGGCGCGTCGAGGCCTCAGGGTGGGGTTGGCGGCGCCGATCACTCCGGCGGCTGGAGATCCTTCACGAGGTTGTCGGCCTCGGTCTCGGTGAACACCCGCATGGTCTCGCTGGTGAAGCTGCCGCTCTGGCCGGCGATGAGGGCGAAGCGGGCCATCGTCTCGTCGTCTGGAGCCTCGAGGATGTTGATGATGTCGTAGCCGCCCATCACCAGGTACTGCTGCTTCCAGATGATCCCCATGGCCTTGGCCGCCTTCTTGCCGGCGGTTCGTCCTGCCTTGCCGTCTCTCACTCCTTCGAAGCCTGGTGCCGTGAACTTCATCAGCATGACGTAGGTGCCCATTTCAGTTTCTCCTTTTGTTGACTCAGCGGCCGTGGCAATGCTTGTACTTCTTGCCGCTGCCGCACCAGCACAGCTCGTTGCGGCCCACCCTCTCGTGCTCGGCCTTGACCTTCGGCTGCCTCGCCTCCTGGTCCTCGGTGGCGACCGCGGCGGCAGGCGCCACCTGCTCCTGCACACCGTGCTCCTGCACACCGTTCTCCTGCACACCGTGCTCCTGGGCGTCGTGGGCGACCTGCGCCGCCTCGCGCACGGCCGCCTCGGAGCCGCCGAGTGACTGCACCGGCTCGGCCGGCCCCTCGAGCGAGGCCTGGGAGAGGTCAAGCTCCTCGTGCTTCTCCACCTGCACGTCGACGTGCATGGCGTACTTGACGAAGTCGTCGTCGATGCTCGAGACCAGAACCCCGAACATCGAGTAGCCCTCCTTCTGCCACGCCACCAGGGGGTCCTGCTGGCCCATGGCCCGCAGGCCGATGCCCTCGCGCAGGTAGTCCATCTCGGACAGGTGCTCGCGCCACTTCTGGTCGATCAGCTGGAGCATCACCTGGCGCTCGACCTCGCGCATCGTCTCTGCTCCGCCCTCGACCGACGCTTCCCGCTTGGTGTAGTAGTCGACGGCGTCGGCCAGGAGGCTCTCGTGGATCTGGCCCGGCCCGACCGCCTCGGCCAGGTCCTCGACTGTGAACTTGGACGGGTAGTACAGCTTGGTCTCGGCCAGCAGACCCTCGAGGTTCCAGTCCTCGGAGTCGTCCGGGCAGTACGACTCGACCACGTCGGACAGCGCCGAGTCGAGGACCTCGAGCAGGTGCTGGCGCAGGTCCTCGCCGTCGATGACGCGCATGCGCTTGGCGTAGATCACCTTGCGCTGCTCGTTCATCACCTCGTCGTACTTGAGGACGTCCTTGCGGATCTCGGCGTTGCGCGTCTCCACGGTGTTCTGGGCCTTCTCGATGGCCTTGGTGACCATCTTGGCCTCGATGGCCTCGTCGTCGGGCAGCGCCCGGCTCATGACCCACGACATGGCGCCGGTGGCGAACAGCCGCATCAGCTCGTCCTCGAGCGACAGGAAGAACCGGCTCTCGCCCGGGTCGCCCTGGCGGCCGGACCGGCCCCGCAGCTGGTTGTCGATGCGGCGCGACTCGTGGCGCTCGGAGCCGAGCACGTAGAGGCCGCCCAGCTCGACGATCTTCTTGCCGGCGGCGGTGCACTCCTCGTCGAACTTCTCCTTCAGCCGGCCCCGGGCGGCCTGGCCCTCCTCGGACTCGAGGTCGAGGCCCTGGCTCTGCACCTCCTGCTCGGCCAGCAGCTCGGCGTTGCCGCCGAGGACGATGTCGACGCCACGGCCCGCCATGTTGGTGGCCACGGTGACGGCGTGGAGGCGGCCGGCCTGGGCGATGACGAGCGCCTCCTTCGAGTGCTGCTTGGCGTTGAGGACGGTGTGGGGGATGCCCTCCTTGTGCAGCATTGCCCCCAGCACCTCGGACTTCTCGACGCTGGCCGTGCCGACGAGGACGGGCTGGCCCGCATCGTGGCGCTGCTTGATGTCTTCGATGGCGGCGGTGAACTTCGACAGCTCGGACTTGTAGATGAGGTCGGGCTCGTCCCCGCGGATCATCGGCTTGTGGGTGGGGATCGGCACCACCGGCAGGTTGTAGGTGTTGGCGAACTCGCTGGCCTCGGTCTCGGCCGTGCCCGTCATCCCGGAGAGCTTCTCGTACTGGCGGAAGTAGTTCTGGAGGGTGATGGTGGCCCAGGTGTGGTTCTCCTCCTTGATGCGCACCCGCTCCTTGGCCTCGACCGCCTGGTGCAGGCCGTCGGACCAGCGCCGGCCGTCCAGGATGCGCCCGGTGAACTCGTCGACGATCTTCACCTCGCCATCGGCGACGATGTAGTCCTTGTCCCGCTTGTACAGCTCCTTGGCCCGCAGCGCCTGGGTCAGCTGGTGCACCAGGTTCTGGGACACCAGGTCGTAGAGGTTGTCAACGCCGAGCATCTTCTCGACCCGCTCGATGCCCTCCTCGCTCGGGGCGACCGTGCGCTTCTCCTCGTCCACCTCGTAGTCGGCGTCACGCTTCAGCGAGCGGACCACGGCCGAGAACTGCTGGTACAGCTTGGCCGACTCCATGGCCGGCCCGGAGATGATGAGCGGGGTGCGGGCCTCGTCGATCAGGATCGAGTCCACCTCGTCGATTATGCCGTAGACGAAGCCCCGCTGGGCCATCCGGTCCCGGGTGTAGGCCATGTTGTCGCGCAGGTAATCGAAGCCGAACTCGGTGTTGGTGCCGTAGGTGATGTCGGCGGCGTAGGCCGCCTTCTTGGCCGTCGGCTCCTCGGTCTGGGGGCCGACGAGGCCGACGGTGAGACCCAGCCAGGAGTAGAGGCGGCCCATCAGCTCAGCGTGGTAGCCGGCCAGGTAGTCGTTCACGGTGACGAGGTGGCAGCCCCGGCCCGTGAGGCCGTTCAGGTAGAGCGGCAGGGCGGACGTGAGGGTCTTGCCCTCACCGGTCTTCATCTCGGCGATCCAGCCGAAGTGCAGGGCGGCTCCCCCCATCAGCTGCACGTCGAAGTGGCGCTGGCCGAGGGTGCGACGGGCCGCTTCGCGGGTGACGGCGAACGACTCGACCAGCAGATCGTTCATGGCGTCGGCCCGGCCTTCGGAGCCAGCCCGCTCCAGCTGCTCGCGGAACTCGACGGTCTTGTGCTGCAGGTCGGCGTCGGACAGCGCCTCCATCTCCGGCTCGAGCGCCCCGATCTCGGGCACCAGGGCGGACAGGGCTCTAACCTTCTTTCCCTCACCGGCGCGAAGGATCTTGGAGAAGACGCTCATGGCGCCGTCCAGCCTACCGGCGGACCCGCGTCGTGGCGCCCCCACCGCCTTCTGTCGGGAGTTCCTGTCGCTCAGCGGAGGGTTTTTCCCGACAGAACGGGCTGGGTGGAGTGGGTGTCACAGGCGAGGTGCATCGTGACGCCATGAGGAACGACCTTCTGCTGGCGCTGCACCGGGTCGCCGCCCCGTTCGCCGGGTACGTGCCGTCCTACCAAGCCCGGCGTGCCGGGGTCGACGAGGCGGCGCTGCGGCGGGCTCGTCGAGCCGGGCTGCTGGTGCCCGTACGCCGCGGGGTCGGCCGGCTGGCCGCCGCGCCGCAGCACGCTCACGAGCCCGTTCACGCCGCGGTGTTGGCCCTCACCGGCAGCTGTGCCACCCGGGCTTCGGCCCTCCAGCTCCACGGCCCGCTACCGGCGTTGCCGCTGGCACGACCCCACATCGCCATCGTCGGGACGGCCTACCCCCGCCTGACCGGCGTCGAGATCCACGCCACGCGGCGGCTGGAGCCCGCGGACGTCACGATCGTCCAGGGCACCCGGACCGAGACCTTCGGCCGAGCGGTGCTATCGACGATCGGGGATCCCGCGGTGCACTGGGTGTGGATCGCCAGGGTCCTCGACGCCGCGTGCCGGCTGTGGGACGACCGGGCGCTCGACCAGGTGCAGGAAGCGGTTGACCGGGCGGGGGCGCGGGGGCACTCCGGGGCGGCGATCCTGCGGGAGCTGATCGCCGAACGGCGGGGCGAGGGAACCCGGGACCGCTACGCCCTGCAGCGGCGGTGGATGGGGATCCTGAACACCGCCGGCCTCGTCGGCCACGACGAGCACCACGTGGTCGTCGAAGGGATCGACCGCTGGCTCGACCGCGCCTTTGTGGATGTGCAGGTCGGTGTCGAGGTCAAGGGCCACAGTGTCCACGGCGACCGGACGGCCTTCGACGCCGACGCCGACCGGGAGGAGGCACTCGCCGCCAGCGGATGGCTCGTCTTCCCGATCACCTCCCGATCCGAACCCTCAAGTGTCGTGCGCCGTCTCCGGGCTGCCATCGCCCACCGTTCTGTCGGGAGAAGCGGTGCGCTGAGCGACAGCTACTCCCGACAGTTCGCCGGGTAGGTCAATCGTCGCCACGGATGTCGAGGAGGCGCTCGCGCACGGCGTAGATGACCGCCTCCATCCGTGAGTGCAGGTGCAGCTTCTCCAGGATGTTGCGGATGTGGTTCTTCACCGTGTTCTCGCTGATGAACAGCTGGTCGCCGATCTCGCGGTTCGACATGCCCCGGGCCACCAGCTTCAGCACCTCGAGCTCGCGAGGGGTGAGGGTGGGCGAGGGGAGCTGCGACAGCTCCCCCGTGCGGTTCGAGAGCTTCTGGAACTCGGTGAGAAGCTTCGACGCCATCGAGGGGGTGATGAGGCTCTGGCCCTGCACCACAGCCTGGATGGCCTCGGCCACCTGCTCGACCGAGATCTCCTTCAGGAGGTAACCCGTGGCGCCGGCCCTTATGGCCTCGTAGAGGTCGTCCTCCTCATCCGAGACGGTGAGCATGATGATCTTGGTGGTGGGGACCTGCTGGCTTATGACCCGGGCGGCCTCGATCCCGTTGACCCGCGGCATGCGGACGTCCATCAGCACCACGTCGGGCACCAGCTCGACCGCCTTGGCGATGGCCTCCTCGCCGTTCTCGGCCTCGGCCACCACCTCGATGCGCTCGTCGGTGCCGAGCACCACCCACAGGCCACGCCGAAACAGGGGCTGGTCGTCGGCGATGAGGACCCTGACCGGCATCCCCGGGGGGACGGCGACCGAACTGTCACTCACGGGGGGAGCCTAACGGCCGGCCCGCCAGCGGTCTCGGTTGGTCTGGTCGAATGACGGCCAACGGTCTGAGATCGTCCTGACGCCTGGTGCGCAGGCCCACCGGAAACGGCTTCGGGCGCCGGAGGGGTGGCGGCGGCGGCCAGCCCTACGACCGATCTGGCCCCGGCTGCCACGACCGCTCGCCCGGCGGCGACGAGCGTGGCTCCGGTGGTGGTGACGTCGTCGACCACCGCCACCGCCAGCCCGGACAGGTCGTACCGGGCGGCGAACCGTGGCCCCTGCGCAAGCCGCTCGGCCCGGCTGCGACCGGTCTGCGCAGGCCCCGGCAGCCGGGTGAGGACGGCTTGGCAGCGGACACCCGCCGACCGGCCCAACGCCTCGGCCAGGAGCCTGGCGTGGTCGGCCCCCCGGGCGGCGATACGGGCCGGCGAGGTGGGGGCCCAGGTGACGAGGTCGGTTCCCGCCGGGACGAGCAGGGCCATGCCCTCGGCCAGCCACCGCTGAGCGCCACGGTTGTGGCGCACCTTCAGCCCGGCCACCAGCGGCCGGGCCCCATCCTCGTAGGCGAGCAGGGCGGCGAGGCCGGCCAGGGGAGCTGGCGCGGCCAGCGGCGGGGCCACGGGCAGCTCGGCGGCGCACCGGCCACAGGGCGAGGGACCCGTGCGGCGGCACGCCCCGCAGCGGGCGGGCAGCAGGAGCATGCGACCATGATCCCGGCCGGCGTGACACCGACCGAAGGGCCGCCCTTCTGTCGGGAGAAGTCGTGCGCCAGGCGACAGCTACTCCCGACAGTTGCGGGAGGGCGGGGGTCAGGCTCGCAGGGCGGCGAGGAGGGCGTCGACGGCCGGGGCCGGGCCCGGGTCCAGGCCTTCCTGGTCGGCCAGGTGGAGCGAGCAGACATCGCCCTGGAACATGAGGTCGAGGAGCTGGGCCACATCGCCTTCGCCCTCGGCCCGCACCTCCAGGGTGTCGGCCACCGCCTCGCTCACATGCTCGGTCACCAAGTCGAAGCGCCGGCTGACCTGCGGGTGCTCCTCGTCGTGGCGGAAGTCGACCAGGGTGATGAGCTGGCGGGTGACGTCGCCGTGCTGGCCCCAGCCGAGCAGCTCGTCGTAGGCTAGGTCGGGGTGGGTGGCGAAGAACGCCGGCGACTTGGCGTTGGCGTTGACCTGGCTCTTGAAGCGGTGGGCGGCGACGCCGCCGATGTTGCCGCCGCCGTGGGCCACCGGGATGGTGCGGCCGATGCGCCTGGCCAGCTCCTGCATCTCGTTGTTCGGGCGGGCCAGCGCGTCACGCCGGCGGAGCAGCTGTTCGACGGCGCTGTAAACCCAGGCCCGGGCGCCCGGGAACAGCCCGACGTCCTCGAGCAGGCACAGGGCCGGCACGAGCAGGTCGCCTATGGCGGCCCGGGCCGGCGGCAGGTCGGGCGGCAGCGACACCAGAGGCGAGCCCCACTCGCGGCACAGGGCGGCCAGCCGACCCGGGCCGCTGATGCCGACCACGGTGGCGCCGGCGATGGCCGCCTCCTGGGCCGACTCCAGCACCTCCTCGGTTTCACCGTCGGCCGACAGGGCGAACACCAGGGTGGCCCGGCTGACGAACGGCGGCACGATGTAGGAGCGCACGACCACCACCGGCAGCGGCAGCAGCGAGCCGGCGGCGGCGACGATGGCATCGGCGGCCAGCCCACCGGGCCCGGCGCCGAGGACCACGACGTGCTCGACGGCGTCGGCCGAGGGGAGGTCGAGGCTGTCCGGGGGGACGATGGCCTCGGCCACCTGCTCGGGCAGGCCGAGGGTGGCGTCCCACATGCCCAGGGTGTCGAGGCGGTCCACCCGGCCTCAGGCCTCGAAGGTGGGCATGATGCCGTCGGCTCTGGCCTTGGCCGTGAGGCGCTCGTGCTCGGCGTCGTCCACCTGCTCGGCCTCGTCCAGCAGCATCACCGGGATCCCGTTGCGGACCTGGTAGCGACGGTGCAGGCGGGGGTTGTAGAGGCTGTCCTCGTCCTCGAAGTAGAGCAGCGGACCCTTGTCCTGCGGGCAGGCCAGGATGTCGAGCAGCAGCTTGTCGAGGGCCACGTCAGGCCTCCTTCACCAGGTTGAGGACGTACTCCGTCTTCTCCTTGCACATCGCCTCGTCAGCCGCCTCGAGGTTGCAGCGCAGCAGCGGCTCGGTGTTCGAGGGCCGCAGGTTCACCCACCAGTCGCCGCAGTCGACCGTGAGGCCGTCGAGGCGGTCGACGCTCGCCCCGGGCAGCCCGGCGAGCATGGGCTCGACGGCGGCCATGGTGGCCTTGGGGTCGTCGACCTCGGTGTTGATCTCACCGCTGGCCGAGTAGCGCTCGAACGGCTGGCGCAGCTGTGACAGCGGCACGTCCGCCTCGCACAGCACGCCGAGGACGACCATGGTGGCGATGATGCCGGAGTCGGCCCGGAAGTTGTCGGCGAAGTAGTAGTGGCCCGAGTGCTCGCCGCCGAAGATGGCGCCGCTGTCGGCCATCGTCTTTTTGATGAAGCTGTGCCCCACCCGGCTGCGCAGCGGGGTGCCGCCGTGCTCCTTCACCACCTCGGGCACCGACTTGGAGCAGATCAGGTTGTAGATGACGGTGCCCTGGCCGCCGTTGCGGTCGAGCAGGGCGGCGGCCACCAGGGCGGTGGTGGTGGACCCGCTGACGCCGACCCCCTTGTCATCCACCAGGAACACCCGGTCGGCGTCGCCGTCGAAGGCCAGGCCGATGTCGGCGCCGGTCTCGCGCACCCGGGCCTGCAGGTCGACGATGTTCGCCGGATTGATGGGGTCGGCCGGGTGGTTGGGGAAGGTGCCGTCCAGCTCGGGGTAGAGGTACTCGACGTCGAACTTGAGGCCACCGAAGACCATGGGGGCGATGAGCCCGCCCATGCCGTTGGCGCAGTCGGCCACGATCTTGAGCGGCCGCACTGGCCCGGGCCCGAAGAACCCCCGCACGTGGTCGCCGAACGCCGGCAGCAGGTCCTGCTCGCTGCGGGTCCCCCGCCGCCCGGCCGGGGGCGGGCCGCCCGTGGCCGCCGACTCCTGGATCTCGGCCAGGCCGGTCTCCTGGCCCACCGGCCGGGCTCCCGACAGGCACAGCTTGATGCCGTTGTAGCGGGCCGGGTTGTGGCTGGCCGTGAACATGGCGCCGGGGCAGTCGAGGGCACCGGCGGCGTAGTACAGGTAGTCGGTGGAGGCCAGGCCGAGGTCGACGACGTCGACGCCCTGATCCAGCGCCCCTTCGGTGAAGGCGCCCCCGAGATCGACCCCCGAGGGCCGCATGTCACGCCCCACGACGATCCGGGGCGCCTTGGTGAAGGCGGCAAAGGCGGCGCCCACGGCCCGGGTCACCTCGGTGTCCAGCTGCTCGGGCACCGTCCCCCGGATGTCGTAGGCCTTGAAGATCTGGTCGAGGGGCAGCATCGCAGCGTCGACCCTAGTCAGCGGTCGGCGCCCGCCCC
>JBBSHM010000052.1:0-17304 GCA_038253125.1 Acidimicrobiales bacterium
CCCGCCACCGCCGCCCTGCGATCGGCCGGGCTCGTGCCCGTCGAGCAGCGATGGCTCCGGCTGCCGCCGCCCCTCCTGCTCGCCGTCGCCGGCCAGGCCATCGTCCGCCGGCGCCCGCACCCGGCGGGCCCCTCGTAGCTCTCGCCGCTCCCCCGCTACGGTGCGGCTGTGGCTGACGGCTCCGACTTCGGTCCCCTGGTGCTGGTGGGCGGCGGCGAGTTCGGCGAGGGGCTGCGGGGCGTCGACGCCGGACTTCTGGAGTCGCTCGGGACCGACGAGGTGGCCGTGCTGCCGACGGCCGCCGCCTTCGAGCGGCCCGAACGGGCGGTGGCCGCCGCCGCCGCCCACTTCGAGGCGCTGGGCGCCACGGTGCGCGAGGTGCCCGTCCTGGCCCGGCCCGACGCCCTGGCGGCCGTGAACGTCGATGCCGTTCGCGCCGCCCGGTTCGTCTACCTCACCGGCGGCTCGCCCCTGCACCTGCGCAGCGTCCTGAAGGAGACACCGCTGTGGGAGGCGCTGCTCGAGGCGTGGCGCGACGGGACCGCCGTCGTCGGCTCCTCCGCCGGCGCCATGGTGCTGGGCGACCCGATGGTCGACCCTCGCGGGGGCGCCTTCACCATCGGCCTCGGCCTGGTGGAGAACCTGGCCGTGCTGCCCCACCTGAGCGCCGGCGCCGAGCACCGCACCCTGCGCCTGGCGCCCCCCGGCGTCCACCTCCTAGGCATCCCCGAGCAGACCGCCGTGGTCAAAGACGCCAGCGGCTGGCGGGCCGCCGGCGCCCTCCCGGATCAGGTGAGGGTCCACCTCGACGGCGGGATCGTCCCCCTAAACGCCCTTCCCTGAGCCAGGCTCAGTCTTCGTGCTCGGCGATCGCCACCGAGGTGATCACCGGCGGCTCCTTCGGGCGGTCCTGGGCGCCGACCGGCAGGGACTGCATGGCCTCCAGGACGTCGAGGCCGGTGACGATCTGGCCGAACAGCGAGTACTGCGGCGGCAGGCGGACGCCCTGCGGCCCTGAGATCAGAAAGAACTGGCTGCCGTTGGTGTTGGGGCCGGCGTTGGCCATGGCCACCGAGCCGACCTGATAGCGGCCGGGCTTCGGCAGCTCGTCGGCGAACTTGTAGCCGGGGCCGCCCCGGCCGGTGCCGGTCGGGTCGCCGCCCTGGCACATGAAACCGCGGATGATCCGGTGGAAGATGACGCCCTCGTAATAGCGATACCGGGCCAGGAAGACGAAGTTGTTGACCGTGACCGGGGCGGACGCCGCATCGAGGGCGATGACGAGATCGCCGAGCGAGGTGGAAAGCGACGCGGTGTAGCGCTTGGCCGCGTCTATGCACATGGACGGCGCCTCATCGAACTCCTGGGTCTTCGGGCTCGAGCCGTCGGGGTTGGGGCAAGGGTGCGACATCAGATCTCCTCTGGTCAGGCCTCTTCGATGGTGATCTTGTCGATCTTGACGGAGGGCTTCGGAGCACCGCCCAGGCAGCTGTCGCCCCCGCTTCGCGATGATTTGGCCGGCGGGCAGGCCACGTGGCTGGCCAGGACCTTCTTCAGCACGTCGAGGCCCTCGACCGTCTTCCCGAACGTGACGTAGGTGCCCTGGGCGTCGAGGCTCGAGGTCTTCGGGCCGGCCGAGAAGAAGTACTGGGCGCTCCCCGAGTCGGGCCCCGAGCTGCGGGCCATGACGAGGTCGCCCTCAGCGTAGGTGAACTTGCCCCCCTCATCCCTGATGTTGTAGCCGGGCCCCGGATCGCTGATCGACTGGGTGTTGGGGGCACCGCCTTGGATGATGTCGATCGACGGGTCGGTGCGCTGGAACGACGAGCCGTCGTAGTAGCCGTAGCGGGCCAGCACCACGAAGTTGTTGACGGTCATCGGCGTGCGCTTGGTGTCGAGGGCGACCGTGACCGTCCCCGCCGAGGTGGCGAACACCGCCCGGTAGGTCTTCGCCTGGTCGATGCAAAGCGGCGGCGGCTTCTCGAACATCGACGTCCGTTCCTCGCCTGTGGGCTTGGGGCACGGGGTGTCGCCGGTGATCTTGCGACCCGCTGGCACCGGGGGCACGGCGGCGGGCGTGGCCGACGGGCCGGTGGTGGTTGACGAAGCGGCCGACGGCGGAGCCTTCTTCGAGCTCCCGCGGCCGGCTATGAACACCAGGAGCACGGCCAGGAGCACCACGCCCACGGCCAGGCCGCCGAAGTTCAGAAGCTGGCGCTTCTTCTGCTGGCGCTTGCGGGCCGCCTCAAGCGCCGACCGGCGGGCCAACTGGTTTTCCTTCTTCCGCTGCCTCTTGGTGCTGGCCACGGGAAGGGGACCCTAGCGGCGGAGCGGCCACGGGTAGCCTGCGGCTGTCGTGGCGCTCGTTGTTCACAAGTACGGCGGGTCCTCCGTCGCCGATCCCGAGCGCATCCGATTGGTGGCCGACTACATCGGCCGGGCCCGCAGGCGGGGTGACGATGTGGTGGTGGCCATCTCGGCCATGGGCAAGACCACCGACCAGCTCGACCGCCTGGCCGACGACGTCTCCACCAGCCGGCCAGGTCGCGAGATGGACCTCTTGCTCTCGTCTGGCGAGCGCATCTCGATGGCCCTGCTGACCATGGCGCTCACCGATCTCGGCGTCCCCGCCGTCTCGCTCACCGGGAGCCAGGCCGGTATCATCACCGACGCCAGCCACCAGCGGGCCCGCATCCTGGAGGTGCGTGGCGACCGGGTGCGAGCCGCGGTGGCCGCCGGTCAGGTGGTCGTGGTGGCCGGCTTCCAGGGCGTCTCCCGCAGCAGGGACGTGACGACCCTGGGGCGGGGCGGCACCGACACCACCGCCGTGGCCCTCGCCGCCGCCCTCGACGCCGACCGGGCCGAGATCTACACCGACGTCTCGGGCGTCTTCTCGGCCGATCCCCGGGTCGTGCCCACCGCCCGCCGGCTGACCCACCTGTCGTGGGAGGAGCTGCTCGAGATGTGCGCGGCGGGATGCCCCAAGCCCGACGTCAGGGCCGCCGAGTTCGCCCGCACCCACCGGGTGCGCATGGAGATCCGTTCGTCGTTCACTTGGGAGGCCGGCACCAGGGTCGGACCGGAGGAGGAAGTCGTGGAGCAGGCCATCGTGTCCGCCATCGTGCTCGAAGGCGGCGAGGCCAAGGTGACCGTGGCCGGCGTGGCCGACCGGGTGGGGGTGTCGGCCACCCTGTTCGGCGCCCTCGCCGACCGGGGCGTGAACGTCGATATGATCGTCCAGAACACCTCGCTCGACGGGCGGACCGACATCTCCTTCACCATGCCGATCAGCGATCTCGACGTGGGTCTGGCCGCCAGTCGCAGCACCCTCGACGACATCGGCGCCGCCGACGTCACCGCCGATTCCGACATCGCCAAGGTTTCGATCATCGGTGCCGGCATGAAGACCAACCCCGGCGTGGCCGCCACGGTGTTCCGCACGCTGGCCGGCGAGCAGATCAACATCGAGATGATCTCGACCTCCCCGATCCGCATCAGCGTCGTGGTACACCAGGCCGAGGCCGAGCAGGCCGTCCAGGCACTGCACGGCGCCTTCGGCCTCGGCTGACGCCGGCGCTGGCGGTTCTCCCACGTCGTCCACAGCGTTTTCCACAGCCGGTGGATACTTCGGAGAGTGAACCAGTGGTGAACGGCAGGAAACAGCAGGTCAGGGCGGTGCTTGCCCGGGTGTTCGGGCACGACGGCGTTGAACGGGCGGGCTCAGGGGCGCTGTCCACCTCCACCTGTGGACGGATGGGCACCGCCGAGACGGCGCTAGAGTCATGGCCCGTGCAGAAGCGCCGGCTGGCCCGCCTCGTGCTCACCGCCGTGCTGCTGGGCGGAGCCGCCGTCGGCGCCGCCGGCTGCGGCGGGTCGAAGGCCGGGAGCGGCCGCACCAGCCCGCCCAGCACCACCGGTTCCTAAAGCCCAAGCGCGCTTCACCGGGGGCTGACGCTGCCGCTCGAGCCGCCGCCGTCCCGCTTCGCATTTCCGCGGCGTCCGCCGTCGTCGGGGGAGATCGTCGGGGTCGGGGCCGACCTCGAACCCGGCACGATCCTCGGCGCCTACCGCAACGGGCTGTTCCCGATGCCAGTCGACGGCGGGCTGATGGCGTGGTGGTCGCCCGAGCCCCGGGGAGTGCTGCCCCTGGACGGCCTGCGGGTCAGCCGCAGCCTGCGCCGGTCGTGCGCCCGGTTCGAGATCCGGGTGGACACCGCCTTCTCGACGGTCGTGGCCGCCTGCGCCGACCCGTCCCGCCCGGGGCACTGGATCACCGGTGGGATCGCCGACGCCTACACGCGCCTGCACCAGCTGGGCTGGGCCCACTCCGTGGAGGCCTGGGCGCTTGACGACGGCGGCCTGGCCGGCGGCCTGTACGGGATCGCCACTGGCGGGCTGTTCGCCGGCGAGTCGATGTTCCACCGCCGCACCGACGCGTCCAAGGTGGCGCTCGTAGGTCTCGTCGAGCTGCTGGGCGGCCCGGCCGGCGCCGCGCAAGGGCGTCTCCTGGACGTTCAGTGGCGAACCGACCACCTGGCCACTCTCGGGGTGGTCGAACTCGATCGGGCGGCCTACCGCCGACGCCTGACCCGCACCCTGAGCCTGCCCCTGCCGGCGGCGTTCCAGTAGAAGCGTCCCCGTGAGCGGCGCCAGCTCCCGGGGCAGCGCCGGCCCGGGTCGCCGGCGCCAGCCGGGTTGCCGCTTCGGCCTAGCGTGTCCGGGCTCGGGGGATGCCGCCGGCGGTGCTGCGCCGGGCGGACCAGGGGCGGGTCTGGCTGCGGGCGGAATGGGTCCCGGCCCCGATGGCCAGACCGGCGAGGGCGATCGGGACGCCTGACCATCCGTAGGCCAGCTGCCGGGACCCGTCGCCGGCCAGGACCAGCGCGGCGTAGACGGCGCCTGGAAGCGCTCCGACGGCCAGACCGGCGGCGAAGCCGGGGATGGCCGTGGCCATGACCCAGCCGACGGCGATCACGCCGAGGCCGAGGCACGCCGTCACCCAGGGCTGAGGCAGGAACCCGGCCAGGGTGTGGTCGTGGGCCGAGCGGCCCACCCACGCCGAGCTGGCCAGACCGAGGAGTAGGCCAATGAGCACATTCGAAAGCGTGCCCCAGGGGTGACGTGTGCGCCATGGCCCGATCGGGTCAGATCCGTGACCATTTTCTGTGTGCCCGGCAGGCCGCCGCTCAGCGGCCGGCGGCGGCCAGGTCGGCGCGCCGGCCCAGGGCCGGGGTCCCGAGAGCGGCAGCGACACCGGAGAACGCCGCTGTCGGCCCGGTCCAGCGCAGCTCAGCGGTCGAGCCGAGGAGGCTCCGGTCCACGACGAGGGTGGCCAGTCGCTTGAACAGCCGGGCGTCCGGCCGCGACGAGGCCAGCACTGCAGCCAGCGAGCCGGCGCTGCGGACGCCGAAGCCGTCCCATAGGGCCACGTCGTTCGGGATCGCCTCGATCGTGCCGAACCGGCGGAGCACGGCGGCCGCCGACTTGGCTCCCCAGCCGGGCAGGCCCGGGAAGCCGTCGGCGGCATCGCCCACCAGCGCCAGCCAGTCAGGGATCGAGGCCGGCGGCACGCCGAACTTGGCGCGCACGGCCGCCTCGTCCACCACGGCCTTGCGGATGCGGTCCAGCTGCACTACCTCGCCCCCAACGACGCACTGGGCCAGGTCCTTGTCGGGCGTGCAGATGACCACCTGCTCGCAGGCGGGGTCGTCACGGCACACCGCGCAGGCCGAGGCCAGGGCGTCGTCGGCCTCGAGGTCGACCATCGGCCACACCTTCACCCCGAGAGCCTCCAGCGCCAGCTCGAGCGGCTCGAACTGCGACCGCAGGACGGGGTCGATGCCGGCGCCGGTCTTGTACCCGGCCCACAGGCCGTTGCGGAAGCTCTCGATCACGTGGTCGGTGGCCACGCCGATGTGGGTGGCACCCTCTTCGAGCAGCTGGAGCACCGACGCCAGCACGCCGACGACCCCGGCGGTGGGCATGGAGGCCGCCGAGCGGTGGCGCTGCGCCCCGTAGAACTGCCGGAACAGCTCGAAGGTGCCGTCGACCAGGAAGACCCGCATGGCCGCCGCAGCCTCCCACAGCCTCGGTTTTCGGCTCCGTTTGACGTCTGGTTCAGCCAACTGCAAGGTTGCTTCGCCGGACTGAGGGAAAGGGGGTGCCGCATGTCAGCTCGTCGGCTCTGGGTGTTGGTGTGCGGGGTCGGTCTGTTCGCGGGGGCGTTGGCGTCGGTCAACCCGGCGTCCGGTCAGACGGCGCCGCGCACGGTGCGGGTGGCCATCAAGGGCAACGAGAACAACATCACGCCCTTCACCGTCGGCTTCGGCGCCAATCCGGCCACCAACGACATCGAGCATCTGGTCTACGACTCGCTGTTCTGGTCCCAGGCCAAGGTCGATCCCGAGCCGTGGCTGGCCGAGAAGGCCGAGTCGACCGAAGGCGGCAAGGTGTGGACGGTGACCCTGCGCGACGGGGTGAAGTGGCAGGACGGGCAGCCGTTCTCTGCCGACGACGTGGCCTTCAGCTTCGACTACTACAAGAAGCAGCAGGGCGCCTCCGGCCGCTACGCCCACCACGTCTCGGACGTACCCGCCTTCGACCACTCCGAGGTGGTCGACGCCCGGACGATCAAGCTGTTCTTCCCGGCAGGGTCGCCGCAGTTCAAGATCATGCCGGGTGCCGACCTGCCCATCATCGCCCGGCACATCTTCGAGGGCGTGGCTGATCCCGCCAAGGCGACCACGAACCTGCCCATCGGCACCGGCCCGTTCAAGCTCGTGCAGATCGTGCCCGACCAGCGCTACGTGCTCGAGGCCAACCAGCAGTACTTCAAGGGCAAGCCGCGGATCGACAGGCTGGAGCTGGCCATAATCAAGGATCCGGGCAGCGCCTTCACCGCCCTGCGCACCGGCGACATCGACATGGTCGAGCGCAACGTCCCGGGTGAGCTGGTCGACCAGCTGAAGAGCACGAGCGGTATCGGGGTGGCCACAGGTACCCGCTTCGAGTCGATCGAGCTGGCCTTCAACGCCCGAAAGAAGCCGCTGGATGATCCCAGGCTGCGCAAGGCCATGAGCATGGGCATGGACCTCGACGACGTCGTGAAGACCGTGGTGCTCGGACGGGCCCGGCCCGGTCGCGACACCTACCTGCACCCGGAGTCGCCGTGGGCGGTGAAGGACGGTGGGCACCAGTTCGACCCGGCCGGCGCCAACAAGATGCTGGACGACGCCGGGTACGCGGCCAAGGACCCCGACGGGGTGCGCAAGACCCCCGACGGCAAGCGCCTCGAGTTCTCCATCCTGGTCAACTCCTTCGAGCCGCTCGAGCTCAGGGCAACGCAGCTGATCGCCACCCAGATGCAGGCGCTGGGCGTGAAGTACAACGTCGAGCCGCTCGACCCGGCCACCCTGCGCTCGCGGACCCGTAGCGCTGGCCCGTCGCAGGTCCCGCCGCACGACGCCTACGTGGGCAACATCGAGTCGCACGCCCACGTCGACCCCGACGCCCTCTACTACTTCTTCCACTCCCCGCCGACGAGCCCGGACGAGAAGCAGAAGGGCTTCGGCGGGGCGATCACCGGCTACACCAACCCCGACTACGACAAGATCGTCGAGCAGGCCACCACCGCCGACGCCAATGACCGCCGGCAACTGCTGGCCCAGGCTCAGGGCATCCTGGCCCGGGACATCCCCGAGCAGGTGCTCTGGTACCCCGACGGCATCTGGGCCTACCGCAAGGCGGCATACGACGGCTGGGTGAACGACCGGGGCCAGGGGATATTCACCGTGCGCTCGTTCCTGCCCGGCTATCAGGACATAGCCGTTGACAAGTCCGCCGCCGCCAATGGGTCGGTGACGGCGAAGAAGGCGGCCAAGAGCTCGGCCACCCCGTTCGTCCTGGGCGGGATCCTGCTGGTCGCCCTCGTCCTGATCGGGGTCGGGCTCTCCCGTCGGCGGAGGGCGACCGAGGACGAGTGAGGGGGGCTGTGAAGCGGGTCGTTCGCATCGTCGGCCAGTACGGAGCCGTGCTGTTCGCCGCCGTCGTGCTCAACTTCGCCCTCCCCCGGCTGGCCCCGGGGAACGCCATCGACTACATCCTGCCGCCCGACGTAGCCGGCTCCCTCAGCCCCGCCCAGCGCATGGCGGTTCTCCACCGCTTCGGCCTCGACGCCCCGCTGCCGACGCAGTTCGTGAGGTACCTGGCCGGGATCGCCCGGGGCGACCTGCTCGTCTCCGTACGCTTCGGGCGCCCGGTCACATCGCTGCTCTTAGAGCGGGCGGGCTGGACCTTGCTGCTGGTGGGCAGTGCGCTGGTGCTCTCAACGCTGCTCGGAGCCGCTCTCGGCTTCCGCTCGGCGTGGCGGCGGGGGACGAGCGCCGACACCGGCGCCCTGGGCGGGATCATGTTCATCGACTCGCTGCCCCCCTTCTTCGTCGGGACCCTGCTGCTGCTCATCTTCTCGGTGGGCCTGGGCTGGTTCCCGAGCTACGGCGCGGTTTCGGGACAGCACGGCCAGGGCCTGGCGCTCGTCGGCGAGGTCCTCCAGCGGGCCGTCCTGCCCATAACCACGCTCACCATCGCCGGCATCGGACCCATGTACCTGGTGGCCCGCTCGGCCCTGGTCAGCGAGCTCCAGGAGGACTACGTGCTGATGGCCGAGGCCAAGGGCCTGTCGGATCGGGAGGTCCGTCGTCACGCCGCCCGCAACGCCCTGCTGCCAGTGTCAACCGTGGCCCTGGTCGGGCTGGGCTCCCTCGTCGGCGGAGCGGCCGTCGTCGAGACCGTCTTCTCCTACCCCGGGCTGGGCCGTCTCATATACGAGAGCGTGCTGGCCCGTGACTACCCGGTGCTGCAGGGGGCGTTCCTGCTGCTGATCGTCACCGTGGTGCTGGCCAACCTCCTGAACGACCTGGCCTACCCGCTGCTGGACCCCCGGGTGCGGCGACCCCGGCCGCCTCGGACATGACGCTCACCGATGTCGACCCGCCGGGGCCGGCCGACGCACCGCTCCTTCGCCCTGCCGGGTCGGCGACCGGCAAGCGCCGCCAGAGGCGCAGCGCCGGCCCGGTCATGGGTGTGATCGGCGCCGTCCTGCTGGGCGCCTGCGTCCTGGTGGCGATCTTCGCCCCGCTCCTGACCCGGTACTCGCCCACCCAGCGCTCAGGGATCCCGTTCGGCCGCCCTTCGTCGGCCCACCCGCTCGGTACCAACGACGTGGGCCAGGATCTGTTCTCCCAGCTGCTGTTCGGAGCCCGGCTCTCCCTGGTCATCGCCCTCAGCGCCGCCACCATCGCCATGGTCGTCGGGCTCGGCGTGGCCGTGCTGGCCGGCTACTACCGGGGGCTGGCCGAGACGGTCCTGATGCGCCTGGTCGACCTGATGCTCGGGTTCCCGTTCCTGGTGCTCGTGATCGTGCTGGCCGCCTTCTTCGGCCGGGGCCTCGGCACCACCATCGGCGTGCTGGCCGCCGTGCTGTGGGCCCGGCCCGCCCGGGTGCTGCGCTCGCAGGTGCTGAAGCTGCGTGAGCTCGACCACGTCCTGGCCGCCCGGGCCATGGGCTGCTCGGGCCGGTGGGTCATCTGCCGCCACATCATCCCTCGGATCACCCCGCTGGCGGCCGTCCAGCTCGTGCGGGCCGCCAACATCGCGGTGTTGCTCGAGGCGTCACTCTCCTTCCTCGGGCTGGGTGACCCGAGCCGGGTCAGCTGGGGCACGATGCTCTACTTCGCCAACGTCCGCAGCGCGTTCCTCACCGATGCGTGGAAGTGGTGGATCCTGCCGCCCGGGCTGGCCCTGACCGTGGTGATCCTGGGCCTGGCTTTTTTGGGCTACGCCGTCGAGGAGTGGGCCGACCCGCGGCTGCGGCGGCCGGCGCCGCGGCCCGTCCGGCGCCAGGCCATGCCTACCGAGCCGGCGGACGCCGCCTCGGCTCCGGCGCTGCGGCTTGAGGGGCTCGTCGTCGACTACCGGCTGCCCGGATCGTCGGTTCGAGCGGTGGACCACATCGACCTCACCGTCGCCCGGGGCCGGATGGTGGGCCTGGTCGGCGAGTCGGGCAGCGGCAAGACCACGATCGCCCTCACCGTGGCCGGTGTGCTCCGCCCGCCCGGCCGGGTCGAGGAGGGCCACATGTGGCTGGCCGGCCACGACCTCGGCCGCCCGGCCCGACCGGCGGTGGCGGCGTTCCGGGGCCGCAGGGTGGCGCTGGTGCCGCAGGCGGCGATGAACGCCATGAACCCGGCCTACACGGTGCTGGCCCAGGTGGCCGAGGCGGCCCGGCTGACCAGGGGAGCTGACGAGGCCACGGCACGGGCCCACCACCTGCTGGAGCGGGTGGGGATCGACCGGTCCCGCCACGACGCCTTCCCTCACGAGCTGTCGGGGGGCATGCGCCAACGGGCCGTGATCGCCATGGCCCTGGCCAACGACCCCGCCCTGCTGGTGGCCGACGAGCCGGCCAGCGGGCTCGACGTTGTGACCAGGGCCCAGGTCCTCAGCCTGCTCGTCGAGCTGCGCGACGAGCTCAACGTAGGCATCCTGCTGGTCTCGCATGACCTGCCCACCGTCTCTCGCCTGGCGGACGAGGTGGCCGTGATGTACGCCGGCCGGATCGTCGAGCGTGGGCCGGCCGCCACCGTCTCCTCGGCCCCGCAGCACCCGTACACCAAGGCGCTGTTCACCGCCTTCCCATCGCTGTACGGCGAGCGCCGACCCCTGGCCGGGCTGCCCGGCGTAGCCCCGTGAGCGAACGGGACGAAACGGCTGCGGCCCCGGGCGGACCGGCCGGGAACGTCATCCTCGAGCTCGAAGGGGTGTCCAAGTCGTTCGGCTCGCGGCGGGCGCAGCACTCCCACGCCGAGATCCGGGCCGTCGACGACGTGTCGCTCACCGTGGAGCGGGGAGAGGTGGTCGCCCTGGTCGGCGAGAGCGGGGCGGGCAAGAGCACCCTGGCCCGGCTCATCCTCGGACTGGAGCGGCCTGACGCCGGCACCGTCCGCTTCGACGGCACCGACCTCGCCGCCCTCTCCCGCCACCGGCTGCGCCTGGCCCGCCAGCAGATGCACCTGGTGCTGCAGGACCCCTACCAGTCGCTCCACCCCGGGATGCGGGTGGAGCAGCTGGTGGGAGAGCCGCTGGCCCTGCGGGGCGTTGGTCGGGCCGCTCGGGCCGACGCCGTGCGGGCCGCCGTCGACCAGGTGGCCCTGCACCCGGCGGCCACGTTCTGCCGGCGGTTCCCCCACCAGCTGTCGGGTGGCCAGCGCCAGAGGGTGGCGCTGGCCCGGGCGCTGGTGGCCGAGCCGAAGCTGGTGATCGCCGATGAGCCGACCTCGATGCTGGATGCGTCGCTGTGCGCCGGGATCCTCGAGCTCATCCTCGACATCCGGGACCGCTTCGGCACCGCCTTCGTCTACATCACCCATGACCTGGCGCTGGCCCGGTGGGTGTCGGACCGCATGCTCGTGATGCGGGCCGGCAAGATCGTCGAGGCCGGAGCCAGCGACGACGTGGTGCACCGCCCGCAGACCGACTACACCAAGCTCCTCCTCGCCGCCAGCGAAGGCGAGCTTTAGACAACGACCCACCCCTAGGAGGTAGAGATGTCCAGGAAGAAGCTGATCTTCTTTGCGAGTGCGGACACCCGCACCAACGCCAGGCCGGCATGGTCGGCCTACCACTTCGCCACAGTGGCAGCCGGCGCCGGGCTCGAGGCCGAGGTCCGGCTGGCCGGCGACGCCGTGCGGCTGGCCCAGCCGGACGGCATAGCCGACACCGAGCAGGGTGATCAGCTGCGCCAGAAGGTGAAGGAGTCGATCGACGCCCCCTTCCTGGTGTCGCTCTGACCAGGCTGTGTCGACACCCGTGCGGTGTCAAGCGAGCAGATCACCGCCATCGGCGGCATGCAGCGCAGCCTCGGCCAGATCCTGACCGAGGTGGCCGACGGAGACTCCGAGCTCATCTACCTGGGCTGAGCGCCCCGGGGGGCTCTACTGTGGCCGGGTGCGACCCGTGGCCGTGCTGCTGGGCCTCAGCGCCCTCGGGCTGGCCGCCCTCGCCCTATCGCCGCTCACCGCTCTGGTGCTCGGGGGCGTCCTGGTGGGGGCGGGCGTACTGACTCGGGCCCGGGGCGACCGGCCCACGGGGCTCGGGATCGCCGCCACCGGGGCGACCCTGTTCCTGGTGGCCGTGCTCGTGCTGGTCCTGGTCGACCACAGCCAGAAGGACCCGGTGATCCTGGGACCCGGCACCGGGCTCACGCCCGGCGGCCCCTAGCGTCGGAGGCAGAGGTCGTCAGGCCTGGCCAGGTATCGGCGGTGGCGCCGTAGAGTCGTCCGCCATGCCGTTCTATGACTTCCGGTGCCCCACGTGTGACGAGCGCTTCGAGGTGCGGCGGCCGATCTCGGAATCCGACCAGCCCGTCGCCTGCCCGCAGGGCCACGACGGCTCGGTGCGGGTCATCACCACCTGGGGCACCGGGGGCGGAATCCGCTCCGGGACCCCGGCGCAGGCGAAGAACGCCGGCACCGTCGAGTCGGCGGCCGCCCACCTGGCCAAGCACAAGCGGCGGGACGCCCGCTAGCGCTAGCCCTGACGCCGGGGGCCGGAGCGACGGCCCTGGCGGAATGCCCAGCCTGACGAGCCGATCACGAGCAGGCCGAGCACGGTCAGCCACCGGCCGGCTGAGCCACCCGAGCCACCGGACACGATCGCCCGGGTGGGCGGCGACGGGAGAGCCCCCTCGGCGACAGGGCTCGGAGTGGGCTGCGGGTCGCCCGGGAGGCCCGGAGCCGGCGAGGGGGCAGGCTCCACGGTCGGCGGGGCGATGGCGGTGACCTCGACCGCGGCGGTGGCCGTGCGGCCGCCGCCGGCGTCGGCGTTCACGGTCACCGAGCGGGCCTCCGGCCCCCCGGGCACCTCGACCCGGTGGTCGCCGGCCGGCAGAGGCTGCGGCGGGATCCCCGTCACGGCCACCAGAGCGGGCTGGCTGAGGCGGAAGGCCACCGCCACGGGGGCGGCGGGATCGGCGCCGGTGCGGCCCGCCACCACCTGGTCGAGGCCGACGCCGCCGGCCTGATCGGCGGGGGGAACGACCCGCAACGTCCCGGCCCGAGGGCCACCCGTCACCTTCCACGCTCCGGTGGCGACGGTGGCGAGCGGAGCGCCGTCGGCCACCACCCGGAAAGCCCCGGCCGTCGTCGCCGAGCCACCGGGCACGGCCCGCACCACCGGCTCGGCCACATCGGCCAGCGCCACCCGCAGCGTGGCCGGCGCGCCCGCCGGTACGGCCTGCGGCCGGATGCCGCCGTAGTAGCTGGCCAGGATCGCATCGGCCGAAAGGCCCCGCTGGGCCTTGCCGTAGGCGCCCCACTGGCTCATCCCGATGCCGTGGCCGAAGCCGCCGCCGCGGGCCACGACGGCCCCGTCGCCGGGGACGAGCGTGAACTGGTCGCTCGGCAGCGTGCGGGGCAGCGGACCCCGTGGCAGGGCGGCGTTGACCCGCGACCGGAAGTCGAGGACCGTGAAGCTGCTCACGCCAGGGGGCGCCGGTGGGGCGCCCGGAGGCCCGATCGGCGACCCTGGGGTCGCGGCGGGGTTCGCAACCGTGGTAGCCGGAGCCGGCCGGGCCCACGTGACGGCGACGGTGGCGCCGCTGCGGGTGGCTGCAATGGCCGGTCCCGGCAGTCCGAGGGCGGCGGTGAGAGCGCCGAACTCAAGGGGCTCCGACCAGCTGTTCAGGGGTGAGGCGGCGTCATCGGGGTCGGCGACCGACGGCAGGTAGGGCCGACCGCCCGAGACGCTGCGGCCACCGTTCGACGACGAGTACTTGGCCAGGATCGGGCCACCCCGGTAGAGCAGGACCCGGCCGGCGGTCGCCGTCGCCGCCGCCGCCCAGGCCGAGCCGCCCGGGCCCTGCTCGGCCGCCAGGCCTGCATACACCTGACATGAGTCGGTGGCACAGATGTCAGTATCGGTCGGCGACCGTCCCGGGCGGGCCCGGGCCTCAGACGCGGTGAACAGGGCAAACGTCCGGGCGGCCACGGCCTGGGCCTGCAGGGCGGCCGCCGGCCAGCTGTGCGGCACCTCCTGGATGCCCCGCACGTAGTCCTCGACCGGCAGGTCCACCAGGAGCCGGCCGCCGGGCGCCACATCGAGTGCGCCACGGTGGCCGGCGCCGCCGTCAGCACTCAGCCCGGTTGCGGCCGGGTCGAGCGGCTCGAAGCGCACCCGGCTCACGACCCAGCCGCCGACGGGTGCGGGCCCGCTGACGGCACCGACGTCCGATGCCGTACCGGCGACGGTGACGGTGACGAGGAGGCCAGCAGCGACGACGGCCTTGCCCCAGGTCCGCACGAGGTGAGGATCCTACCGGCAGGCCAGCGCTCAGCCAGGGCTCAGCTCAGGCCGGTCGCTCGGGTTGCTCGAGAACAGGTGGACCCGGGTGCCACCGGAAAGGGTCGACCAGCGGTGCTCGAGGGCGAGACCGGTGGCCTGGGCCAGGCGGGGCGTGGCGACCAGCAGGGCGACGCTCCATCCGGGCAGCCGTTGGCGGGCGATGCGCCCGAGGTCGGCGTACAGGTCTCCGAGGTCGGTGCCAGCCCCGGTCCGGTCGCCCCACGGCGGGTTGGCGACCAGCCAGCCCGGTGGCCCGTCCAGCGGTTCGAGGTCGGACAACAGCTGCTGGCGCACGTCCACCGCAACGCCGGCCCTCCCGGCGTTGCCCGCGGTGGCGGCGCACGCCCCGGCGTCGTGGTCCGTGGCCAGCACCCTCACCGCCGGCCGCCGGGCCACCGCCCGCACCTCCCCCTGCACGCTGGCCCAGGTGCCCGGGGCGAATGCTGGCCACGCCGCAAAGGCGAAGCGACGGAGCCGGCCGGGGGCCAGGCCCGCCGCCACCCCGGCGGCCTCTATGGCGACGGTGCCCGAGCCACAGAACGGGTCGATCAGAGGGCTGGTGCCATCCCACCCGATGGTGCGCAGGGCAGCGGCGGCGAGGGTGGGCCGCAGCGGGGCCTTGGCGGTGGCCAGCCGCCAGCCCCGGCGGTGGAGGGGCTCACCGCCGGCGTCGGCGCTGATGGTGACGCGGTCGTGGTCGAGCCTCACCACGAACGGAGCGGGGTCAGAGCCGCCGGGGGCATCCGAGGCCGGCGCACCCACCGCTCGCTCCAGCCGCTCAGCTACCGCTGCGGTGTGGAACAGGCGGCTCTTGACGGCCGTCACCCGAAACGTTCCACCGTCGGCGGTCCAGGGAGACCAGTCGACGGCGGCCGCCTCCCGCTCCAGGGCTTGGAACGTGCGGGCCGGGAACTGGGCGACCCGAACCAGAATCCTGCTCGCCACCCCTGAGCGCAGGCAGGCGGCGTAAAGCTGCCGGCTGGTGGCGGCGAACGGCACCTGGCCCGGGGTGGTCGGACCGGCGTGCACCCCGAGGGCGGCAAGCTCGGCCACGACGAGAGGTTCGAGGCCGGGCGAGCAGGCGGCCGAGCAGCGGAGGCGCACCGCCCCACTCTGTAGGTTCGGGGACCGTGTCGCTCACCGGAACCGTCCGCCCCCATCGTCGCGGCTTCGGCTTCGTCAACCTGGACACCCCGACCGAGGGGCCGGACGGCCCGGTCGATTCCCTGTTCATCCCTCCGCCGGCCCTGGTCGACCTGGTCGACGGTGACCGGGTGGTGTGCGAAGGGGTGGACGACGGCCGGGGGAAGGGCCTGACCGCCGAGAACCTGGTGCTGGTGCAGCGGACCCGCCGCCTGCTCGTCGGCCTGCTCGTCGAGAAGCAGGGCCGGCTCGTGCTGCGGCCCGATCCGTCGTTGGCCAACCGGGACTGGACGGTGCCCGACGACGTGCTGCCCACCGGGGCCAAGGCCGGCCGGGGCTGTGTGCTCAGCATCTCAGATGCCTCGCTCGACGGCGCGCTTCGCCGGTGCGGCGCGCTGGTGGCGGGTCCGGTGGAGGCGACATCGTGGCGGTGGCTGCGCCTCCTGGCCGCCACCCGCCACCTCGGAGCCATCGACCGCTCGGACCCGACCCTCGCCGCCGACGCCGACGACGCTCTCGCCGCCGACCTCTCCGCCGACCCCCGGAACCAGCACGAGCCCGCCGGCTCCGGAGGCACAGCAGAGCCCGCCGGCGAAGACCTGCTGGCCGGGGTTCGTCGAGATCGCACCGACCAGGCCTGCTGCACGATCGACGGTCCGGACACCCGTGACCTCGACGATGCCATCTACGCCGAGCGGCTGGAGGGCGGCGCCACCCGGGTCTGCGTCCACATCGCCGACGCGGCCGCCACGGTGGCCGCCGGCAGCCCTCTCGACCGGCGGGCGCGGACGCGGGCCACGAGCACCTACCTGTCGAGCGGGACCTGGCCGATGCTGCCCCGACACATGTCGGAGGGTGCGCTGTCGTTGCGGCCGGGCGAGCGGCGACGGGCTCTCACCGTCACCTTTTCCGTCGACGCCGGTGGCGACATCGCCGATGTCGAGGTCAGCGCCAGCATGGTGCGCTCGGCCGCCCGCCTGACCTACGCCCAGGTTGAGGGCTGGCTCACCGGCGAGCCGGCCGCCGGGGCGGACGACGGGGCCGAGGTGACCCCGCAAGCCGACGTTCCCGAGCCGGTCAAAGCGTCGGTCTTCGCCGCTCACGAGGCGGCCGAGCGGATGGGCGCGGCCCGCCTGGCCCGGGGAGCCGGCTCCGGTGGGCTGTTCAGCGAGGCCGAGGCCCGGCCGACCATCGACGGCGACCGGGTCACCCTGCAGCGGATCGTGCCGACCCCGATGGCTGGCCGCGTCGTCGAGCGGCTGATGGTCGCGGCCAACGAGGCGGTGGCCCGCTGGCTCCTGGACCACGACGCCCCTGCCCTGTACCGGGTGCAGCCGGCCCCTGACCCGGACCGCCTGCAGCAGCTTGTCGGCCTGCTGGCCACGGTCGGGCTTCAGGTCGATGTCGAAGCGCTGGCTGACCCGTCGGCCACCGAGGCGCTGGTCGACGCCGCCGCCGACGCCGGCCTGGAGCGAACCGTGGTGGCCGGCCTGGTGGCCCAGGGCATGGAGCGAGCCGGGTACGAGACCGATCCGGGCAGCCACTTCGGGCTGGCCTCCGGCGCCTATGTCCACTTCACGTCACCCATCCGCCGTTACGCCGACCTGGTCGTGCACCGTGCCGCCCACGCCGTGCTACGTGGCGCCCCGGGCAGCGGGCCCACCGCGGCCGACCTCGGCGCGCTCGCCGGATGGCTGGACCACCGCTCGGGGGCGGTCAGCCGGGCCGAGCGGTTCGAGCTGAGGCTGCTGTGGGCCGACGTGC
>JBBSHM010000053.1:0-16886 GCA_038253125.1 Acidimicrobiales bacterium
AGGGCGAAGCCCAGCTCGCCGAGCTCGGTTGCCCGCTCCTGCACCCGGACCAGGTGCTCCTGGCACGGGAGTCAGTGGCGGTGGCGGATGATGCTGAGAAGGGCTCTCGGCGGCCCGGCGCCCAGGTCGAGCGATGCGCCGGTGGTGGCGTCGGCCAGAACGATGCCGGCCAGGCTCACCGGCTGGGTGTCGCCGTCCACCGCCGCCGACACTACGGTCCGGCTCGCCATGGTCGACACTCAGCCGAACGATCCTCCGCCCGCCCCGCCCTCGTCGCTGCGGGCCATGCTCGAGCTGCGGGCCGCGGAGCTCGGCCCCCAGCCGTTCCTCACCCTCCCCGACGCCACCCTCACCTACGCCGAGACCGACGAGCTGGCCAACCGGACGGCCTCGGTCCTGGTCGGTCTCGGCTACGGCGTCGGCGACATCGTGATGGTCCGGGCCCTCAACGGCTGGGCCACGGTGGCCGCCTGGTTCGGGTGCGCCAAGATCGGAGCGGTCTACCTCCCGTTGAACGCCCTGCAGACCGGCGAGCCGCTCCGCCAGGTGATGGCCCACTCCCGCAGCCGGATCGTGCTGGTGCAGGAGGCCCTGGCCGGCGACATCGAGGCGCTCCGCGGCGGCCTCCCCGACCTGCGCCACGTGGTGCTGGCCGGTGAGCTGGGGGCCCGAGCGGCCCGGCAGAGCGGGGGAATCGGGGCCCGAGCGGCCCGGCAGAGCGGGGGACAGCGGGCTCTGCGGCTCGAGGAGCTCCTGGAGGAGGCGGGCAGCGCAGCGCCCTCCCCGCTGGCCGACGATCCGGGCGCCCCCACCAAGCTGATGTACACCTCGGGCACGACCGGGGTTCCGAAGGGCGTGCTCTGGAGTCGCAGCTGCGAGGCGCTCTGGGGCCGCTGCTACGGCGACGAGCTCCTGCCGATAGAGCGGGGCGAGAGCCTGTACTCGTGCCTGCCGCTGTTCCACGCCACCTGCCAGGGCACGACCCTGGCCGCACTGTGGCGTGGCGGTCGTATGACCGCCGACTCCGGCTTCTCGCTGCTGTCGTTCTGGCGCCGCATCCGCGAGGCGGACGCCGTGATGTTCACCTTCGTCGGCACCATCCTCTCGGCGCTGGCCCGCCGGCCGCCCCATCCCTCCGATGCCGACAACCCGGTGCGGCGGATCCTGGGCAGCGCCGCCCCGATCGACCGCTGGCGCGACATCGAGGAACGTTTCGGCCTTCAGATCGCCGAGACCTGGGGTCAGACCGAGTCGGCGTCATGCTGGTCCTGGCCGGCCCGGGGCCTGCCCCAGCTGCCTGGCACGGTGGGTGTTCCGAGCGCCCGGTGGGAGGGGCGGATCGCCGATGAGGCGGGCCGGCCGCTCGGCCCCGAGCAGACCGGCGAGCTGTGGGTGAAGCCGGTGGCACCCCACGTCATGTTCGAGGGGTACCTGGGGGCGGAGGGGCCGGCCGCTCCCACCCGGGAGTGCTTCACCGAGGACGGCTGGTACCGCACCGGTGACCTGCTGGCGTGGACCGAGGAGGGCGAGCTCTCGTTCATCGGCCGCCACCGCGACGCCATACGACGGGCCGGGGAGATGATCTCACCGTCGTTCATCGAGGAGGCGGCGCTGACCCACCCGGGCGTGGTCGAGGCGGCGGCCATCGGCGTGCCGGCCGACGACGGCGTGGAGGAGGAGGTGCTGCTGTGCGTGGTGGCCTCGGAGGGGATCGAGCTGGACCTGGCCGAGGTGGCGTCGTTCCTGGGCACGGCTCTGCCCGCCTACCTGGTGCCGCGGTGGCTGCGGTCTCACGACGCCCTGCCGAAGACGCCGACCACCCGCGTCCGCAAGTTCGAGCTGCGGGCTCTGGGCACAGCAGATGCCTGGGACACCCGCCGGCGCCGCTGGGCCCCGGGCCCGAGCGGCCCTGCAGAGCGGGAAGCTCCGCGTCCGCCGGCTTGAAGCGGCTCTTTGGTTGAGCTCCTCCATGGCCGGTAGGTTCCCGCCGTGCCCACACCCCGAGACCCCGAGGAGCTGCGTCAGGCGTTCGCCGAGACGGTGGCCGAGATCCTGGGCATCGAGCCCGACGAGGTGACGCCGGAACGGTCGTGGGACGAGCTCGACGCTGACTCGCTGGCCCTCACCGAGATCTCGCTGCTGCTCGACGACGCCTTTGGGATCCGCCTGCCGGACGTCGATCCCGCTGACATGCAGACGGTCGGCGACGCCCTGGCCCTGGTCGAGCGGGCCGTGGCCGAGCGGGCGGCCAGCGGCCGGGGCCCGGCCTGAGCGCGGGAAGCGTCTGCAGGTAGGGCGGCCTCCGTCCGTAGTCTCCTCAGGGTGCGAACCCAGCCCCGGCGCCTGACCAAGGCGGCTGCCGCCCTCGCCACGATGGCCTTCATCGCCGGGGCCTGCGCTTCCAAGCCCCCGGCCCCGCGGACCGACGCCCCCGAGCCGGCCGTCTCGCCGGTGCCGTCCGAGCCACCGGCCGGACGCGTGGTCCCCCTCCCCGGACAACCCGAGGGGCTGGTGGTCGACGGCCCCACCCGCACCATCGCTGCCGGCGTGCGCAAGCCGGACGGCCTGGCCCTGGTCGATGCCGACACCGGCGTCGAGCGCAGCCGGACCCTGTTCGCTGGCTCGGCCCGACACCTGCAGCTGGCCCGGGCGGGCGGCCCGGTGCTCGTGCCAGCCGAGGGCACCGACCGGCTGTACCAGGTGGCGCTGCCCGACGGCGCCCTCGTCAGCGATGTCGGGGTCGGCCGCCAGCCCCACGACGCCACCTCCGCTGGCGAGCGCGTCTTCGTGGGGGACGAGCTGGCCAACCGGGTTTCGGTGGTCGAGGGCGGCCAGGAGGTGAAGCAGCTGCCGGCCCCGGTGCAGCCCGGGGGCGTCGCCGCCTCCTCCGACGGCTCTGTCGTCGTCGCCCTTGGTGTCCGCGGTCGCCAGATGGAGGCCTACCGGCCGGATGGCTCGTCGCTCGGCCGGACGCCCTGCGGGGTCGGGCCCACACATGTGAGAGCCGGTCCGGACAACCTCTTCTACGTGGCCGACACCCAGGGAGAGGCGCTGCTCGTCTTCGAGGTCCGCCCCGACGGCCCCCACCAGATCGCCAAGGTGGCGGCCAAGGGTGCCCCCTACGGCCTGGCCATTGACTCCACCCGCCGCATCGCCTACGTCACGCTGACGGCCACGAACCGGGTGCAGGCCTTCCGCCTCGACGGCCGGACGCCGAAGGCTAACCGGTCCTGGCCCACGATCCGCCAGCCCGTCGACGTCGCCGTCGACCCCACCACCGGCCGGGTCGTGGTGGCCGGCGGCGCCGCCGACAGCGCCCTCCAGCTCATCGACCCCTGAGGGCCGGCGAGCTCGGTTAGAGTGGCCATCCTGCTACCTCGCCGGTGACGTTTGTCGGCACGATCGTCGCCGTCGTCTTATGCGAACGGCGGGTGCGTCGCTCCAGGCCGTTGGCGGTGATCGAGAGCAGGCCGCAGGTGGAGATGTACATGGCGGCAACGACCATCAGAGCGGGGACGAAGGGAAAGCCGAAGTTGATGCGACCGCCGATCTGCTTGCCCACGTAGAGCAGCTCCGGGTAGGTGATGATGAAGCCGAGGGCGGTGTCCTTCAGCAACACCACGAGCTGGCTGACGATGGTCGGCAGCATCGCCCGCACGGCCTGGGGCATCAGGATCAGCCTTGTCGTCGGGCCCTTTCGCATGCCGATGGCGTAGGCCGCCTCGGATTGGCCCTTCGCCACGCTGAGAATGCCGGCGCGGAATATCTCGGCCAGCACCGAACCGTTGTAGAAGGTGAGACCGAGCACCAGCGCCCACAGCTTCGGGAGCGGGTGGTGGTACTGCAGCGGCACGTAGTAGAAGACGAAGATCTGGATGAGCAGCGGAACGGCCCGGAACAGTTCAACGGTCACCGTGGCCGGCCACCGCAGCGCACGGTGATCGCTCAGGCGACCGGCGGCTAGAACGATCCCGAAAGCCAAGGCGAGAGCGGCTCCGAGCCCGGCGGCTTTCAGGGTGGCGAGAAGCCCGGTCAGGAGCTGGCGCTGGATCGAGGGGAGGCGGAACTGCTGCCACCTCCGGGACTCGAACTGCCCGGTCGCCTCGAAGCGATAGACGAGATAGCCGATTAGGGCCATGATCAGCACGCCTGAGATCACGCTGATCACACTGTTGCGGAGGCGTGCTCTGGGCCCGGGTGTGTCGTAGAGGACCGAGCTCAACGGCTTCTCCCCCACCGTCTCTCCAGCGCCCGCTGGATGGCCACCAGCGGCAGGACCAGCAGCAGGAAGCCGATGGTGATCCACAGCAGCGTCGGGGTCTGCTTCACACTCCGCTCGGACAGGGCAGCGAGGATGGAGCCGGCCTCCGTCACCGAGAAGCCGGCGGCCACTGTGGTGTTCTTCAGCAGGGCGTTGACGACGCTCATGAGCGGGGGCACGATCGGCCGGAAGGCCTGGGGGAGCACGATCAGCACCAGGACCTGGCTGAAGGTCATGCCGATGGCCCTCGCTGCCTCACCCTGGCCGGTGTCCACGGTGTTGATGCCGGAGCGGACCACCTCGCACACGAACGCCGAGGTGTACACCGTCAGGGCTATGCAGGCCTTCTGGAAGAAGCCGAGGTTGACCTCTAGCTTGGGGACGGCGAACACCAGAAAGGCGAAGACCAGCGTCAGCGGGGTGTTGCGGATGGTGTTCACATAGACGGCCCCGAACGCCCGGAGCGCTGGGATCGGGGACACCCGCATGGCAGCGAGCAGGGTCCCGAAGATGAGACAGCCGAAGCCCGCTATGACGAACAGCTTGACGGTGGTGGTGAACCCGTCGATGAAGAGGTTCCGGTTGTCCGAGAATACCCGGAGGAAGTCACCCAAGCTCGGGCTCAGTAGCGCTCGAGGGGTGGCGGCGATGCGGGCGAGCCGGACTTGCCCAGCGTGCCGTCGTAGATCTTCTGCCAGCTGCCGTCGGTGAAGGAGGCAGCGAGGATGTCGTCGATCTTGTTCCGCAGCGCGGTGTCGTCATGGGCCAGGCCGATGCCGTACTTCTCGACGCTGAACGGCTGGCCCACCACCTTCAGCTGCGACGGGCTCTGGGCGGCGTAGCCCTTCAGGATGGCGTCGTCGGTGGTGACGGCGTCGGTCTGCTTGTCGATCAGCTGGGACACGCACTCGGAGTAGGTCTTGAACTCCGAGATGTTGGCAGGCTCGGTCAGCATCTCGTCGCGGACTCGCTGGATCGGTGTCGAGCCCGTGGCCGAGCACACCTTCTTGCCCTTCAGGGTGTCCTTGCCGGTGATGGACGTGTCGCTCTTGCGCACGAGGAGGTCCTGGCCGGCGATGAAGTACGGGCCGGCGAAGGAGACGTCGGCCTTGCGCTTGTCGTTGATCGAGTAGGTGCCGACGTAGTAGTCGATCTCGCCCGCCTTTATGGAGGTCTCGCGGTTGGCGCTCGGGATCTCCTTGTACTCGATCTTGGCCGGGTCCACCCCCAGCTTCGAGGCGACGAGCTGGGCCATCTCGATGTCGAAGCCGCAGCGCTTGCCGTCGGTGTCCTTGTAGCCCAGGTTGGGCTGGTCGGCCTTCACCCCGACCATCACCTTGCCGGCCGTCTTGATGCGCATGAAGGTGGGGCTGTCGGCCACATCGACCCCCTGGGCGGCGCTGAAGGTCGCCCCCGAGCTCGAGCACTTGTCGCTGACCGGTGCGGCGTTGGAGCCCCCCGACCCGCCGCCCCCTGCGCCCGTCGTGGTGGAGGAGTCCGACCCGCAGGCGGCGGCGACGGTGGCGAGGGCGGTGAAGCCCAGCAGAGCGGTGCTTCGGCGCATGGTCATCTCGGTTGGAGCTCCTTCGTGGTGGGCTGGCTAGTGGGTGAGGATCTTGGCCAGGAACTCCTGGGTGCGGGGGTTCTCGGGCCTGGTGAAGAAGTCGGCGGGAGAGGCGGCTTCGATGATCCGCCCGTCGGCCATGAACATCACGCGCTGGGCGGCGTGGCGGGCGAAGCCCATCTCGTGGGTGACGACGATCATGGTCATGCCGTCGGCCGCCAGCTTCACCATGACGTCGAGCACCTCGTTCAGCATCTCGGGGTCGAGGGCGCTGGTGGGCTCGTCGAAAAGCATGACCTTCGGTTGCATGGCCAGGGCCCGGGCGATGGCCGCACGCTGCTGCTGGCCGCCGGAGAGCTGGGCCGGGTACTTCTCGGCCTGGTCGGCGATGCCGACCCGCTCGAGCAGCTCCATCGCCCGTTTGCGGGCCACCTCGGCCTTCTCCTTGCGCACCTTGATCGGGCCGATCGTCAGGTTGGCGACGATGGTCTTGTGGGCGAAGAGGTTGAAGGACTGGAAGACCATGCCGACATCCGCCCGGTGCCGGGCCAGCGCCCGGCCTTCACGAGGCATGGGCTGTCCGTCGATCAGGATCCGGCCGCCGTCGATCGGCTGCAGCCCGTTGATGCAGCGGATGAGCGTGGACTTGCCGGAACCCGAAGGCCCGAGGAGCACCACCACCTCACCCCGGTGGACCACCAGATCGATGCCGTGGAGCACCTGGAGGGGACCGAAGGATGAGGTGACGGCCTCAAGCTCGACCAGTGGCTGGCCTGCCGGCGCCGTCATGGCGGAACGCTAACCCCACCCCCTGATGCGGCGACGACTGGAACGATTTTGCACAGCGCCGGAGCGCCTGGTCCGAACTGGGTCTAGGCCGGGGGGCCTCGGTACCGTTGGCTCGTGGGTCCGCTCACCGTCTGGGTCCCTCCGACACCGACTGCGGCCGAGGCCGCCCTCGGCCTGGCCGTCGGCATCGCCGGCCGCGCCGCCGCCCCACTGGTGCAGGGTGCGCTGAGAGGGGGGATGGCGCAGCTGTTCCGCGCCGACAGGCCGGTCGGTCCGCCCGCACCGGTGGTGGCCACGGGTGAGGCCGGGTGGTTCGGGCCGGAGAGCACCACCTGGAGGGTGCATGCCGACACATCCATGTTCGTCGGCGGCATCGCCGCCCTCATGCTCCAGGCCCTGCACCCCCTCACGATGGCCGGCGTGGCCGACCACAGCGACTTTCGGACCGATCCGTTGGGGCGGCTGCGACGCACTGCGGACTTCGTCGGCGCCACGGCCTACGGCACCGTCGAGCAGGCCGAGCAGGCCTGCGCCCGGGTGTGCCGGGTGCACACCAAGGTGGCAGGCACCACACCCGACGGCCGGCCCTACTCGGCGGAGGACCCCGAGCTCCTGGACTGGGTGCACGTCGCCGAGTTCGCCACCTTCGCCGCCGCCCACCGCCGGTTCGGGGCTGACCCGATGACCGCGGAGGAACTGGATCGCTACGTCGGGGAGGTGGCCCGGGTGGCCGTCGAGCTCGGTGACCCCGCACCGCCCCGCTCGTGGGACGAGCTTGACGCCGCCCTGGACTGGCACCGCCCGCAGCTGGCCGTGGGCGAGCAGGCTCGAGGGGCGTGGCGCTTCCTGGACGAGGCCCGTCTGGCCCCGGCGGTCCTGCCTGCCTACCGGCTGCTCTTCGCTGGCGCCATCGCCTGCCTGCCGCCGTTCGCCCGCCGGCTGTGGGGAGCGCCGTCACCGTCGCCCTTCGAGATCGCCGCCTGCCGGGCGCTGGTGCGGGGCCTCGGCGCGGTGATGGGCGAGCCCCCCCGGCTGACCTCGGCTCGCGCTCGCGCCGTGTCTCTCCCGCTCTGAGGGGCTCAGGCCGTACCTTCCGCCCCGTCGGGCCCGTTCAGGGGGGAGCGGCAGCGGGCTCACGACACCGGCGACCCGGAGGAGGTCCACCATGGTGAAGGTTCCGTCCTGGCCGTAGGTCGGCTGCCAGGACCGGTCCTGGCGGAGGAACGACTGGCTGTCACCGAGCATGAGGCCGACGATCACCTCAGCCACGATCCGGCCGCCGACGGGCCCCAGACGCTCCCCGCCGGCCACGACCTCGGCCTCCCGCAGGACGTAGAACCAGAGGGGGGTGCGCTCGTTGAGCGAGAAGGGCTTCAGGTCGTCCAGGTCGGCCGGAGCCAGTTCGGGCAGACCCATGGCCCGTGCCACCCGCTGGCCCGACGGGACCTTCATGGTCAGGTTGCGCAACAGGTTCCTGGAGGCGAGCGAGACGGGCTCGGCCTGCGGCTGGCCCAGCAGGTCGAACAGCGGCGCCGACAGCACGGTGTCGATCTTTTTGTTCTGGAAGGCCCTCCCGTCGCCGAAGTCGAAGAAGGACTGCCAGTCGATGAAGCGGCGAGGCGCCCGCTTCCCGCCCCGCAGGTCAGGCGGGTCGGCTGAGTCGGGCGCCGCCGGGTTGAAGATCTGGGCGAAGAACTGGCGTTCCGGCTGCGCGGCGCTCGGTCCGAAGTTGGCCCGGTAGGTGGGTCGCACCTGCGAGTGGCCGAACCGGTAGGCGCCCACCGAGAACTCGACCGGGATGTACGGCTCGTTGCGCCAGGTGAAGTGCCGGGGACCGTTGGCGACGACGTCGTGCAGGGTCTCGGTCCCCACCGTCCTGGCCAGGAGCTCGTGCAACACGATCCACTGGTAGTGCCAGCGCACCAGGCGCGACGCCTCGTCGAACATCTCATCGGTCGTGGTCCGGGCGTCGGCTCCCTCCCTGACGTCGGCCACGACCCTGTTGTGGAAGCGCAACAGGGCCAGGTGCAGCTGTGAGGTGATGAGGTTCTCGTCGTTGCGGGGGTCGGCGCAGAGCGCGGTGCGCTGGCTGTTGCGGGGCAGGTCGAAGCGCGGCTTGCCGTCGATCGAAGCCGCGCCCGAGCCCGGGATCCGCTCGGTGAGCATCGTCGTTCGCCCCCGGTCGACCCTGATGTCGTACAGGTGCGGTGAGACGATCGGGCCGCCGCCGTAGACGCTGTCGAGATCGAGTGCCGGTATCCGGAAGTTCCGGATCGACTCGGGGTCCTGCCGGCGGGCCAGGCTCGACGTCGGGTCGAACGTCATGTCGTGGTCCAGGAACTGGCCCAGGTAGGTGAACCCGGCGGTGATCGTGGGGTTGTCAAGGTTGCGAGACCCCGGGCTGCCGTCGGGGTTGGGTCGGCCGGCGTCCATCGGACCGCCCTTGGCGCCGAGCTCCATCAGCGCCTCACGCAGCCGCCTGGTGTCGCGGGCAAAGGGAGGAAGCGTCGGGAACAGGCGGCCGAAGCGGCCCCGGTCGTAGAAATTCGACGAGGGCGTCGAGGCGCTGAGATCGATCTGGCCATGGCGGATCACGGCGTGCCTCCGGTGGTTCGGTCCTCAGCGCCGGGCGTGGGCGGCGAGGATGTGGGAGATGGCGACGGTCAGGGCCGTCGCATACGGGACGTGGAGGTACTCGTTCGGGCCATGGGCGTTGGTGCCCGGGCCGAGCACGCCCGTCACCACGAACTGGGCGGCGGGGAAGCGGTCACCGAGCATGGCCATGAACGGGATGGAGCCGCCCTCGCCGATGGTGTGTGACGGCTCACCCCAGGCCAGATGCGACGCCTCGTCGAGAGCTCTGGTGAGCCAGGGATCGAAGGAGGGGGCGGCCCAGCCGGCGGCCGAGTGCTGCCGCTGCACCGTGACCTCGGCGCCGTGGGGCGGGTCGGCTGACAGCACCCGCTCGATGGCGGCGGTGGCCGCTTCGGGGTCGGTCGTCGGTGGCAGGCGGAAAGAGAGGCCGAGCGTGGTGGCCGGGCGCAGCACGTTGCCCGCCTCGCTGGTGGGGGGCAGCCCATCGGCGCCGACGTAGGCCAGCGCCGGCTGCCATGTCCGGGCCAGCAGCTGAGAGGCGGGATCCCCGGCATGGGCGGCGACCATGCCGGGCACCAGCGGAAATGAGGCTCCTCCGCCGCCCAGCCCGGTGGCGGTGGCGGTCAGCTCGGCCACCCGGTCCGCGGGGATGTCGACGTGGAGCTCGGGGAGGAGCAGCCGGCCCGTGTCGGCGTCTTCGACCCGGTCGAGAAGCTGGCGCAGGAGGCGGAACGATGACGGCACCATCCCGCCGGCGGCGCCCGAGTGGACGCCCTCCTCCAGCACCCGGACCGTGACGGTGACGCCGGCCAGGCCCCGCAGCGAGGTGGTGGCCCACAGCCGGTCAAAGGTGGCGCACCCCGAGTCGAGGCAGACCACCAGCGATGGCGAGCCGAGCCGGCCGGCCAGGTCCTCGACGTGGGCGGGCAGGTCGGGGCTGCCCGACTCCTCGCTGGCCTCGATGAGCAGCACGCAACGGGCGTGGCCGGCGCCCTCGGCCCTGACCGCCTCGATGGCCGCCAGGGCGGCGAAGGCGGCGTAGCCATCGTCGGCGCCCCCCCGCCCGTACAGGCGCTCCTCCCGGCGCACCGGCGTCCAGGGCCCCAGGCCGTCGTGCCAGCCATCCATCGGCGGCTGCTTGTCGAGGTGGCCGTACAGCAGGACGGTGTCGTCGCCGCCGCCGGCCGGCGCCGGACCCGACGCCGGCACGTCCACGACGATCACGGGGGTCCGACCGTCAATCATGTGGACCTCTACCGTCATGGCCTCGATCGGCCGGGCCGCGCACCACGCCCGCACCAGCTCGACGGCGTCAGCCATGTGGCCCTTGGCCACCCAGTCCGGCTCGTAGGCCGGGCTGATGTTGGGGATGGCGATGTAGTCGGTGAGCGCCGGGAGGATGTCGCGCTCCCAGAGGCCGGCGACGGTCTCGGCCAAGGGCATCGCTACGAACGGCCCCGGAGGCCCCAGGTCTTGATCACCGGCTGCTCGCGCTCCCACGACAGCTCGGACAGGGTGCCGCTGGCCAGGTGTAGCAGACGCCCGGCGCGGGGTTCGAGGCCGATCCAGCGGGCGGCGAGGATGCGCAGGCAGTGACCGTGCCCGGCCAGGAGCACGTCGCCGTCAGCAGCCCGGCTGCGGGCGATGACCCGGTCAACCCGCTCGCCCACCTGCTCTGCGGTCTCACCACCGGGTATCTCAGCGGCGAAGACGGTCCAGTCGGGCTCGTCCTCGCGCATGTCGGCGGTGGTGCGGCCCTCGACCTTTCCGTAGTCCCACTCCAGGAGGTCGGGCTCGATCTCGATGTCGGCCAGCCCGGCAAGCCCCACGCTGCGCAGCGCCCGGGACAGCGGGCTGGACAGCACCAGGGCGAAACTGCGGCCGGCAACGAGCGGTGTGAGCGCCCGGGCTTCATCCTCACCCTCGTCGGTCAGCGGGATGTCGGTCAGCCCGGTGTGCTGGCCGGACTCGCTCCACTCGGTCGCCCCGTGGCGGAGGAGGAAGACCGAAGGACGCCCGTCTTCGTCGTCGCTCACGCCAGCTACCTTATGAGCGGCGAGCACTGCCATCCGATCCTCGGTCACGGCCCGCGGGCCGCCGCGGTGCGCTCACCGAGCGGGCGCGCTGGGATCCTCGGGCCAGCGGTGCTTGGGATAGCGGCCGGCCATGGCCTTGCGCACGTCCCGCCAGCTTCCGGCCCAGAAGCCGGGCAGGTCGCTCGTCACCTGCACGGGCCGGTCGGCCGGCGACAAGAGGTGCAGAACCACGCCGACGCCCGCCACCGTGGGGTGCTCGGTGACCCCGAAGAGCTGCTGCACCCGCACGGCCACCGACGGCGGCTCGGTCCCGTAGTCGAGGGCGGCCGAGCGGCCCGACGGCAGCGCCAGGGTCTTCGGGGCCATCTGGTCGACGCTGCGGGCCTGGTCCCACGTCAGGTGCCCCCGCAGAGCCGCCGTCACGTCGACTGCCTCAAGGTCGGCCCGGCCCCTGGCGCCGGCCAGCAACGGGGCCAGCCAGCCTGCCAGGTCAGCCAGCAGCGCCGAGTCAGACAGGTTGGGCCATGCCTCGCCCTGGTGGCGACGGATGAAGCCGACCCTCGCCTGCAGCGATCGGGCGGCCGGGGTCCAGTGCAGGGCGGCGAGGCGGGTGGCCTTTACCCTTTGCATCAGGGCCGCCGTGGTGGCCGGCCCGGGGGTCGGGCGCCCGTCGTAGGTGCCTAGGTCGAGGGCGCCCAGCCGACGGGTCACCCGCGCCACCAGGTTGTCGCCAGCCCGGTCCCAGGTGAGGCTGGTGGCCTCCTCGACCTCGTCCAGCGGCAGGTCGTCGGGTGCCAGGGCGGCCGCCAGCCTGATGCGGGCGTCGGCCTTGGCGCCGGCATCGAGCTCGGCCGCCACCAGGAACGTTTCGGCGGCCAGCGGATCCCGCGCCGACACCCAGCCCGCTGGGCCGCCGCGCAGGCGGAACCGGCCTGCGCCCCGGGCCTGGGCCACCCGCTCGGGGTAGGCCAGGGCCAGGACGCCGCCACTGAGCTGAGGGTCAACCGGGATCTGTCCGACCCCGGTTCGGCGGGCCAGGTCGCGGGCCCGGTCCCGGGCGGTGCGCAGTGCTCGGCCGTCGGCCAGCGGGTGGCGTGCGCCGGGGTCGACCAGCAGGGTCACCCGGTCGGCCACGTCCACCGGAAGCTCGTCGGGGTGCCCCCGCAGGACGTCGCGCTCCTCGAGCAGGGCGGCCAGCACGCAGGCGTCGTAGCCCCGACCCCGCTCCGCGGCAACCACGACCATCCGGGCCAGGCGGGGATGCAGTGGCAGGTCGGCCATGCGCCGGCCGAGTTCGGTCGGTCGGCCCTCAACGTCCAAGGCGCCGAGGAGGACCAGAAGCTGGCGAGCCTCGGTAACCGGCCGTCCCGGTGGCGGGTCGAGCCAGCGCAGCGAGGCGCCGGTCGTGTCACCCCAGGCGGCCAGCTCCAGGATCAGCGGGGCCAGGTCGACCTGGGAGATCTCCGGAGCGGCGAACGGCCGCCGGGCGGCGTGGTCGAGCTTGGACCACAGCCGGTAGGCGACCCCGGGCTCGGTGCGACCGGCCCGTCCCGCCCGCTGCTCGGCCGACGCCTTTGAGATGGCGACCACCTGCAGGGCCGTCATGCCGGTGCGCGGGTCGTAGCGGGGGACGCGGGCCTGGCCGGCGTCCACCACCACCCGAACGCCCTCGACGGTGAGGCTGGTCTCGGCGATGTCGGTGGCCAGCACCACCTTGCGCCGGCCGGCGGCCGGCGGCTGCAGGGCGGCGTCCTGGTCGGCGTTCGTCATGGCTCCGTACAGGGGGCGGACGTCGACCCGGCCGTCAAGCGCAGCGAGCAGCCCCTCGACCCGGCGGATCTCGCCGGCCCCCGGCAGGAACACGAGCACGTCACCCGTCGGCTCGTCGGCCAGGGCCTGCTCGACGGCGGCGGCCACCGTCGGCTCGATGCGCTCGCGTCCCCTGGCGGCCCGGCTCCGGGGCGGCGGGGGCCGCCACCGCACCTCGACCGGGTGGGCCCGGCCCTGGCTGGCCACGATGGGGGCGGGCGGGCCGTCGCCTCCCAGCAGGGCCGCCACCCGCTGTCCGTCGAGGGTGGCGGACATGACCAGCAGGCGCAGGTCGGGGCGGATGGTGCTGCGCACGTCGAGGGCCAGGGCCAGCCCGAGATCGCCCTGCAGGTTGCGCTCGTGGTGCTCGTCGAACACCACCAGGCCGGTGCCGGGCAGCTCCGGGTCGTGCTGGAGGCGGCGGGTGAGCACCCCCTCGGTGACGACCTCCACCCGGGTGTGGCGCGAGACCCGCCGCTCGTCTCTCGTCGTGAAGCCGACGGAGCTGCCCACCTCCTCGCCGATCAGCGACGCCATGCGCCGGGCCGCCGCCCGGGTGGCCAGCCGCCGGGGCTCCAGCACCACGATCCGCCCCCCGGCCAGCCATGGCTCGGCCAGTAGCCGCAGGGGCACCACGGTTGTCTTTCCCGCTCCCGGTGGCGCCTGCAGCACGGCCAGCCCCGCGCCGGCTAACGCGTCCCGCAGGGCGGGAACGACGGCCTCGACGGGCAGACCGGTGTCGGGCGGGAACACCGCCCCAGCCTGGCAGCCGCGCTCGGCGCCACCGTCGCTCCGGCTGCTCGTGTCGTGAGAGTGGCCCAGAAGGGGGGGGCCAGGGACCAGAAGTGGGCACTCTCGAGGGTCGGGCTAGCGCCGCAGCTCGCCGTAGGGTCGCCCGTATGACAGACAAGCTTGAGCATCGTCGGTTGGGGCGGTCCGGCCTCAAGGTGAGCGTGCTGGGCTTCGGCTCATGGGTCACGTTCGGGCCGCAGCTCGAGGGCGGCGGCGCCGCCGAGTGCATGCAGGCGGCCTACGACGGCGGGGTCACCTTCTTCGACAACGCCGAGGTCTACGCCGGCGGCGAGTCCGAGCGGATCATGGGCCAGGCCATCCGCGAGCTCGGCTGGCCCCGGCACTCCTACACGGTCTCCACCAAGCTGTTCTGGGGCATCGAAGACGGCCCCAACACCAGCAACACGCTGAACCGCAAGTACCTGCTGCACGCCATCGACGGCTCGCTGGAACGTTTCGGGCTCGACTTCGTCGACCTCCTCTACTGCCACCGGCCCGACCCCGAGACCCCGATCGAGGAGACGGTGTGGGCCATGAGCGACATCGTTGACCGCGGCGCCGCCCTGTACTGGGGCACCTCGGAGTGGAGTGCGGACGAGGTGCGCGCCGCATGCGACATCGCCGAGCGCCACCACCTCCGCAAGCCGGTGGTCGAGCAGCCCCAGTACAACCTGTTCGAACGCCACAAGGTCGAGCAGGAGTACCTGCGCCTGTACGAGGACGAGGGCATCGGCCTCACCACGTGGAGCCCGCTAGCCAGCGGCCTGCTCACCGGCAAGTACCTCGACGGTGTGCCCGAGGGCAGCCGCGGCTCGCTGCCCGGCTACGAGTGGCTCCAGCGGATGCTGGTCGACGAGGGCGCAAACGCCAAGGTGCGCCGGCTGAAGGCGATCAGTGCCGAGCTGGATTGCACACTCGCCCAGCTGTCAATCGCCTGGTGCGCCATGAACCCGAACGTGTCGAGCGTCATAACCGGCGCCAGCAGGGTCTCCCAGGTTCATGAGAACCTGAAGGCCGCCGAGGTCATCCCCCTCCTGACGCCCGACGTCATGGCCCGCATCGACGAGATCACCACCGGCTGAGCCCAAACCCCCGCCGAACTGTCGGGACTAGCTGTCGCTGGGCGGAGGGGTTCTCCCGACAGAAGCGGGGGGTTGGTCCTGGTACAGCTGGGCCAGCTCGGCGGCCACGGCCAGCAGCGCCTGGCGGACCTCGGGTGGGCCGATGACTTCGAGGTAGGCGCCGAACCCGGCGATCTCGGCCACGAGTGAGCGGACGCTGCGGCCCCGCAGCTCGATCTCGACCCGCCCGTCCGGCGTCCCCGGGCCGATGCGCACCCGGTTGCCCAGCAGGGCGCGGCACCAACCGACTACCTCGGGCGTCGCCCGAGCCGAGGCCCGCACCGGTGCCCGACGCTGCTCGACCTCGTCGGAGATGAGGCGCCACGCCTCGGCCAGGTCGAAGCCGTCGGGAACCACCACCGGGCTGTCGGTGGGCTCGAAGGAGCGCATGCGGTCGACCCGGAACGTGCGCAGGCCGGCATCGGTGCCGGCCACGAGGTACCAGACCGGTCCCTTGGCGGCGAGGCCGAGAGGGTGGATGAGCCGGGTGGTGGGCTTGCGATCTCGGGCTACGTAGCCGAGGTCGGACTGCACGCCCTCGATCACCGCCCGCTGCACGGCATCCAGCAATGGTGGGTCGGGGCGACGTTCGGGCTGCTGGCCCCAGCCGCCGGCGTCGATGACCACCTTGGTCGACGCCGCCTCGGCCGGAGCCCGCATCGGCTCGGGCAGGGCCCGCACCAGCTTGCGCAGGGCGGCCTTTACCTCGGGCTTGGCCCCAGCCGACGGCCCGGTGACGAGGAAGAGGGCCCTGGCCTCCGGTGCGCTGAGGCCGCTCAGATCGGTGCGGCCCCCGCCGGCCAGGCGCCAGCCCCCGCCGCGGCCCTGCTGGGAGTAGACGGGCAGGCCCGCCATGCCGAGGGCGTCGAGGTCGCGCCGGGCCGTGCGCTCGGAGATCTCCAACTCGACCGCCACCTCGGCCGCCGTTACCTGCTGGCGCGACTGGAGCAGGAGGAGGACGGCCACCAGCCGGTCCGCTCGCATGGGGGCATCTTTTCATCTGAACCGGTCAGGAGATGACCGCTTTGCTGGCGGAGGATGAGGGCATGACAACCGAAACCGTGACCACGAACCCCACCAGCGACAGCCCCTTGCCGGACGGCGATCCCCGGGCCACCTTCGCCAGGGCGGTGGCCCTGGCCGGCAGCGTCATCTGCGCCGTGCGGCCCGACCAGCTGGACGACCCCACGCCTTGCGGCGACAAGGACGTCCGAGCCCTCCTCGGCCACCTGGTGGAGGTGCTGAACCGGGTGGCCGTCATCGGCCGGGGCGAGGACCCCTTCGGCGCCGCCCCGCCGCCGCCGGCGGCCGACGAAGCCTGGCTGGCGACGTGGCACCAGACAGCTCACGAGGTGCGGGCGGCCTGGTCCGACCCGGCCGCGCTCGTGCGCATCGTGATACTGCCTTGGTCGCAGGTCTCGGGGGCCGAGACGCTCGGTCATTACGGGAACGAGCTGACGGTCCACACCTGGGACCTGGCTATGGCCACCGGCCAGCAGCCGGCGTGGGACGAGCAGGTGGTCAGCGTTGCCTTTGACGCCATCCGCCGCATCCTCCCGGCGACCGACCGTGCCGCGGCGATCGCCGCCGCCGCCCAGTCGATGCCACCCGAGCGCCGGAACTTCCCGCCGCCGTTCGCCGAGGCCGTGGACGTCAGTCCCGATGCCCCGCTCATCGACCGCCTCGTCGCCTTCAACGGCCGCGACCCGCGGCGCAGCTAAGGGCTGCTCAGGCCCTTGTCCGGCGGTCCCGGCGACCAGTCAGTCCAGCTCGCGGCGGCCTTCCAGGGCGCGGCCCAGGGTCAGCTCGTCGGCGTACTCCAGGTCGCCCCCAACGGGGAGCCCGCTGGCGATGCGGGTGGCCTTGATCCCGAGGGGCTTGAGCAGGCGGGCCAGGTACATGGCCGTGGCCTCACCCTC
>JBBSHM010000054.1:0-16574 GCA_038253125.1 Acidimicrobiales bacterium
CGTCGGCGGCCTTGTCCCGCAGGTCGGCGAGTGCGACGGTGCCGGCCCCGTCGCAACGCACCACGACGACCTGCATGCCGGCCATCACCGCCGAGGCGGCGTTGGTGCCGTGGGCGGAGGACGGGATCAGGCACACCCGCCGGGCCGCCTCGCCCCGGCTGCGGTGGAAGGCGCGGATGGCGAGGAGGCCGGCCAGCTCGCCCTGGCTGCCGGCGTTGGGCTGCAGGGACACGGCGTCGTAGCCGGTGACCTCGCACAGCCAGCGCTCGAGGTCACCGATCAACGAGGCGTAGCCGGCCGCCTGGTCGAGCGGGGCGAACGGGTGGATGCCGGCGAACCCGTCCCAGGTGATCGGCTCCATCTCGGTGGTGCCGTTCAGCTTCATGGTGCACGAGCCCAGCGGGATCATCGTGCGGTCGAGGGCGAGGTCACGGTCGCACAGGCGTCGCAGCTCGCGCAGCATCGCCGTCTCCGACCCGAAGCGGGAGAATGCGGGGTGGGTCAGGAAGGGGGTGTTGCGCGCCAGCGGCAGCAGTGTTGCGTAGCCCACGGGCGCGGGATGCATGTCGCCCTCGGCATGATCGGCTCCGCTTGCAACGATGCCGAAGGCGGCCACCACCTCGCGGACGTGGGTAGCGGTGGTGACCTCATCGCAGGTGATCCCGATCACGTCGTCGTCGACCAGGCGCAGGTTGATGCCGCGTTCCATCGCGGCGGCCACCACAGCCCGGGACCGGCCAGGCACCCGGGCCTGAACGGTGTCGAAGACATCGGCGTGCACGACCTCGACCCCTCCTCCGGTGAGGGCGGCCTGCAGCGTGCGGGCGTGCCCGTGCACGCGCTCGGCGATGGCGGTAAGGCCCTCGGGCCCGTGCCACATGGCGTAGAAGGCGGCGATGTTGGCGAGGAGCACCTGGGCCGTGCAGATGTTGGAGGTGGCCCTCTCCCGGCGGATGTGCTGCTCTCGGGTCTGCAGGGCCAGCCGGAGGGCGGGGGCGCCGTCGGCGTCGACCGACACGCCCACCAGCCGCCCCGGCAGCGACCGCTCGATGCCGAGCCGCACCGCCATGAAACCGGCGTGGGGGCCGCCATAGCCGAGCGGCACGCCGAAGCGCTGGGCGCTGCCCACGCACACGTCGGCACCCCACGTGCCCGGCGCCTCGAAGAGGCAGAGGGCCAGCAGGTCGGCGGTGACGGCGACCAGCGCCCCGAAGGCGTGGGCCTGGGCGACCAGCGGCCCGAGGTCGCGCACCGCTCCCGAAGAACCGGGGTAGGCGGCCAGCACCCCGAAGGGCTCGACGCCGGGCGGCAGGCCGCCGGAGAGGTCGGCCACCACCACCTCGATGTCGAGCGGCTCGGCCCGGGTGCGCACCACGGCGATCGACTGCGGGTGGCAGTCTGAGTCCACCACCACCACCTGGCCGGGCGCCTTCGACACCCGGTGCATCAGCGAGACGGCCTCGGCGCAGGCCGTGGCCTCATCCAGCAGGGACGCGTTGGCCACCGGTAGGGCCGTCAGGTCCTCGATCATGGTCTGGAAGGCGAGAAGCGCCTCGAGCCGGCCTTGGCTGATCTCGGGCTGGTAGGGGGTGTAGGCGGTGTACCAGCCCGGATCCTCGAGGACGTTGCGGCGGATGACCGGCGGCGTCACCGTGTCGTGCCAGCCCAGGCCGATCATCTGCACCAGACGCCGGTTGGCCCCGGCCAGAGCCCGCAGCTCAGCCGTGACCTCGGGCTCGCCGGCCGCCACCGGCAGGTCGAGATCGTGAAGGAGGTGGATGGACGCCGGAACGGCGTCGGCGGCGAGCGCATCGAGCGACCGGTAGCCGACGGCGGAGAGGGCCTTTCCCACCTCGTCGGCGTCGGAGCCGATGTGGCGATCGGCGAAGCTGCGGCGGTTCGGCAACGGGCTGTCCTTTCGAGGAACCTCCCGAGCTGTCGGCATCCGCTTCCAGCCTGGCCTCACCCGTGCGGTCCGTTGGCCTGAGAGATTCCTGGGAGGGATTGCCCCTTCGGCGCAGCATCGCTGCTCTCCCGCACGGGGTCGACAGCAGGGGAAAGCGTAGCCCGGCCGGGTAGCGTCGGGCGGCGATGGGACACAAGCTGAAGTCGAACGATCCGTGCTGGTGCGGCTCGGGACGCAGGTACAAGCGCTGTCACAACAGGCTCGACCAGCTGACGGCGTCCGGCCGGGTGGTGCCGGGGCAGCTCAGCCCGCGGCGTGAGGTCCCGGCCCACATCCCCCGGCCTCCCTACGCCGAGCCGGGCGCCGGCGGCCGGCCCGAGCGGGGCGACGGACAGCCTGAGGTGCAGGATGCCGAGTCGCTGCCCAGGATGCGGGCCGCCTGCCAGGCGGGAGCCGAGATCCTGGCCGCGGCAGGCGAGCTGGTGCGGCCCGGGGTCAGCACCGACGAGATCGACGCCTTTGTCCACCAGGCCTGCATCGAGCGGGGCGGATATCCGAGCCCCCTCGGCTACGCCGGGGGAGGCGGGGCCCCGCCCTTCCCGAAGAGCGTGTGCACCTCGGTGAACGAGGTGATCTGCCACGGCATCCCCGACGACCGGGTGCTGCAGGACGGCGACGTCTGTGACATCGACGTCACCATCTACCTCGACGGCTTCCACGGCGACACCAACGCCACCTTCTGTGCCGGTGAGGTCGACGAGACCAGCCGCTCCCTCATCCGGGTGACCCGTGAGTGCACCGAGCTTGGCATCGCCCAGGTCCACCCGGGCGGCAAGCTGGTCGACGTCGGCCGGGCCATCCAGGATCACGCCCACGCCCACGGCTTCAGCGTGGTGCGGGCCTTTGTCGGCCACGGTGTCGGCCGGCGCTTCCACGCCCCGCCGACGGTGTTCCACTACCCGGAGCACCGGGCCGAGGGCTTCACGTTCAGGTCGGGCATGACCTTCACCATCGAGCCGATGATCGCCCTCGGCACCGGCGACCACACGGTGTGGCCCGACGGGTGGACCGCCGTCACCCGCGACCACCGTCGGGCGGCCCAGTTCGAGCACACCATCCTGGTCACGGGCGACGGTTCAGAGGTGCTCACCGTGCCGGCCGACGGTCCGGCTTTCGGCCGCGCCGCCGCCGAGGCGGGCGCCGCGACCTGAGCCTCGTTAGCCTCGGGCGATGACCGATCCCGCGGGACAGACCGACCCTTACGCACAGCAGGGCTACGGCTGGCCCCCGCCTCAGGTCCCGGCGGGGGCTCCGGCGGCCCGCTACGTCCCGCCGACGCTCGATGACGTCTGGTACAAGCCGACGTGGAACATGTTGCTGTTCGCTCTGACCTGTGGGCTGTGGGGAGCGGCGTGGGCGTACCGCACCCACGACGACCTGCAGAAGCACAACGGGGACGGGATCGGCGGAGGCGTCGGCCTGGTCCTCGGGCTCCTGGCTTCGATCGTCATCGGCTTCACCGTGCCCATCGAGATCGAGAAGGCCTACAACCGCAACGGCTGGCCGAGCCCGGTGAAGGCGACCGACGGCCTGTTCCTGCTGATCCCGCTGGTCGGCCCGTTCCTGTGGTACCCGAAGGTGCAGACCGCCCTCAACAGCTACTGGGTGAGCCAGGGGAGCCGACCGGCGCAGGCCTGAGCGCGCCAGCCGACAACCCTCCTGCCGCCATCGGATGCACGTCCTTCGGGCAGATCCGACCAAGCGGCCCTCCGCTCCACTACCTTCCGCGGTGCCATTTGCGAATGGAAGAACCGCCCGACTAGGAGACCCACATGAGCTACGCCCCGCCCCCGCCGCCCCCTGCTGGCGGCTATCCGCCCCCCGGCGGCAGCCCCTACGGAGGGACCGGTCGCGACTACGCAGAGGCCGGGCCCCGCATCGTCGCCGGCCTCATCGACTACGTCGGACCGATCGTGCTGGCCTACATCATCCTGTTCGCCCTGCGGTCGTTGCTTCTCGGCCTGCTGTTCATCCTGGCCGCTGCAGCCTTCGGATTCTACAATGCCTACCTCAACGGCGAAACCGGCCAGTCCATCGGCAAGAAGACCCAGAACATCAAGGTGGTCAGCCAGGAAACCGGTCAGAACATCGGCGGCGGCATGGGCATCGTACGCTACCTGTGCCACTTCCTCGACGGCCTGATCTGCTACTTCGGCTACATATACGGCCTGTTCATCGACAAGGAGAAGCAGACGTTCGCCGACAAGATCATCAAGACCGTGGTCGTCAAGGCCTAAGTCATCGGCCCCGCGGCCAGCGCGGCCCTGCTCTGCTTCGCAGGACCCGCCGGCGCGCTAGTCCAGCAGGTCGGGCTGCTCCTTGACGATCCGGTCGTGGAGGGGCTGGAAGCTGAACCAGCCCGCACGGTGATGGCCCACCTGGTGGTGGGCCAGGGTGGCCGTCTCGTGGTCTATCGGGATCGGCTTGCCGGCGGCCATGGCCAGCAGCTGGGCCTGGCAGGTGCGCTCCATGGCGATGAACCACCAGGCGGCCTCGTCGACCGAGTGGCCGGCGGTGAGCAGGCCGTGGTTGCGCAGGATGACGGCCTTGTTGTCTCCGAGAGCGTGGGCGATGCGCTTGCCCTCCTCGACGTCGAGGACCACGCCGGTGTAGTCGTCGAACAGGCTGTGGTCGCCGTAGAAGGCGCAGGCGTCCTGAGTGAGCGGGTCGAGGAGGCGCCCCAGTGTCGAGAAGGCCTTGCCGTGCAGCGAGTGGGTGTGGGCGGCGGCGACCACGTCAGGCCGGGCCGCGTGCACCTCCGAATGGATGGCGAAGGCGGCCCGGTTCACCGGCCGCTCACCCTGCACCACCCGGCCGTCGTGGTCACACAGGATGAGGTCGCGGGCCCGGACCATGCCGAAGTGCATGCCGAAGGGGTTGACCCAGAAGTGGTCGGTCAGCTCGGGGTCGCGGGCTGTCAGGTGTCCGGCCACGCCCTCGTCGAAGCCCATCCTGGAGAACAGCCGGAAGGCGGCGGCCATGCGCTGCTTGCGGTGCTGCCGCTCTGCTTCGAAGCTGTCGAAGGCCGGCTGTTCGGGGATGTTCGCGGTGGGCATCCTAAACGTTAACGGCGATCTGGAAGATGATCCAACCCGCCAACAGGACGAGGCCGACGCTTCCCGTGATGAGGCCGGCCAGGGCCATGCCCTCACCCTGCTCCAGCCCGTTGGATGCCCGTATCTGGTTCCGCCCGAGGATGCCGGTGACGACGGCGGCGATGGACAGGACACCGCAGAAGCAAAGGGGGATGCTCATGATCCCGGTGACGAGCGAGACGATGGCCAGGGTGTTCGTCTTCTGGGCCGAGCCGATCCCCGGGCCGGCGTAGGCGGGGGTGGGCCCGTATCCCATTCCCGGGCCGGCGCCGGGGGTGCCGCCGTAGCCGGGCGGGGGAGGGGCCGAGTAGCTGGGGGTCGAGGGGGGCGGGGGCGGCGACGCGCTCCAGCTGGGCGGCGGAGGCGGCGGACCGCTGGGCGGCGGCGGGGGGATCGGCGGCGGCGGGGGGATCGGGCCCGGAGCGGGCGGGGGAGGAGGCGCACCGCCCGGCGGGGGCGGGGGCGGGGGCGGCTGGTCGCCTCCCGAAGGGTTGGACCAGGGGTCGCTCATGAAACGAGCATTGCACGTCGGGCGCCGGTCAGCGGATGTCGAACTGCCGGGCCTGATCGGTGGCGAAGCCCTTCTTGACCACGGCCAGTCCGACGGGCTTTGCCGGGTCCACCTTGAACAGGGTCGTCTCCCGCGGGAAGACGCGATCGGCAGCCTTGCCATAGGGGTAGTCGCCGGTGAGGCCACCGAAGGTGAGCGTGCCGACCTGCTCCATGGCCGCCATGATCCCGGCGTGGGAGAGGTCGCCGAGGGCCACCGCCTTCTCCAGCACCTGCACCACCGCCCTGGCCTGGTCGTAGCCGAAGATGAAGTACAGGTCGGGCTGCTGGTCAGGCTTTATCTGGGCGATGTCGGCCAGCATGTCCTTCATTCCGGGAACCGACGTGTCGCCCCACTCCGTGCCCTCCGAGGCCACCATGAAGTACTTCGACAGGTAGTCCCCGAGCGGCGAGGCGGCCAGCGAACTCGAGTAGCTGGGCGACTGGCCGATCCACTGCGGGGTGAAGTCGGCGGTGGCGGCGAGGCCGAGAAGGGTCCCGGTGTCGGACGGCGTGGACACGAGGAAGACGGCCTGGCAGCCGGCGTCCTTCAGGCCCCGGATGGCTGCCGCCCCGTCGGCGCCCTTGGTGGCGGCGAAGGTCTTGGCGCTGGTCACGCTGAAGCCGTCCTTCCGAGCGGCGAAGTCGACCCCCTGCAGGCCGGCCTGGCCGTAGGCGTCGTCCTGGGCCAACGTGCAGATCTTCCTGCCGGCACCACCGCCGTCGGTGACATACCAGGTGAGGGCGTTGATGGCCTGGATCTGGTACGGCCCGCCGATCGGGAGCAGGTTCGGTTCGCGGACCCAGTCGGCGTCGAGGCTGGCCGGCGAGGCGACGAGGCCGTCGGCCTTGAGGCCGGTGAGCAGGGCCTTGGTGGAAGCGGTGCCCAGCACCTGGCCGAACAGGACGACGTTGGTCTTGAGCTCGTTGTAGGCCTGCACGGCCTGCTGGGCGACGTAGGCCGAGTCGCGCTCCTCGAACACGATCTTGTACCGCCCGCCGATGCCGCCCTTGGCGTTCACCTTGTTGAAGTAGACCTCGTTGCCGGCCGTGAGCGGCTTACCGACGGCCTGCACCGGACCGGTGAGCGGGCTGATGATCCCGACCTTGATGGTTCCGGCGACGGGGTCGAACCCGGGAGCCGAGCGCAGCGTGCCGGCCGGCGCCTTTGACGTGGCGCTGCCGCAGGCGGCGGCGAGGAGGGCGGTGACGACGAGGCCGCTGGCCAAGCCGGCTCGGGGCAGGGGTCGCATCTTTGAGATCTCCTTGGCTGATGGTTCATAGGGGGTGCGGCCGCGCCTGGACCCGGTGTTCCCCGCTCCGGTGTGCCGCTCGGGCCCAGAGGGCGGCGATGCCCCTCGGTTCCAGGACGAGGAAGCCGACGATGCACAGGCCGAACAGGATCTGGTTCAGCTGGGGCAGGGAGAGGCCGCGCTCAGACGCCGTTCGGGCCACGAAGGGGATCGACGCCGAGTAGTGCCTGACCACCTCGGGGAGCCCGCCTACGAACAGGGCGCCGAGAACGCCGCCCGTGGTCGTGCCGATGCCCCCGACGATGATCATGGCTACGAACTGGATGGACAGCGCCAGGCTCCACGTGCCCGGCTCGACGTAGGTCAGGACCACAGCGTATAGAGCGCCGGACAGGCCGGCCAGGCCGCTTGAGATGGCAAAGGCCCCCAGCTTGTAGCGGGCAACGCTGACGCCGATGACCTCGGCTGCGACCTCCCGGTCACGCACCGCCTGCATGGCCCGACCCGGCCGGGTGCGCACCAGGTTCCGTGAGCCGAGCGTGGTCAGCCCGACCATGCCCCACACCAGGAAGAACAGGCTCTGGTTCCTGGTGAGCCCGCCGATCCCGGCGAAGTCAACCGGCCCCAGGGCCAGTGACGGGGCAACCGAGGTGCCGTCGCTGCCGCCGGTCACCGAGCTCCACTGCTTGAAGACGTGGGCGCCGAGGAAGACCAGGCCGAGCGACACCACGGCCAGGTAGTTCCCCTTCAGGCGCAGGGCAGCCGGCCCGACGACGAGGCCGACGAGCCCAGGGAGCAGGGCGGCCAGGGGCAGCCAGACGAACAGCGGCAGGCCCCGCCCGGCCGGAGCTCCGCCGGTCGGGTTGCCCAGGTAGCAGGCGGTGTAGGCGCCGAGGCCGAGGAAGAAGGCGTGGCCCAGGCTCACTTGGCCGGTGAACCCGGTGAGCAGGTTCAGCCCCACGGCCCCGATGGCCGTGGCGCCGACGAAGAGCAGCACGGTCAGCCACAGCTCGCTCCTGACCACGAGCGGGTAGGCGGCGACGCCGACGATGAGCGCCAGCGTCAGGTTGCGGGATCGCCTCGAGGCGAACAGGCTCAGCCCGTCCATCACGCCCGCACCACGTCGCGGGTGCCGAAGAGGCCGCACGGGCGGGCCAGCAGGACCAGGACCATCACCACGTAGGGCATGACGGTGTCGAAGCCGGCGCCGAGGAAGGCGGCGTGGTCGGGCTGGTAGCCGCCGGTTAGGGCTTGGCTGAGGCCAATGGCCAGGCCGCCGACGACCGCCCCGACGGGCGAGTCGAGCCCGCCGAGGATGATGGCGGGGAAGGCGGCGAGGGCGATCACATCCTTGGCGGGGTCGACGCCGCCCGACCCGGCAGCCAGCATCACCCCGGCCAGGGTTGCCACCGCCCCGGCGATGCCCCACGACAGGGCGACGACCCGCCGGGCGCTGATGCCCTGGGCCATTGCCGCCTCCTGGTCGATGGCCATGGCCCGCATGGCCAGCCCGTAGCGCCCGTAGCGGAAGAAGGCGAAGAGGGCGGCCAGCACCACGGCCACCACGGCCAGGGCCCAGACGTCCTTGAGGTCCACGTGGATGCCGCCGAACGACAGCCGCCGCACCCCCCAGGGGTCGTCGAGGTTCAGACGGTCGTACCCCCAGATGGCCGGGACCACCTGCTGCACGACGATCAGCAGCCCGAGGGTGACCATGATCACGGCGAAGACCGGCTGACCGGCCATCCGCCGCAGCACCGTGCGCTCCACGGCCACGCCCGTCAGGGCGGTGAGGGCGGTGGCCAGGCCCACAGCCGGCCAGAACGGCAGTCCCCAGGTGACGTGGGCGTTGTAGGTGAGGTAGGTGCCGATCAGCAGCAGCCCGCCCTGGGCGAAGTTGATGACACCGGTCGCTTTGTATATGACGACGAAGCCGAGGGCGACGAGGGCGTAGAGGGCGCCGCGGATGGTCCCCGAGACGATCAGCTCGACGAGCTTGGTCACAGCACCCGGCCCTGCGGCCGGCCGAGGTACGCCTCGATGACTCGTGGGTCCGCCTGGATCTCCGCCGGCGTGCCGCTGCCGATGACCCGGCCGAAGTCCACGGCCAGCAGCCGGTCGGCCACGCCCATGACCATCGCCATGTCGTGCTCGACGAGGATCATCGCCAGGCCGAGCTCGGCGTTGACATCAACGATCAGGCGGGCGATGTCGGCGGTCTCCTCCGCGTCCATTCCGGCCACCGGCTCGTCGAGGAGCAGGAGCCGGGGCTCCATGGCCAGGGCCCGCCCGAGCTCGACCCGCTTCTGGACGCCGTAGGCCAGGGCGCCGACACGAGCGCGACGGTGGGGCTGGAGGTCGAGCAGCTCAACTAGCTCCTCGCACCGCCTGCGGTTGAGGACCTCCTCCCGCCGGGCCTTTCCGACCCAGATGGCGCCGGCCAGGAAGCCGGTCGATGTGCGCTGGTGACGGCCGAGCATCAGATTGTCGATCACGTCCAGGCTCGGGAACAGCCCCAGGTTCTGGAACGTGCGGGCGATGCCGGCCCGGGCGGCGGCCATCGGCCTGCGTCCGACGAGCTCGTTGCCCTCAATGCGGATGGAGCCCTCCTGCGGCCGGTGGAGGCAGCTGAGGCAGTTGAGGATCGAGGTCTTGCCGGCGCCGTTCGGGCCGATGACGGCGAACAGCTCGCCGGACCGGACGTCGAGGGAGACCCGGTCGAGGGCGGTGATCCCGCCGAAGCGGAGCGTCAAGCCCTCCACCTCAAGCACCGGTGCCTTGGTGAGGTCATCGCTCACGGTGCAGACCGCATCGGGGGCCTACGGGGACCGGTGGCGTGCAACGAGCGCCGGCCGGCGCCGCCCCCGCCCAGGTAGTGCTGCTGGATGTCGCAGTCGTCGTTCAGGCTGGCCGCCGGCCCCTCGTTGACGACGCTGCCGTTCTGGAGGACATAGGCGTGGTCGGCCACCGACAGCGCCATGGCCGCGCTCTGCTCGGCGAGCAGGACGCTGGTGCCCTGGGCGTTGAGGGTGCGGATGAGCCCGGCGATCTGCTCGACGATGCGAGGGGCCAGGCCCAGGCTCGGCTCGTCGAGCAGGAGAAGCCGGGGTGACTGCATTAGCGCCCGCCCGATGGCCAGCATCTGCTGCTCGCCACCGGACAGGTAGCCCGCCAGCTGGCTCCGGCGCGAGGCCAGCGGCGGGAAGAGGTCCATCACCCGCTGGTGCGCTGCGGCCCGGGCGGCTCGGCGTCGGACGGTGAAGCCCCCGGCCCGGAGGTTCTCGTCGACCGTCAGCCCAGGGAAGATCCGGCGGCCCTCCATCACCTGGGACATGCCGCCGCGCACGAGGCGGGCGGGGTCGCGGCCCGTGACCGCTTGGCCGTCGAGGAGGACCGATCCCCTGGTGATCCTGCCCCGCTGCAGCCCGAGGAGGCCGGTGACGGCCCGCAGCAAAGTGGTCTTGCCGGCGCCGTTGGCGCCGAGAAGAGCTGTGACGGCGCCGGCCGGCACATCGAGCGACACGCCTCGAAGGCCGAGGATCGCACCGCCGTAGACGACCTCGACATCGCGGACCGAGAGCGTCACCCGGCCCGCCCCCTGGTCGAGCAGCGGCGCGGCGGCGGTCTCCATCGGTCAGGTTCCCTTCGGCGGAGCGTGCGTCGTGCCGAAACTCCTAGCACGATCGGACGCCCCCGACCGGGGCAGCGGGTGCACATGGCGCCGCCGGCGGACGGCCTGTGCCACGATCTCCGGCGATGGCCGAACCGACCAGCGCCCGGCGGCGCTCGGTCGCCGTGGCCATACCGGCGGTCACCTTCCTGGCCGCCAGCGTGCTCACCGGCTGCCAGACGCCAGGCCGGCAGATGCGGGCCTGCGTCGACCCCAACCAGCAGGTCATCGACCAGCGCCAGTGCGACACCCCCGGTGGCATCGGCCGCTACTACTACTACCGGGGCGGCTCGTACCTGCCGGGCCAGACGGCCGGCGGGGGCACGTTCACCAGGGGCGGCTCGAAGGGCGCGTCGGCTAGCCAGGTCGGGCGGGGCGGCTTCGGCGGCAAGTCGACGTCGGGCGGTTGAGGGCGGTGGAGCGGCGGCGGCTGGAGGCTCGCCCGGGCTGGGTCGACACCGTCACCGACCAGGGACTGGTGTACTGCTGGACCGACCAGCCCGACGGCGGCGTCCGGGCGTACTGGGACGAGACGGCCTGCTACGCCTTCCGGTCAGACGAGGTCGACGAGCTGGAGCGGGTAGCCGCCGAGCTGTGGGACCTGTGCGTCGCCGCCGGCGACCACATGCTGGCCCACGGCTGGCTCGAGCGCATGGGCGTGCCGGGCGAGGCGCATGAGCTGATCCGCAGGAGCTGGGAGACCGAGCCGCCGGCCCTGTACGCCCGCCTCGACCTCCGCTATGACGGCGCCGGCCCCGCCAAGCTGCTGGAGTTCAACGCCGACACCCCGACCAGCATCCTCGAGGCCGCCGCCATCCAGTGGTTCTGGCTCGAGGACCGCTTCCCGGCCGCCGACCAGTGGAACTCCCTGCACGACCGGCTGGTGGCGAAGTGGCGTGACATCGCCGCCACATGGAAGCCCGAAGGTCCCCTGCACATGTGCTGGACCGAGGCCCAGGACTCGGGTGAGGACCTGATGAACGTGTCCTACCTGGCCGAGACGGCTCGCCAGGCCGGGCTCGACGTCGTGGTCCTGCCGATCGAGGAGCTGGGCTGGGACTACGAGGCCGAGCGCTTCGTGGACCTTGAGTGCCAGCCCGTGCGCATGCTCTTCAAGCTGTACCCGTGGGAGTGGATCTTCGACGACCCGTTCGGCCCGATGGCGCTGGCGACGCTGTGGGTTGATCCCGTCACCGGCCCTGATCCCCATGAGGGCCGGGGCACCATATGGGTCGAGCCGGTCTGGAAGGCGCTGTGGGCCAACAAGGCAGTGCTGGCCGCCCTGTGGGAGCTGGCCCCCGGCCACCCGAACCTGCTGCCGGCCTACATCGACGGGCCGCATGACCTGACCGACTACGCCGTGAAGCCGCTGCTCGGCCGGGAGGGCGCCAACGTCCGTCTGGTGCGCGACGGACAGGTGGTGGCCGAGGGCTCCGACCAGGGTTACGGAGGCGAGGGCGTGGTCCACCAAGGCCTGGCCGAGCTGCCCAGCTTCGACGGCGGCCATCCCGTCCTCGGGGTGTGGCTGGTGGACGGCCAGCCCGCCGGCCTCGGCATCCGCGAATCCGACTCCCTGATAACCGACAACCTGTCCCGTTTCGTACCTCACCTCATCGAAGACTGAGGAGCCGGCTGAGGAGGCCGCACAAACAATGACCAGCGACGATTGGAAGAACATCGGATCGGGGCTCGCCGCCAGCCTCGCCTACGTGGGGGTGGCCGTGGTCCTGCTCGCCCTGGGCTTCTTCGTGCTCGACCTGCTGAGCCCGGGACGCCTGTCCTCGGTGATCATGAAGGACCGAAACCGCAACGCCGCCGTGGTGGCCTCGGCCGGGATGCTCGGCCTGGCCATCGTGGTCGGGACCGCGGTGCTCACCACCAACGACGACTTCACCACCGGCATCGTCACGACGGCGATCTTCGGCCTGGTCGGCGTGTTGCTCCAGGCGCTGGTCTTCGTCGTGCTCAACGCCCTGACCCCGGGCAAGCTGGGCGACGTGGTGTGCGACGAGGGGTTCCACCCCGGCAGCTACCTGATCGCCGCCTCGCTCCTCGCCTCGGGCCTCGTCGTCGCCGCCAGCATCTCCTAGCCTCGGGTCGTGGTGCTCACTCGGGTGCGGGAGCGGCCGGAGCTGAAGTTCTTCGCCGTCCTGCCGCATGCCGACCGCCGGCTGGCTGCGGCCTGGTGGGCGGTGCTTGTCCTTCGGGGGGTCCTGCCGGCCGGCTTCGCCGTGGCGATGGGCGTGCTCGTCGGGGCGGTGCAGGGAGGCCGCAGCCTGACCGGCCCGTTAGCCCTGATGGGCACCATCTTCGTCCTGCTGCAGATCCTCGCCCCGGTGCACCAGGCGGTCAGCGCCAACCTCGGCAGCCGGGTGGCGGCCTGGCTGTACGACAGGCTCACCGAGGCGTGCGTCCGCCCGCCGGGGATGGGCCATCTCGAGGATCCCGAGCTGACCAGCGACCTCACCGTCGCCCGCGAGTTCGACTACGGAATGACCGGGCCGCCGATGTTCATGAACATGGACTTCATCGCCAGCGGCCTGGTCGAGGCCATCGGCGGCCTGGCCTCCGCACTGGTGCTGTTCGCCTACACCTGGTGGGCACCCCTGGTACTGGGCGGGGCGTGGCTGGCCACCCACTGGCTGCTCCGGGAGAGCTCAGTGTGGCGGGACCGCAACACCGACGACGTGCGCGAGGCGCAGCGGCACGCCGAGTACTCCTACAAGCTGGCCGTCGACCCTCCGGCGGCCAAGGAGCTGCGCCTGTTCGGCCTGGCCGGGTGGACGAATCGACCGCTTCATCGCCCGGCGCCGTCAGCTGTTCGACCTCCAGCACCGGGCCACCCGCCTGAGGCAGAAGCCGGTGGCATGGAGCCTCCTGCTCGTAGCCGGCGCCAACGTCGTGGTGTTCTGGTCGCTGGCCAGCGCGGCGAGCGGCGGCCACCTGGGCCTCGGCCGCTTGGTGGTGTTCGCCCAGGCGGCGGTCGGCACCAGCCTGATTGCCTTTGGCGGCCTGAACTGGGCCATGGACGGGGCGGCTGCGCCGGTGGCCGCCGTCCTGCGCCTCGGCTCGGCCATGGGGCCGAAGGGGTCACTGGCCCCGCCGCCGGACCCGCCGGTGGACGCCGCCGGCCGCCCCGGCCGGGAGGTGCGGTTCCGGGACGTCAGCTTCGCCTACCCCCAGGGCGGTCAGCCGGTCCTGGACGGCTTCGACCTCATGGTCCCGGCCGGGTCCTCGGTCGCCATCGTCGGCCAGAACGGCGCCGGCAAGACGACCCTCGCCAAGCTGCTCTGCCGCCTCTACGACCCGGGAAGCGGTTCCATCGAGGTGGACGGAGTGGACCTGCGGTCCATGGCGGTGGACGACTGGCGGTCCCGGGTCACAGCGGTATTCCAGGACTTCATCCGCTTCGAGCTGCCGCTACGCGACAACGTGGCTCCCGGCGGGGCACCCGACTACGTCATCCTGGCCGCCCTGGCCGACGCCGGAGGCACGGGCCTGGCCGACCTCGACACCCCTCTGGCCAAGGGCTACCAGGGAGGGACCGACCTGTCGGGGGGTCAGTGGCAGCGGGTGGCGCTGGCCCGGGTCCTGTGCGCGGTGCGCCAGGGCGCCGGGCTGGTGCTGTTGGACGAGCCCACCGCCCAACTCGACGTGCGGGGCGAAGCCGAGATCTTCGGGCGGATCCTGGCGGCCACGAGAGGGGCGACGACGATCCTGATCTCCCACCGCTTCTCGACGGTCCGCCAGGCCGACCGGATCTGCGTGCTGGAGCAGGGGCGGGTGGTGGAGCTTGGCACACATGACGAGCTGATGGCCAAGGGCGGCCGCTACCACACGATGTTCAGCCTCCAGGCCGAACGCTTCGGCACCGGCGAAGAGGACGAGGAGGTATCACTCGATGTTCTCCCCTGAGGCGCCCTCGACCCGTGCCGGCGGACCCGGCGACCTGCCTCCGGCCCTGTCGTCGATGTGGCGGGTCCTCAAGCTCGGCTACCAGCACGAGCCCGGCCTGCTGGCCGCCTCGTTCCTGCTCGCCCTGCTGGCGTCGCTGCCCGACGCCCTGATGGCCCTGTGGCTCAAGCTCGTCGGCCAGGGGCTGATCGAGCACGACCGGGGCCTGCTGCGCACCGCGGCGGTCGGCCTGGGCCTGTCAGCCACGGCCACGTGGTTCCTGCGCACCGTGAGCACCCGGGTCCAGCGCCACTTCCGCGACAAGGTGACCATCGCCCTTGAGTCCCACGTCGCCGGCCTTCAAGCCTCGATCGTCACCATCGCCCACCAGGAGCAGCCCGAGTACCTCGACCGCCTGTCGCTGCTGCGCGACCACGTGTTCGTGCTCGACCACATGTACATGTCGGTGTTCTCCACCTGCGGGTGGATCCTGCGCCTCGGCGTCACCATCGGGTTGCTGGTCTCCATCCACCCGGCCCTGGCCCTGCTGGCCCTCTTTGCCTTGCCGACGGTGGCCACGTCATCGTGGCGACCGGGCGTGGAGCGCGCCGCCCAGGAGCAGGGGGCGCAGGCCGACCGGCTGGCCCGGCACCTGTTCCTGACCGCCACCACCGCGCCACCGGGCAAGGAGGTACGGGTCACCGGCATCGGTGAGCGACTGGTAGCCGACCGCCGGCGGGCGTGGGAGAGCTGGTACGGGTCGGTGTCCAAGGCCCGCTCCGGCAGCGCCCTGTGGCACGCCCTGGCCTGGGCCTGCTTCGGGCTGGCCTACGTGGGGGCGGTGGTGTTCGTTTCGTCGGGGCTGGATGCGCCGGCCGGAGACGTGCTCCTGATCCTGGCCGCCGGCTCCCGCCTCTCGTCCTACATCGGGGCCACCGTCGGCGAGATCGGCTTCCTGCGGGGCATCTGGCTGGACGGCTCGCGCCGCATGGCCTGGCTCGAGGACTACACCATCTCCCTCAACGCCTTGGCCGACCAGCCGGTGCCCGAGCGCCTGCAGCGCGGCATCACCTTCGACCACGTGTCCTTCGCCTACCCGGGCACGGACCGCCTGGTGCTCGACGACGTGTCGGTCGACCTCCCGGCGGGGGCGGTGGTCGCCATCGTGGGCGAGAACGGCGCCGGCAAGTCCACGATGGTCAAGCTGCTGTGCAAGCTCTACGAGCCGACATCAGGCCAGATCCTGGTCGACGGGGCGCCGTTGGCCCGCATGGCCGCCGACGGCTGGCGGTCCCGCCTGGCCGGAGCATTCCAGGACTTCTTCCGCTTCGAGCTGCGGGCTCGCCACTCGATCGGGCTTGGCGACGAGGCCCGTCTGGACGACGCCCCCGCCGTCGACGCCGCCGTGGAGCGGGCCGGCGCCGCCGACGTCGTCGAGCGCCTGAAGAGCGGCCTGGAGACCCAGCTCGGCCCCACCTGGCCCGACGGCGCCGAGGTGTCCTTCGGCCAGTGGCAGAAGCTGGCGCTGGCCCGAGGCTTCATGCGCGACGGCCCCCTGGTCCTGGTGCTGGACGAGCCCACCGCCGCCCTAGACGCCGAGACCGAGCACGCCCTGTTCGAGCGCTACGCGGCGGCCGCCCACCGCACCGGCGGTGACGCTGACGGTGCCGCTCAGTCCGGGCGCATCACCATCCTGGTGTCACACCGCTTCTCCACGGTCCGCATGGCCGACCTGATCGTGGTGCTCGACGGCGCCCGGGTCGTCGAGGTCGGGACCCACCCCGAGCTGATGGCCGGCGGCGGCCAGTACGCCGACCTCTACGGTATCCAGGCCGCCGCCTACAGGTAGGACGGGTCGGCCCGCCTCAGCGGGTGTAGAGCTCCTCGATGGAAGCGGCCTTCCACACCTCGCGGAAGCCGCGGCCGCTGGTGCGCAGCTGACCGCAGTAGGGGCAGCGGACGGACCCCTCGCCGGGGGCTCCGCAGTTCGGGCAGTGGGCGCCGGGCGGAACCGAGGCCGGCGTGAGGTCGGTCATGGGCTTGGCGAAGGTCCACTCCTCGACCCAGCTGCGTTCGGCGCTGTCACCCACCTTCTTGCCTCGGCGGTTCAGCTTGTAGTCGGTGCTGCTGGCCGTGAAGCGCACGAG
>JBBSHM010000055.1:0-16483 GCA_038253125.1 Acidimicrobiales bacterium
CTTGTTCCCAAGGACGCTGACGATCTGGTCAGCACGAACGTCCGGCTTCCATGCGGCCAACGCCGCCGCGGTGGTGCGTCTGGCCACCGGAGTCGTTGTCGGGGCCTTCACCGTCGACGCCCCCTCAGCCTTCGCTGAAGTTCTCTTGGACGACTTCCCGGCCGCCGACTTGGTCGCCGGGTTCGTCTGGACGGCGGACTTGGTGGCTGTCGCACCCGTTGCCGTCCTCGTCGTCGTCTCGGCACCGGCGGCCTTCACCGCGCTGGGTGCCCGTTGCGGAACCCTCTTGACGGCCATGGCCTCATACTACACCCAACGCATCTCTTGGGAGACGTCGGACGGGTGCATTGCCCGGTGGCAGGGTCCGGAGCTGATGGCCGGGGGGGGTCGGGCCTCGGCCGGGGCGGGGGCGACCGTTGCCTGGGTCGTCTCGGCTGCGCCGACAGTGGCCGGATCATACCCGGCCTCCGCCTCGTTGAGAGCACCAACCTCAACGAGCTCCAGCGGGTCGGAGGAAGCCACCGGGGACACCTCGGTTCATGCGAGCGCTCCCCGCCCTGCGCCTTGTCTTAACATCGCAGCTATAATGTGTCGGTGACCGCCCCGCTCATGAACGCCAAGGTCTCCCATCGAGGCCGGACCAGCCTGCCCTCCGACCTCCGTCACCGCTGGGGCATCGAGGACGGCGGTGAGATCGGCTTCATCGACCTGGGTGACGCCGCCCTCGTCGTTCCGGGCGGCCTTGGGACCGCCCGAGCCGAACTCCACCGGGTCCTCGCCGACCGCTACCCCACCGGCTTGACCACCATCGGCGACCCCGACCTCGCCGATCAGTAGGTGCCCGCACCACCGGCTGTCATCCTCGATGACCGGCTGCTCATCGAAGAGCTCCTCGTCGGGTTGCGCGCCCGGCCGACTCGACCGCACACCACCACCTACTGGTATTACCGGGCCTGCCGCGCCGCTGTCCTTGGAGCCAGCGGCCATCTCTCCGGGCCTTCGACCGGCTGACCGGAGCCCTCCAAGCCTCGGCCGTCGCATCACTCCTCCGCCTCCCCGACCACATCGGCCTGCCCGAGCCGCGGCGAACGGTCCCGGCCATGGTCGACCTCGCCAGGCGCCACCCCAAGCTCAACCTGCTCAACCTCGAAGCCGCGGCGGCAGCCCGCAGCCTGGACGCCGCTATCTGGCTTTCACCCGATGGAGCAGCCGGCGTCCTCGCCCCGGTGCTCGAGGCAGAGGGCATCGCCTGGACCACCGTTCCCTACCCGTAGACCCAGCACACGCTCCACCGCCCGGGAGCTGCTATCGCTGACGGTCTCGCCAGGGCCCGGCCCATCTGGGCCTTGAGGGCCGATGAACTCGGTCGGGTCCTGGGCTGGCCCAGCAGGCTGGGCAACATCCGCCGGTAGTAGGCCGAGTACGACGATGCCAGCACCGTGCGCACCCGCTGGCGGAAGGTCTGCTCGTTTGGCCTTCGCCTCCCGGGACCAGGCTCTGCAGTGTCGCATCGCTGGCCACCGGTATGAGCGTGAGCCGGACCGGGGCGGCGCTGGCCGCAGGTCGGATGGGGTAGCACCTGGCTGCGCGTGCCCTCCAGGAATCCAGCAGCTTCTCGGAGCACCCATCAAAAAGGTCGGCCGGAGCGCCAGCGAGCGGATCCGCTCCAGGCCCCGCCAAGAGCCGCCGCTTACTACTGCTGGTAGCCCTCGACCGTTCCGACGGGACGGGCCTCGACCGCTTCCGGGTCCTGGCCGGCGTGGCGGCGGGCCCGGCGCTGGCGCAGCAGGTCCCAGCACTGGTCGAGCGCCACCTCCAGACCGGCGAGGCGGGCTGCCGTGGTCGGCGCCCGTCCCTCCCCCACCTGTTCGCCCTCCAGGCGGTGCTCCTCGTCGACCAGGGCCTGGATCCGCTGCAGCAGCTCGGCGTCGTCCACGGTGGAAGTCCTAGCAGCACCCGACCCCTAAGGTGCCGAGGCGATGGCGGACGACCTCCTCCGGCTTCCCACCGCGGAGCTGATGGGCCGGGCCGCCGCCGCCCGCGACGCCGCCACCGGCACCCGAGTCACGTTTTCGCCCAAGGTGTTCCTCCCCCTCACCGAGCTGTGCCGCGACCGGTGCGGCTACTGCACGTTCGCCAAGGCGCCGGCCCGCCTGCAGAGCCCGTACATGCCACCCGAGGAGGTGCTGCGGATCGCCCGGGCGGGGGCGGAGGCCGGCTGCCATGAGGCGCTGTTCACCCTGGGCGAGGCGCCCGAGGAGCGCTACCCGGCCGCTCAGGCCTGGCTCGACGACCACGGCTGGGCCAGCACGGTCGACTACCTGGTCGCCATGTGCCGACTGGTGCTGGACGAGACCGGCCTGCTGCCGCACGCCAACCCGGGTGCGCTCCCGGCGGACGACCTGGCCCGGCTTCGTGAGGTGGCCCCCAGCCAGGGGATGATGATCGAGTCGCTGCGGGCCGACCTGGCCTGCCACCGGGGCGCCCCCGACAAGGCCCCGCAGCGCCGGCTGGCCACGCTCGAGGCGGCCGGTCGGCTGCGCATCCCCTACACCACAGGGATCCTGGTCGGCATAGGCGAGGACGAGCCCGACTGGCTCGAGGCCCTGCTGGCCATCGCCGCCAGTCACCGCCGCCACGGCCACGTGCAGGAGGTCATCGTCCAGGGCTTCCTGCCCAAGGCGGGCACGGCCATGCACGCCGCTCCGCCGGCCTCAGCTGAGATCCACCTGCGGGCCGTGGCCCTGGCCCGCCTGGTGCTGCCCGACGACGTGGTGGTGCAGGCGCCCCCGAACCTGAGCGACGACCCCGGCCGGCTGCTGGACGCCGGCATCGCCGACTGGGGAGGCGTGTCGCCCGTCACCATCGACCACGTCAACCCCGAGCGACCCTGGCCCGAGCTCGACCGGCTTTGCCAGATCACCGAGGCCCGAGGCTTCACCCTGGCCCCCCGGCTCACCGCCCACCCTCGCTACGTCCTCGACGCCGCCACGTGGCTGGGCACCGGGCTGCGCACCAAGGTGCTGCACCGCAGCGACGCCGAGGGCCTGGCCCGCGACCACGACTGGGTGAGCGGCGGCGAGCTGCAGCCCCCCCGCTTAATGCCGGGCCCAGCCGCGCCGGCCGGCTCCGCCGTGGGCGATGTCCAGCCCACGCGCCTGGTTCCCGTCCCGGCCGGAACACGGGCCGGCTCGGCCGTGGGCGAGGTGCTGACCGGGGTCCTGTTCGGCCAAGAGCCGGGCGAGGACGAGCTGACGACGCTGTTCAGCGCCCGGGGCCCCGAGGTCATCTCGGTGTGCGAGGTGGCCGACGACCTGCGCCGCCGGGCCGTGGGCGAGGTGGTGACCTGGGTCTCCAACCGCAACATCAACTACACCAACGTCTGCACCTTCAAGTGCCGCTTCTGCGCCTTCTCCAAGGGCCCGCTCAGCCTGAACCTGCGGGGTGCCCCCTACCTCCTCGGCCTCGACGAGATCTCCACCCGGGTGGCCGAGGCGGTCGAGCTCGGAGCCACCGAGGTGTGCTTGCAGGGCGGCATCCACCCCAGCTTCGACGGCGATTACTACCTGGAGGTCATCCGGGCCGTGCGCCAGGCCTCGGCCGACATCCACATCCACGGCTTCACCGCCCTGGAGGTCACCGAGGGGGCCAAGCGCAACGCCGAGCCGCTGGCCGATTACCTGCGCCGCCTCATGGACGCCGGCCTGCGCACCCTGCCCGGCACTGCGGCCGAGATCCTCGACGACGAGGTGCGGCGGGTGCTGTGCGCCGACAAGGTGAACACCGAGGAGTGGCTCGACGCCCACCGCACCGCCCACTCCATAGGGCTGCGCTCGAACGTCACCATCATGTTCGGCTCCATCGAGCGGCCCCGCTCGTGGGCCCGCCACCTGGTGGTCACCCGCCATCTCCAGAAGGAGACCGGCGGGTTCACCGAGTTCGTGCCCCTCCCCTTCGTCCACATGGCCGCCCCGATCTACCTCCAGGGCCAGGCCCGGCGCGGGCCCACCTTCCGGGAGACGCTGCTCATGCACGCCGTCGGGCGGATCGCCTACGACGGGCACATCCCGAACATCCAGGTGTCGTGGGTGAAGATGGGCCTCGAAGGCGCCCGCCAGGTTCTGCAGGCCGGTGGCAACGACCTGGGCGGCACCCTCCTCGACGAGAACATCAGCCGTGCCGCCGGCGCCAGCCACGGCCAGGCCATGGACGAGGCTGGGTTCCGCACAGCCGTCGACGGCCTCCCCGGCCCCCGCCCCCTCGAGCAGCGCACCACCCTCTACGGCCGGGTCGCCCAACCGGCCTGAGGTCGGGGCCGTCGTAGGAGGCCCCGCGTGGCAACCTGTCGGGCTCCATGCCCAAGCGCGCCCGAAGCACGACCGGAGACGACGCCGTCGACGCTGCGGTGCAGGGCCTGCTCGACGTGCTGCGACCCGCCGGCAACCGCCACCTGGTGGCCGAGTGCCTGACGACCGTCGCCATGCTGGCCCAGGAGGACCACGACAAGCTCGACCTCAAGATCACCAGCGCCGCCCTGGCCGAGATGCGCCTGGCCTTTGGGGTCTTCCGTCCGTACCGCGACCGGCCGAAGATCACCATGTTCGGCTCGGCCCGCACACAGCCCGATGACCCGCAGTACGAGCAGGCCCGGGCCTGCGCCGCCCGCATCGCCGAGGCCGGCTGGATGGTGGTGACCGGCGCCGGGCCCGGGATCATGGCGGCGGGCATGGAGGGCGCCGGGCTGGAGCTGTCCATGGGGGTCAACATCCGCCTCCCCTTCGAGCAGAGCGCCAACGCCTTCATCGAGGCCGACCCGAAGCTGGTCACGATGAAGTACTTCTTCACCCGCAAGCTGATGCTCATCAAGGAGTCGGACGGCTACGTCGTGCTCCCCGGCGGTTTCGGAACCCTGGACGAGGCGTTTGAGCTGCTCACGCTGCTGCAGACCGGCAAGGCCGAGCCGGCGCCGGTGGTGCTGCTGGACGTGCCCGGCGGCACCTACTTCCAGGGGTGGAGCCGCTTCGTCACCGAGGAGGTCGTCCGGCGCAACCTGGTGGGCGCCGTCGACCTGTCGCTGTACCGGATCACCGACTCGGTCGAGGTTGCGGCCGAGGAGATCCTGGGCTTCTACCGGTCGTACTCATCGCTGCGCTACGTGGCCAACCGCCTTGTGCTGCGCCTCAAGCACGAGCCCACCGCTGCTGAGGTGGCCGCCCTCGACACGGCTTTCGCTGACATCTGCGTTGCCGGCCTGGGCGGCTTCGAGCTGGTGGGGCCCTCACCGGAGGAGGTGGCCGAGTCGGACAGCCTCGACCTGCACCGCCTGTCCTTCCCCTTCGACCGCCTCCAGAGCGGCCGGCTCCGCCAGCTCATCAACCACCTGAACGGACTTTCCTCCGTCACGGGCACCTCACCCGGGAGCGAGAGCCCCGAGGTCGCTCAGCGGAGCGAGTAGCGCAGCAGAAGGGTACTGTCCTCCTCGAGAATGGATTGAAGCGATGCGGCGCCAGGCGGCCGCAAGGCCGGCCCGAGGGTGATCCGCGGGGCGCCGCCGGCCACGAGCACCGGCGCCACCGTGAGGCACAGCTCGTCCACCAGGTCGGCGCTTAGGAGGGATGAGAAGAGGCGAGGGCCGCCCTCGCACAGCAGCCGACGCAGGCCCCGCCGCTCCAGCTCGGCCACCACGAGGCGGAGGTCGACGGTCTCGTTGCCGCAGTCGACGATCTCGGTGTGGCCGGCCAGGGCGGCTCTCCGGTCGGCCGGGGCCGACGCGCAGGTCAGCACGATCGGGGTGGCGGTGCCGGCGCCGGGGGTGAACAGCCGCTCGTCAGGAGACGGAGAAAGGCTGCCGCTGACGACGGCGATCGGCACGGCCGCCGGCCGGTACCGTTCGGCCGTCACCGTGCCCGCGCCGACCAGCACGACGTCGCACGTGGCCCGCAGGTGACCGAAGACGGCCTTGTCGGCGGGGCTGGCCAGACCCGCCGTTCGCCCATCGACAACGGCCGCACCGTCAAGTGCGCTGACGAAGTTCACCCTCAGCCACCGCCGGGCCGGCCAGGGATAGACTTGGTCCAGCTTTACGCCCGGGCCGGCTGCAGGGTCGGGGAAGAGGCGGCGCATCACCTGCAGCGTCCCACCAAATGGCTCGCTGATTGTTCCGGTTGGCCGGGTACGTGCTAGCCCGGGCCTGGTGAGGCGAGTGTCCGAGCGGGTCCCTGAGCTGGGTGCTGTGGTTGGGCGGTCGGTCCTGCGGAACGTGGGGATCCCGGCTGCCGTCGGGCTGGTGGGGGCCTATGCCTACGGCACGGCCAAGTACCGGCGGAACGCCCGGATCACATACCGGTTCAACGACCCGCCGTCGCCCGGCAGCGAGGCGTTCGACCGCATGCTGGCGGCGGTCTCGGCCACGCCGGTTAGCCACGGGAACCGGGTGCGCGTGCTGCGCAACGGCGGCCGGACCTTCCCGGCCATGCTGGCAGCCATCGCCTCGGCGACCTCGATCGTCGACCTGTCGTCCTACATCTACTGGCCCGGCGAGGTGGCCTCGGCCTTCACCGAGGCCCTCTGCGAGCGGGCTCGCGCCGGGGTCGAGGTGAACGTGGTGCTGGACGGGTGGGGCTCGGCCCGGCTGGACCAGGACACCGTCCACAAGCTCGAGGAGGCGGGGGCCAACGTCGCCTTCTTCCGCCCGCCGAAGTGGTACACCCTGCACAAGCTGAACAACCGTATGCATCGCCGCCTGCTGATCGTGGACGGTCGAATCGCCTTTGCCGGGGGCGTCGGCATCGCCGATGTGTGGGCGGGCGACGCCCAGGACCCCGAGCACTGGAGAGAGACCCACGTTGAGATCGAGGGGCCGGCCGTGCTCGACACCCAGGGCGGCTTCTTCGAGAACTGGACCGAGGCTGCCAAGGTGGTGCTGGGCCCCGCCAACTACCCCAAGCCGGAGAGCTTCGAGGGCGGCGTCGATGTCCAGGTGATGCGCAGCTCGCCCAAGGCGGGCGGGACCGTCACCCTGCACCTGTTCCAAGCGGCGATCGCCGGCGCGCAGGAGCGCCTGTGGATCACCACCGCCTTCCTGGCCCCGGGCGACGCCTTTGTGCGCCTCCTGGCCGACGCCGCCCAGCGGGGCGTAGACGTGCGCATCCTCACCAACGGGCCGAACATCGACAAAGAGGTGGTCCGCAAGGTCGGCCAACGCTGCTACGGGCCGCTGCTGTCGGCCGGCGTGCGCATCTTTGAGTACCAGCCGACGATGCTGCACGCCAAGGTGCTGATCGCCGATGGGTGGGCCGACGTGGGCTCCAGCAACCTCGACCAGCGCTCACTCGGCCTGGATGACGAGCTGAACGTGGCTGTGCGCGATCCCGACGTCGTAGGCGAGCTGGCCCGTGACTTCCTGGCCGACCTCGACGCCTCCGAGGAGTTCGACCTCTCCCGCTGGAGGCAACGGTCGCTGGCCAAGCGGATCACCGAGTCGGCCGCCGACCTGCTCCGCCAGTCGCTGTAGCGCTAGCCCTCCGCCGAGCCGCCCAGGAGGGTGGCCGCCTTCTCGACCGCCCGGCGAGCCCGGGTTACCCGCTTCTCGGTGCGGGCGGCGTCGTCGTTGCCCTCGACTGCCTGGCGCAGCAGGCCGAGGGCAGCGTCGGCCAGCTCCTCGGCCAGCACGTCGCACCTCTCCCGCAGGGCATCGAGATCGGCCATGACGGTGAAAATAGTAGGCACCGTTAGGATCGGCGGCCATGGCCTCCAAGCCCGAAGTCTCAATTCCCGAGGGTCCTCCGCCTGCTGAGCTGGCCAGCGAGGACCTCACCGTCGGCACCGGTCCCGAGGCCAGCACCGGCCAGAGGGTCAGCGTCCACTACGTCGGCGTGTCGTGGAGCAACGGCCAGCAGTTCGACGCCTCGTGGGACCGTAGGTCCACCTTCGACTTCAAGCTCGGCGGCGGCGAGGTGATCAAGGGCTGGGACCAGGGGGTGGCCGGCATGAAGGTCGGCGGTCGCCGACGGCTCACGATCCCGCCTGCCCTCGGCTACGGATCGAGGGGCGCAGGCGGGGTGATCGGCCCCGACGAGACGCTGGTCTTCGTCGTCGACCTGGTCGGCGTCCGCTAGCGGTGCCCCGGTCGACGCCGGTCACGCTCGGCCGGCGCCAGCAGGCTCACGAGTGGGTCTCGTTCGAGGACCCGAACGAGGCCCGCACGTGGACCTTCGACCTCACCTTCCTCCTGAGCCGCTGGACCTGCATCTTCGGCCGGGGGTGCCAGGGCGTGCTCACGGGACCAGCGCCCGAGCTGGTGCAGGGCTGCTGCAGCTACGGCGCCCACTTCGTGGACGAGGAGGACGAGGCAGGCGTGGACGCCGCCGCCGCCCGCCTGTCAGCCGACCAGTGGCAGCACCGGGCCAAGGGGCGCCGGGGCGGCTGGGCCCGGACCGACCCGGGTGGCGACCGGGTGACCCGCCTGGTCGACGGGGCCTGCATCTTCCTCAACCGCCCGGGCTTCGCCCGGGGCTCCGGCTGCGCCCTGCACGTGGGCGCCCTGGACGCCGGGGAGCAGCCCCTCGACTGGAAGCCCGACGTGTGCTGGCAGCTGCCGTTGCGCCGCCAGGACGACGTCGTCGGCGACCGGGTCAACTCCACGGTGAAGCAGTGGGACCGGGCCGACTGGGGCGAGGGCGGGGCCGAGTTCCACTGGTGGTGCACCGAGTCGGCCGATGCCTTTGTGGCCGACATCCCCGTCTACGTCGGCCTGCACGACGAGCTGGTCGAGCTCACCAACCCCCACGCCTACGCCCTGGTGGCCGCCTACTGCGACGCCCGTCTGGCCCGGGCCAAGCCCCTCCCCCACCCGGCCACCAGGAAAAAGGTCTGACCCCGCCCCGCTTGCGGCCGGGTGGCGGTGCCGGTGGGTCGGCGCTAGGAGCGGGCGGCCCGCATCGCCGCGTAGCTGGCGGTGCTCTGGGTGTTCCAGTCGTACAGGCTGGCGCCGACCGACCGGGTGTCGCGGACGGCCTTCAGGTAGCCCTGGATGTCGGCCGCCGTGGTCTGGTCACCGATCCCGCCCACCGGGTGGACCACGGCGTTGGGATCGCCCAGCTTCGCCCGCATGCGGTCGATGTTCTCCCGGGTGTAGCGCTCGGCGTTGCGGTACGGGCTGGCGGCGGTGCGGTTGGTCCAGTAGGCCATCGGCTGCCAGACGTCGTACAGCTGCCTGATCTCGGCCCACGGGAAGCCGGGCCAGTACCCGGTGTTGATCACGTCGGTCACCACGTTGGGCAGGGTGATCGCTGACAGCGGCCGGCCGGCCAGAGCCGCCCGGGTCTGGCGGGACAGGTCGACCAGCCGGCGCGAGCGCTCGGCGTCGTCGGCCACCGCCTTGCTCTCGATGTCAACGCCGATCCCGTCGACCGAGGCCAGGCCGGCGGTGGCCCTCAGACGGCGGACATCGGCTCCGACGTCGGTGAGAGTGGGCAGGTACCAGGCCACCACGTCCATGCCCCGGGCCTGGGCCCGGGCCAGCCACTGCTGGAGCACCGGCGGGTCGACGATGTCGCCCGCTCCGGGATTGTCGGCCCGGGTGGTCTGGATGTACAGGACCTGCACCCCCTGATCGGCCATGGCATCCACAGAGGACGGCGCCAGCTTGACCGGCATGCCCTTGGCGTAGGAGGGGGCCCAGTCGAACACGTCGACCCAGGTGCCCAGGCCGAAGAAGGGTGCGGTGCTGGCGCTGCGGCCGGCAACCTCGTGTGGTGCGACCCCGGCCCCGGCTGCCGCCTTTCTGGCCGGCTTCGCGGCGGCGGCCGGCGGGGCCGGAGCTTCCGACGAGGGGGCGGCCGTGCCGGCGGAGCCGGCGGGCCCGGGGTCGGACGACGTTGTGGTGCCCACCTCGGCGGTGGCGTTCACGGCGTCGACGGCTCCGGGCGGCACGATCCCGAGCGGGAGCTCCACCCTGGGCTGCAGGGGCGGCGGGACGGACAGCCCGGCGGCCGCCTCGGTCTGCACCGCGGTGCCGGGCCCCTTCGAGGACTGCCAGGCCAGGCCGACCGCGCTCAGGACGACGACGATCCCGATGGCGACTCCGCCGACCGCCAGCCGACCGGACGCCAGACCGCCGAGCGTCAGACGGGCGGGGGCGCGCCGGCCGAACCGACGAAGCCCGGGCGCGACTCGGACGGGCTCACGCTGCTGCCGCACGAGGTAGCGAGGCTACGACATGGAATCGCCTTACGTTGGCCAGCCGGCGGTATGACCCGGTTCGGGCGCATTCCCCGTCGGGGCCAGTCGCCGCGGCTGGACAAGCCGGCCGATCAGGCGCCGGGCAGCTCGCCCCCGACCTCGAGTCCGACGAGCGGGAGCCCGTCGTCGCGTAGGGCGGAGAAGCGGTTGGCCAGACCGGCCACGACCGAGCGGGGCAGCGTGCCCATGTCGGCCCACCAGGCCACGAAGTTGCGGCCGTCGGTGCTCTCGCCCGTCGTCTCCTCCTGGAGGTCATAGAGGATCCCGCCCGCCCCCGGCGACTCGACCTCGTCCCGCCAGTCCTCGACCGCCTCGTCGATGGCCGCCTTCACCGGGGTGGACGGCGCCTCGGCCAGCCACAGCACCAGGTTCAGATCGGACCAGTCGGCCCCGCCGGCCTGCTTCACCGAGAAGACATCGGCATCAGGGTCGAAAGGGGCCTCCATGATGGTGGAGCCCGGCTCGACACCCAGGTCAAAGGCCTGCTTCAGGGCCCGGGCCTCTTCAAAGCGCCGATGGCGACCCTTCTTCACGTGCCGCTCCCTGCTGTTCTCACCCGGGGTGATCTCGTTGTCGTTCTCTCGAAGGACCGCAGTCTATCGAACGGACGGCGCTGTACCGTCTCGGGCATGGCTGCTGCTCCCTTGGACACCCAGGCGATGCTGGCCCGGTTCCGGGAGCGGGCGAAGGCGGTGCGCAACCGAGGCGTCCCGCCCCTCGAGGGTGATGACCGCAAGCGCTACATCGAGCAGGCCCAGCTGGACTACCAGGACTTCGCCATGCTCGCCGACGCACAGGCAGAGCTGGACGAGGGGATCCTCACCCTGCGCCTCGACCTCCGCCCCAGCTAGTCGCGGCGGGGCCCTCGCCCGGTGCCTCAGCTCCCGAGGGGCCGGAAGCTGCGCTCCTCGACCAGGAGCCCGCCCTTGCCGTCAAAGGCGAGGGAGGCGCCACCGGCGGCCAGGAGGCGCACCCGCTCGCCCACCATGGCCTGGCGCCAGCCGTGGTCGAGACGGCCGGCGGGCCGCCCGTTCAGCAGAGCGGTCAGCTCGGCCCGTGTGGCGAGCAGGGCGGCGTCGATCTCCTCGTCCCGGCCCAGCTGGGCCACCCAGGCCCCGGCCAGGGTGGCGGCGGCCCGCAGGTCGCGCTCGTTGTCCTCGGTCGAGGGGCTGCGGATCGCCTCAGGCGGCAGCTGACGGCCCCGCTCGGCGGCCTCCAGCAGCGCGGCCCGCACCGGGGGCTTCAGGGATCGGGCGTCGAGGCCGCGTATGGCCGATAGGTCGTCTTCGCTGCGGGGCGGCTTGTGGGCGATCCCGAGGAGCGCCAGGTCGGCCAGCACGAACCGGACGGGGATGTCTAGGTCAGCGGCCCTCCTCTCGCGCCAGGCCGCCACCTCCTGGGCCACGCCCCGGCTGGCACCCCGCAGCGAGCGGGTGTCCTTCAGCCGCCACCACGCCGTCTCGGGCTCCTGTGGTCCTCGCGGCCGAGCCAGCAGGCGGGCGCACTCCTCCTCCGCCCACCCCAGCCGGCCTCGGCTGCCGAGCTGGTCGCAGAGGCGGCGGTGCACCTCGAGCAGGTGGGCCACGTCGGCGGCGGCGTACACCTTCTGCGCCCCGGTCAGCGGCCGCCGGGACCAGTCGGTCAGCCGGTCGGCTTTCGGCAGCCTGACGCCAACCTCGCGCTCGACCAGGCTGGACAGCGAGGGCGACGACATCCCGACGAAACCGGCGGCGACCTGGGTGTCGAACAGGCGGCTCGGACCCCGCCCACAGGCCCGGTCGAGCACCTCGAGGTCCTGTTCAGCGGCGTGAGCCACCGCGGTGCCGGGGCCTGACAGCACCGCAACGAACGGCCCGACGTCCACGGCGAGCGGATCGATCAGGGCCAGGCCCCCCGGCCACGCCACCTGCAGCAGGGCCAGCTGCGGGTAGTACGTCTTCTCCCGGTGGAACTCGGTGTCGAAGGCCCACAGCGGCTCATCGGCCAGCCGAACCGTGAGCTCGTTGAGAGCGGTGGGCGTGGCGACCCAGGCCACCTCCGAAGCATCGGGAGGCCGTTCGGCCCCGGCGCCGTCAGTCATTCGGCTCAAGGCGCACCGCCGTCGGGCGCACCGCCGTCGGGCTCGTCGCCGTCGGGCTCGTAGCGGTCGGACACGTCACGCGCAGGGCACGTCGCAGCCAGGGCACGTCGCCGTCGAAGATCATCATCTCAGTCAGCGATCATCGCAGGCCGGCGGTCCCTTCGCCCCCGGTCAGGTAGCGCCGGTGCGCCGATGCCACCTGGCCGCCGATGGCGTCGGCGGCCCGGGCTGAGCCGATCGGGGAGAACACCGCCTCGGCCTCGACCGCCACTCGGCTCCTTGAGCTGCCGGTGACCTTCAAGCCGTCGGCGGCCTCCGAGCCGTCGGCGTCCGGGCAGCTGGTGATGACGGCGCGGGCATGGACGCCGGCCTGGTCACGCCCGACGATCCTGGCCTCGACCCGGTAGGGGCGGTGGAGGCGAACCGGCCGCAGGAAGCGGTGGGTGTTGCCGGCCGTGAGGGCCCATGTCTCGGCGACGGCGATGCTGGCCCAGCACATGGCTTCGTCGCACAACGCCATGAGGATGCCGCCGTGGACGAGCGTCGGCGCCCCGCTGAAGGCCTCACCGAGGGTGAAGTCGGCGGTGACCGTACCGCCCTCGTCGTCGTGGAAGAAGGGGATGCGCATCCCGTGCTCGTTCGCCTCCTCGCACACGAAGCACATCGAGCTGAAGCCCCACGCCGCATTGGTGAGCGCCCGCCGGGTCAAGTGGCTGCTTCCCGGGGTGTGTCGCTCGCTTCGCTCGCCGTCGGAGGCGGCTTGCGCAGCTCGACGTAGATCGCCTTCAACGCACCCACGACGGGGATGACCACCAGTGCTCCGACCACACCGCCAGCAGCCACACCCACCAGGGCCGCGGTCATCATGATCGGCGGAGACAGCTTCACGGCGTTGCCGATGAGCAGGGGCTGGATGAGGTGGTTCTCGATGTTCATGTAGACGACGAAGACGATGGCGCAGGCCGCGGCCGTGCCCGGACCCCGGCTGAGGCCGAGCAGGATGAACGGCACCGCCCCGAACAGTCCGCCGATCTGGGGCACCAGGTTCCACAGGGTGACGTTGACGGCGGCCAAGGGCGCCAATGGGACCCCGAGCACCAGCCCGGCGATGAGGTTCACCACCCCAGCCAGCACCGCCACAGTCACCGAGCCGGCCACATAGCGGCCGACGACCTGGTAGGCGGTGCGGGCCAGGCGGTCGGCCTGGTCCCGCCGGTCCGGTGGCACCACCCGGCGAGCCGATCGCAGGAGGCGCTCACCGTCCACCAGCAGCGTGGTGGCGAGCAGCAGGGTGGCGAAGGCGAGGACGGCGCCGCCCAGCAGCGAGCGCCCAGCCTGGGTGACGGGGCTGGTGTCGCCGGCCAGCCTGGTGGGCAGCTTGCGGACCGCTTCATCGAGCTTGGCCGGCACCTTGGCGTCCTGCAGCCGCCGGCCGACCACCGGCAGATCACCCAGGTCCTTCACGATCGACGGCAGGTCGCTCGACAGGTTGCGGGCCTGGCGCACGGCGGGCGGGACGAGCAGGGTGACCACCAGGGCCAGGCCGGCGAAGAGGCAGGCGAGGACGGTCGCCACGGCGACGCTCCGTCTCAAGGCGAGCCGTCGCTGGAACGACGTGACCAACGGGTTCAGCGCCAGGGCGATGAGGGTGCCGATCCCGATGGCGGTGGCCGTGCGCGGGATGGCGCGCAGGAAGCCCGTGATGACGGCAAGGCCCACTACGCACAGCAGCAGCATGGCGATGGTGCCTGGCGACAGGTCCGCCACACCCCTCTGAGAGAGTCCGACCGGGACTCCTCCGGACCCGTCGTCCGCCTCCGCCTCCGGGTCGGCCATCGGGCTCTACGGTAGGGCGCGATGGCGGCTGGGCACGCGACGCTGCGGGTCTCGGCCCGCTCGATCGTGCTGGCCGTCGCCGGCCTCGGACTCACCCTCCTGGCCCTGCGGATGGCGGTTGCCGCCGAGAGGGTCCTCGGGTGGATCATCGCGGCGGCGGCGGTGGCCCTGCTCCTCACCCCGGTGGTCGAGCGGCTCCACCGGCGCATGCCACGCGGCCTGGCGGTGGCGGCAGTGGCCGTGGTGGTGGTCGCCGGCGCCGGGTTCGCCGGCTACGGTGTGGGCGCCAGCCTGGTCCGCCAGTACCAGGGTGTGGAGGATGCGGCCCCCCGGTTCGCGGAACGGCTCGAGCGGTCCAAGCGCTACGGAGACGTGGCTCGCGACGCCAAGCTGAGCCAGCGCACCAGGGAGTTCGTGGCCGCCATCCCCGAGAGGCTGCGCGGCGGCGACCCGGCCGAGGCGCTGCGGTCGGCGGCCACCCGAGGGGTGGCATTCCTGGTCACCGGCATCCTCACCCTGTTCTTCCTGCTGCACGGCCCCAAGCTGCTCCGAGGCGGGGTCCGCCAGCTTCCTGACCGTCTGCATGAACCGGTCAGCCGCATAGGCGGTCGAGCCGCAGCCCGAGCCGGCCGCTACGCACTTCTCACACTGGCCGAAGCCGTTGTGGCCGGTCTCGTGGGCTACGGCGTCTGTCGGCTGCTGAGCGTGCCCGGCGCCGCCGCTCTGGGCCTGTGGCTCGGCCTGTGGGCCGTGGTCCCCCTCGTCGGCTCCTTCGTCGGCGCCCTTCCCATCGTGGTCATCGCCGGAGCCCAGAACCCCTGGCACGGCCTGGCTGCCGCCGTCTTCTTCGTGCTGTACCAAGTGGCGGAAGGCAGCCTCGTCCAGCCCCAGATCGACCGGCGCACCATGCGCCTGGGGCCGTTCCTCACCACCCTCGCCGGCGCCGCCGGACTGGAACTATACGGCCTCGGCGGCGCCCTCGTCCTCACGCTCATCCTGGCCCTGGCCGTAGCCGCCCTGGCCGAGGTCGCCACCCTCGAAGACGAACTGGCCTGATCCACCTCACGCGCCCGACGACGAGGCCAACCAGCCAACTGGCGCGCCAGAACACCACGGCCCGGCGGTGACGACTGGCGCGTCAGTCCGCCCGGGCGGCCAGGCTGTGGTGATGCGGATCAGGGGACGGACAGCCATAGTGACCGGGGCCAGCTCGGGGATCGGGCGGTCTGCGGCGCTCCTGCTGGCCCGGCGGGGGGCGACGGTTGTGGCCGGCGGGCGCAACGCGGAGCGGCTGGCGGAGGTGGCTGCCGGCTCCGAGCGGATCCTGGCCGTGGTCGGCGACGTCCGAGTCGCGTCCGACCGCGCCGCCCTGATCGAGGCCGCCCTAACCGTCAACGGGACGGTCGACATCCTGGTCAACAACGCCGGCCTGGGCTGGACCGGCCGCATCGAGTCGATGCCGGAGTCCGACGTCCGGGCGGTGTTCGAGACGAACGTGCTGGCCCTCATCGACCTCACCCAGCGGGTGCTGCCGGCCATGCAACAGCAGCACCGGGGTCATGTCAGCAACATCGCCTCGGTCGTCGGCTTCGTGGCCGGCCCGCCCCTCAGCGTCTACTCGGCCAGCAAGTGGGCGGTGCAGGGCTTCAGCGACGGTCTCCGCCGCGAGCACCTCGGGAGCGGCATCACCGTGTCCTGCATCAACCCCGGCCCGACATCTTCAAGGTTCCTGGCGCGGGCCATCGCCGCCGACGCCAACGAGGTCCCGAGCGTGTCGGCCGGCATCCCGCCGTGGCTGGTGGCCTTCGCCGTCGAGCGCGGCATCCGCTTTGGCCGGCTCCCCGGCTTCGGCCAGATCACCGTCCCCCGGGCCCTCGGCCTCCTCCGCCTCGCCGAGCTCCCCGGGGTGCGCGCTGCGGTGGACCTGGTGGGCGGAGCATCCTCCGGCCTGGCCCGCAGGCTCAGCACCTGACGACCCCCGGGCCCCCCGCCCGGCTCGTGAGCGCCCGCCGACGGAGGCCTTGCCGAGGTGGCCGTAGATCGTTGAGCGGGGACACTGAAAATGTCGGCGATGGGCGTCAGCCGAGGGTCTGGGACATGAAGTGGGCATCGCTGAAGTACTGCGAGGGCACGTCTGGGTAGCCCTCGTAGTGGAAGATCCGCGTCATGCCGACCGGCGCGCCGTTGTAGCCGGAGTTCATGCCGTTGGCCGTGTGGTGCGGGAAGTGGCAGTGGAAGATCCAGTTCCCGGGGTTGTCCGCGGTGAACTCGATCTCGTAGAAGTCACCGGGGTTGACGGTCTGGGTGGTCTCGCGGACCTGCGGC
>JBBSHM010000056.1:0-16475 GCA_038253125.1 Acidimicrobiales bacterium
ACCTACGGTTACGCTTCACCTGCCAAGTGCCTTCCTGTTGGGGTCGTTGGAGACTCGACATCCCCATCTTCCCCTACAGGACAGGCACTTTGGCGGACCGCGCAACCCTCAGCAGCTCAGCAGCATGAAAGACCGAGGCTAACGACTTTAAAGCATTTGTTCTTGAGATGCGGCGGGAGGCAAGAATTTGTACGCCACGTCACTTGCGTCGACTAGAAGATTCTCGGATTCTGCACTATGTCATGAGCGTTTACTATCTGCACGGATGCGCCGCGCACGTAGATGCCTTGCCTCCACACATGATTCGTCAATTGAAGGCCTGTCTCGATCCTGGGTTTGCGGATCTCGACGACACTCCTTTTTTGGCTGAAGGTCATGACGGCAGCTACGAGGCGGCGAATTGTCTGGTTGATCAGATCGACTGTACGCCGTCGGGGCTGGGATGGACCGAACTATCGGAGGCGGTATCAATGGTTGCCAGCTGGTCATCCGTCTTTGTCATCGGAGATCCAACGGCCGACGACTATCGCCTTATGGGGGCGCTTCAGGCTCGATTACAGAGTGCCTGGCTGGCGGCTTGGTCAGTAGGGGACTTGTCGCGACGACTCGTAGTGGATGTCGAGGAGCGCGAAATTAGCGTCCGGCGCGTTGAGGCTATAGCCTTCGAGTTGGGCTACCTGGAAAACGAGGTAGGGGCGCGTCTTGACGCCTCACTATCGGCCCGGCTCGACCGCGTCTGGAAGATGCTCGTCGAGACAAGCGGTCTGGAGGAGGAATGGCACCGGGCTGGTATCGCTCTAGGACATGCCAGAGGATATGCCGATTTCGTGAACCGGGAAGCGAACCACCGGTTTCAAGTCGCCTTCGAATCTCTGCTGCTTCTATTTGCTCTGTCGCAACTTGCCCCGATCCTTCTGAGCTTGCCGATCACAAGCTGGCACGCTGTGGAGAGCCAATGGGTTGCGCTCATGGCGCTGCTGGGTTTCCTGGCCTTTGGTATCATGCTGGTCGCTAAGCGCCGTCGTTAGGGGCTTCGGCACCCGGCCCTGGCCTTGAGCCGGCGCCACCTATCGGAACATCGGCGCCCTACGGTTCCTGTGGGGTTTACTTCGCGGCCGGGTCGAGCTAACGGCCGGTCCGTGATGCCGACGCGGATGGTGCCGAGGTTGTCGGGTTGAGCCTTTTCGTGCTCAGCGCCATGGGCGGCTAGCCATTTCCAGCCCTGGGTGCTGAACTCACTCGATGAGCTCTGGGACCCGCTCCTCGGCGGCTGCGGGGCGGCGGCGGCCTCGGCCTGCTCGAGCTTCGTGGAGCTGCGTCGGCGGGCCGAGACGGCTTCCTTTCGCCACGGGCCCCTTGCCGCCCCGCCTGGGCCTCAGCCTGCTTGCGGCTTTGCCCACCTCTTCCGGGCGCGACCGGCCTCGGGCTCGGTTCGCGCCTTCTTCGCCCGCCCGGCGTGGCCACTCCCGATGCTGGGCCGTAGCCGGTCGCCGGTCGAGCCGACCGACGAGGTCATCGATGACGCGGCACGTCCAGCAGCCGCCGCCGCCCGGGTGAGGAGGCGCTTGCGCTCCTTCCGCCCCTTCCGGCCGTTCGCCTCGTGGCTCGCCTTCCGCTCCTTGCGGCTGGCCCTCCAGCATCCGAGGCGGCCTTCAGGGCCAGGAGCTCGGGCTCGCGAGCCTTCCTCTCGGCCTCGGTCACCTGGTACTCGGCCAGCTCGCTGGCCTTGTGAAGGGGCAGCGCTACCCATCGAGGCGGGCTCCTTGCTGGAGCCCGTTAGCGTGCGGCGCCGTGTCCGTCACCGACCGCGACGAGTGGCTGCAGCCTGATGCGGTCCACGAGGAGGTCGTGCTCGAGGTTGACGAGACCCTCCCCGGCCTCGTGCTGTCGTTGCAGCTCGTCGTGACGCCGGCGGGGCGGGCCGTCCACCTGGAGCTCAGCGCCGCGGGGGCCCGGGCACGCCACGATGCCCAGGTGGCGGGGGCGCCGACGGCCAACTGGGACCGGATGCAGCTGGGCGGGGTGGAGTGGCGGATGGTCGAGCCGCTTCACCGCTGGGACCTGTCGGTCGAGGACCTGGACGCCGGCCTGCGGGCCTACCTCAGCTTCACCGGCGCCGGCGCACCCAGCCGGATCGTCAACGGTTACGAGCAGCTCGGCACGGTGTCCGGCCAGCTCCAGATGGCCGACACGCTCACCACCGTCGCCAATGCCCCGGCCCGCCGCACCCACACCTGGCGGTAGGGCGCCATGGGAGGTCTGCTCCTGGTCGCGTCGGCGCCCTCTCAGCAGCCGGGGAGGGTCGGCTCGCAGTTGTCCGGTCGGTTGGCAAAGACCACGGTGGAGCGCAGGACCACGTTGCCGGCGTCGATGAAGATGCCGCCGCCCTGGGCGGCGCCAGCCGTGGCGGCGGCGGCGTTGTCCGTCACCGTGGCATCGATGATCGCCAGCCGGCCGCCGCCGTTGAAGATGGCGCCTCCCTGAGCTGTCGGCCCGGTCGCCTGGTTCTGCCTGACGATGGTGCCCGAGAGCTTGGTGCGGGCCGAGTTCTCCAAGGCGCCACCGTGAGCCGCCGCCCCCTCGCCCGTGGCCGAGGCCGTGTTCGCCTGGAGGGCGCCGCCGACGATGGTGGCCGTGCCGTCGGCCACGCTCATGCCGCCGCCGTTGGCCTGTCCGCCGGTGCCGGTTGCGGTCGCCTCGTTCCCGACGATGCGGGTGTCGTTCACGTTGAGGGTGCCGGTGTTGCCGATGCCGCCAGCGGCGGCGAGGAAGAACAGCTTGGTCTCGCCTTGGGCCGTGGCCTTGTTGCCGGCAACGGTGCTGGTGTCGATGGTCATCGTGGCGCCGGTCCTGTTCAGCACCGCCCCGCCGACGGCGGTGAATATCTGCGTCCCGGTGGACGAGGCCTGGTTGTTGCGCAGCACCGTGTCGGTCAGGGTCACGATCCCGTTGTTGGCGATGCCCCCGCCGCCGGCTGAGCTGCCGGTGCCGCTGACCTCGTTGTGCCTGATGGCGCTCCTGGTCACCGCCAGCGAACCGGAGTTCAGGATGCCACCGCCAAGGGCCAGCGTTCCGCTGAGGGATACGGCGCCGCAGGTGATGGTGACCTGGTCGAGGGTGACCTCGGCACCCGCGGCCACCTCCAGGATGCGGAACGCCGGGGACGACGCCGCCCGCCTGATGGTGGCGCCGTGTCCCCGGATGCTCAGCTGGCCCGTGACGACCGGCAGGCCGTCGTCGGTTGAGGCGGGGTTGGTCAGGGCGTAGGTGCACCCGGCGGCCAGGTTGACGGTGTGGGGGCCGGCGCTGGCGTTGGCCTGGGCAACGGCGGCGACCAGTCCGGCCGCCCCTCCGCCCGGGCCCGTGCAGGCGACTCTGAGCGTGTCGGCTCCAGCAACGCCACCCATCGCCACCGTCAAGACAACAGCCGCCGCCACCCCCACGCCCTCCCGACGATGACGCACCGAAGGCCCCCGACACCCCTTCGATTTGGAACCCACGACACCCCTCCTCCGCACCGCCACCAGAGACGACGCTGACCGGGGGATCCTAACCGCAGTCTTCGCCGGCCGCCGCAAATGGATGCCGGCGTCTCGAAGGGGGGGTGTGGGGGGCTTGCCCCCCACAGATGGCCCGCAGGAGGCTCCGCCTCCGAGGAGCCTGAGCCAAGGCCGAAGGCCGGTCGGCTAAACCCGACCGAACGGAGGGAGCGCAGCGACCGAGTGAGCGTCGGCCCCCGGCAGGCGGCTATTTTCCGCCGAGGCTGAGGCCTTCGATGGCCAGGGTGACGCGGGCGCAGCTGCCTGAGGCCCACTCGAGGTCGGAGCCGACGTGGACGATGCCCTGCAGCATGCGCAGGAGCGTCGAGGCGATCGTGCACTCCTTGACCGGCTCGGCCAGGGCGCCGCCGCGGATCATCAGGCCTTCGCAGCCCACTGAGAAGTCGCCGCTGACCCGGTCGACCCCGGAGTGCAGGCCGGCGACCGACTGCACGTACAGGCCCTCGCCCACGGCGGCCAGCACCTCGTCGTGGGCCAGCGGACCGGGAGACGGGGCGACGGCCCGGGCGGAGATGCCCGGGCTGTCCTTGAACGAGCGGACGGCCGACGCCGTCGAAGGGCGGCCGGCAGCCCGGCCCCAGCGCGTGTCGTACAGGAAGGACCGCACGACCCCGTCCTCGATCAGCGGCGTGGCACGGGTGGCCAGACCCTCGGCGTCATGGGTCGACGCGCCGGAGGCGGCCGGGTTCGTGGGGTCCTCGACCAGGGTCAGCATCGGGCTCGCCACCTGCTCACCCAGCCGGTCGCCGAACAGCGAGCGGCCCTTGTGCACCGCCTCGCCGTTGCCCAGCGAGGCCACCAGGGCCAGCACCGATGCGGCCACCGACGGGTCGAGCACGACTGTGACCGTGGCCGAGGCCGGCTTGGCCGCTCCCTGCAGGCGGATGGCCCGGCTGATGGCGTCGCCCACGACCCGGTCGACGTCGAGGTCGGCCACTGACCGGCCGAACGACAGGCCGCTTCCCGTGGTGGTGCCGTCGCCCTCGCCGGCCATGGCGTAGCACGACAGGTCGGCCGAGGTGCTGCGGCGGGCGGCGGCCAGGCCGGTGGAAGTGGCCACCGCCACCTCCGTGCGGCCGTCGGTGTACTCGGCCGACCGGAGGGAGCGGATGCCGGGGTCGGCCAGCACCCGGCGCTCCACCTCGGCGGCCAGGGCCAGCTTGTCGGCGGTGGGCGTGGCCGCCACGTCGTCGCGCCACAGGTCGAGCGCCGCCGCCTTCACCCCGTCGGGCTGGGCCAGGCCGGCGTGCTGTTCGGGGGTGGCGAAGGCGGCGTTGTCGCGGGCGTCGGCGAGCGTGTCGGCCACGACGTCGAGGTCGAGTGAGCCGGCCCAGGCGAAGCCCACCCGCCCGTCACGAACCACCCGAAGGCCCACCCCCTCCGAGGTAGCCGACGAGAGCTGCTCGACCTCGCCTCCGCTGACCTGGGCCGAGAGGTCGGTCCCCCTGATCACGTAGGCCTCGACCTGCTCACCCCGCTCGGCCCGCTCCGACACCTGCACCGCAAGCGCCAGGAGGTCACCACCGTCGCTCATCGGGCGGTGCCGCCGACGGTCAGCCCGTTCACCCGGAGCGACGGGATGCCCATGCCGACCGGCACCCCTTGTCCGTCCTTGCCGCACGTGCCGGGCCAGCCCATGTCGAAGTCGTCGGCCAGGCCTTCGATGTCGAGCAGCGCCTGGGGGCCGTTGCCGATGAGGTTGGCCGCCCGCAGCGGCTCGGTGACCCGGCCGCCCTCGATCAGGTATGCCTCGGTCATCCCGAACACGAAGTCGCCAGTGGCGGTGTTGACCTGGCCGCCGCCCAGGGTCCTGCAGAACACGCCGTGGTCGACGTCGCCGATGAGATCCTCAAGTGTGGTGCCGGGGTTCGGGGCCAGGAACGTGTTGGTCATGCGGACCATCGGGAGGTGCTTGTAGGTCTCGCGGCGGCCGTTGCCGGTGGAGGCGCGTCCGGCCCGGCGGGCCCGCACCAGGTCCCACATGTAATCCTGGAGCACGCCGTGGTGGATCAGGACGGTCCTCTGAGCCGGCGCCCCCTCGTCGTCGACGGCGAAGCTGCCCCACTCGCCGCCCACGGTGGCGTCGTCGATGAGGGTCACCAGGCTGGACGCCACCCGGGTGCCGACCCGGCCCCGGAAGACCGAGGTGTCCTTCTCGACCAGGTCGGCCTCGAGCCCGTGACCGCAGGCCTCGTGGAACAGGACCCCGCCGCCGCCGGCGGCCAGCACCACCGGCAGCATCCCCGACGGTGCCGGGCGGGCCGCGAGCTTGACGATGGCGGTCTCGGCCGCCTCCGCCGCCAGCTGCTCCACGTCCCACCGGTCGAACAGCTCGAAGCCGACCGAAGCGCCGATGGAGCGGTGGCCCGTCTGCCGCCCGGAGTCGCCCTGGGCCACGCACTGGATCCCGAAGCGGGTGCGGGTGACATCGTCCTCGACCAGAAGGCCGTCGCTGTTGGCGATCAGCGTGCGCCTCCGGTTGTCCGACGTGGAGGTCGACACCTGGTTGATGGCCGCACGGCCCCGGCGGGCCGCCTCGTCGGCCGACATCAGCAGCTCGACCCGGCGCGACTTGGCCACGATTTCGGGCCGGACCTCGACCCCTTGAGCGGCCGCTGGGCGCCGCCCCAGCGGTTCGGCCCGCGCCGTGGTGCCTCCGGCCCGGGCCGCTGCCGACGCCACCTCGGCGGCCGCCAGCAGGCCAGCCTCGGAGATGTCCGCAGTGTGGGCGTAGCCCGTGGTGCGGCCGGAGACCACCCGCACCCCGGCTCCCCTCTCGCGACCGGACGTCAGCTCCTCGACCTTGGCGTCCTCGAGGCGGGCCGAGGTGGTGCGGCGATCCTCGGCGAACACCTCGGCGAACTCACCGCCTCCCCGCAGGGCGGTGCCTAGCACGTGGGCCAGGACCTGTTCTTCGATCACGCTGTCCTCCAGGTTGGCCCGCGGATGCGGCCCCGTCTCGTCGGCACACCACCGTGCCTCACGACGGCGCCTTTGGCGAATGCCCGGCTCACCCTCTGTGCTCAGCGCTCCGTTTAGCCGGCACGCGGTCCTACGCTGGCGCCGTGCCCGACCGGCAAGACGCTGCCCCGGACCGCCGTCGGCGCAGCAGGAATCCCCTGCGGACCGGCGTCGTGGCCGTGGCTCTGGCGGTCCTGGCCGGCGCCTGCGGAGGGGCCGCCCAGTTCAACGACGGGCTGACCCAGGCCGGTGACAGGAAGGTCAACGGGACGGCGACGAGCCTGCCTCAGCCTGGCCCCGGTGCCCCGCCCGGCCAGGCGGCCGGGGCCTCCAGCACCACCACCGCCCCTTCGGGCACCACGAGTACGACGAGCACGAGGGGCCGGACGGTGCCGGCGGCCAGCCAGGGCACCACCCGCGCCCCGGCGCCGACGGTCAACGCCGCCGCGCAGGCGATCCTGCGAGCGGCCTCCGGCTCTCCCGGTGACGCCGCCGGCATCATCCTGCAACCCGCGCCGGCCCGCACGCTCGTGGTCGAGGTCATGGAGGAGCCGGGCGCTGCCGCCAACCGAACGGCCCTCGACATGGTCCTGTCCGACCTGCGGAGGTACTCGGGCAAGCCGGTGTCCGAGGTCCACACCGTGCTGCCGGCCGGCTCGGCCGGCCGCCGGTGGTCCGAGTCCGAGCTCGACGCCCTGGCCGCACGGTCCGCCCGGGTTCCCCGCGGCCCCGACCGCTTCGTCCTGCGGCTCCTGTCGGTCAAGGGGCAGAACGCCCGCAGCGCCAGCATCCTCGCCGTGTCTTTCCGGGGCGACACATTTGCCACCTTCCCCGACCGCTACGCCTCGACCAGCCAGCAGATCATCACCACGGTGACGGTTCACGAGCTGGGCCACCTGCTCGGCCTGGTCGACCTGTACCTGAACAGGGGGCGGGCCGACACCCAGAACGACCCGGCCGGCGGCGGGCACTCGCGCAGCCCGGGCAGCGTCATGTACTACGCGGTCGACCCATCGCTGCTGGGCTCGGTGTTCGGCTCGGCCAGCGACCGCTTCGACGCCCAGGACGAGCAGGACCTGGCCGCCATCCGGGCCGGCGCCCCCGCCGGCTCCAACCCCCGGTAGCTCAAGCCAGGCCCGCTCAGGACGGGGGGCTGAGGTCGCCGGGGTCGACGCCGAAGCGGACGAAGTCGATGGTGGCGCTGACCCGGTTGGTGTCGGAACGGGTGACGGGGGTGGCGCTGCGCAGGTCCTCGGGCAGCTCGAGGCGACGGATGCGGCGGTCGGCGTCCACGTAGACGTCGACGCGGACGGTGTGGCTGACCTGTCCAGCGAGGGTGACCAGGCGGGCGGCGACGGCCGGCCCGGCGGTGCGGGACGCCGCCACCGGGTCGCTGAAGACGTCGTAGCGGACCGTCGAGGTGGCCTCCACCTGCAGCCCGCCGAACACCGTGACCCGCGACGCTCCGGCGACGAGCGCGACCGCGGCCCGGGGGTCACCGGAGCGCAGGCCCCCGGGCAGGCTGAGCAGGCCTGAGGCCTCGGGGTCGGCGGCCGTCCACGACGACGAGCCGGCCGGGCGGGTCCACGCCCGGTCTCCGACGGCCAGGACCTCGACGGGCGCGGCGCCCGGCGCGGTGGAGTCGGTGACGGTCAGGCGGGCCGCCGCCCTGGCCAGGTCGACGACCCCCTCAGCCCGCAGACCGAAGCGCTCGATCCTGACCTGGGCGGGGCCGGCAGCCACCGTCAGGCCGGGAGCGGCGGCGACCACCGCCGTAGGCGATCCCCCCGGGCTGGTGCGCCCGCACCCGCCGGCCAGGCTCAGGCCCCCAAGGGCGAGGGCGCCGAAGCGCAGTCGGTTCGGGGGCACCGCCGCCTAACCTACGCCCCCTGCTCAACAAGGAGAGGAAGCTGGCGGAGCACGTAACCGCCGCAGACGACGCCAGCAGCGCGAGCACCGGGCAACGTCTGCGCCTGCGCTGGTGGCGCGAGATCGTCACCACCTTCGTCTTCTACGAGCTGTACTCGCTGGTCCGCAACACCCAGGGTTCGGGCTCGACCACGCCCAGCCACGCGTTCCGCAACGCCAGGGTGATCATCAAGCTCGAGCAGGCGCTGGGGCTGTACCGCGAGGAGGCCGTCCAGCGGCTCTTCCTCGGCATGCGGCCCGTGATCAAGGGCCTGAACGTGTATTACGGCAGCGCCCACTTCCTGGTGACCGGCGGCGTGCTGGTGTGGCTGTTCGTCCGCCAGCCCGACCGTTACCCCCGCTGGCGCTGGACGCTGGCCGGCACCACCCTCCTCGGCCTGATCGGCTTCGTGGCGTTCCCGGTCATGCCGCCCCGGCTAATCGGCACCATGCAGCAGGGCATCGGACAGCGCGGCATGGGCTCCTTCGTCGACACCCTCCACACCGTCGGAGGGCTGTGGAACTTCGAGGGGGGAGCCATCGCCAAGCTGTCCAACCAGTACGCGGCCATGCCCAGCCTCCACTTCGCCTGGAGCCTCTGGTGCTGCCTGGCCCTGTGGCCCCGGCTGAAGCGTCCCTTGACTCGGGCTCTCGCCGTGGCCCACCCGTCGCTCACGCTGCTGGCCATCATCGTCACCGCCAACCACTACTGGCTCGATGCCGCCGGCGGCGGCCTCGCCGTCCTCGGCGGCTGGCTCATCGGTGGCGTCCTCGGCACCGGGGCCGTCAGCCGGGTCACCTCCTGGTCGGACCGGCGGCGCCCGTCGGCCGTCGCTGCCCCGGGCTCCGTGGGTCTCCCGGCGGTGTGCGGCTCCGATCGGCGCTCCGACCGCAGCTCCGACCGCAGCGCCCATCTCGACGAGGCCGACCTGCCCGTCGATGACGAGACGCTCTCGGGCCCCTCCGTCTCCCGTCGCTGCCGCTAGGGGATCCACCTCCGCTGTCACGGCCGTCGGCCATCCTGTCGGCATGGACGTGGTCGGCAGGTGCGAGGCGCCGGGCTGTGAGCGCAGCACCCGGGTGCGGGTCGAGGTCGGTGGCCCCGGTCCGGGACGGGTGGGCCTGGCCTGCCCACGTCACGCCACCCAGACCGAGCTCGGCGCCCTGCTGCGGGGCTGGTCTGTGGTGCGCCAGGCCTGACCGGCGCCGTGGGCTTGGCCGACCACCGGGCCTAGGCTCCGCGGCGTGACGCCAGCCGCCGCTCCCCCGGCCTGGCTGGCCGAGGTGGCCAAGGCCGTCGACGCCCGGCTCGAAGACGTCCTTGGGGCCGAGACGGCCCGCTGGTCCGGTTTCGACGCCGACCTCGGGCCGCCGTTCGAGGCCCTCCGCTCCTTCGTCCTGGGCGGAGGCAAGCGCCTGCGGCCCGCCTTCTGCCACTGGGGCTTCGTCGGCAGCGGTGGTGACCCCACCGATCCGATGTGGGTCGAGGCCGGCGCCGCCCTCGAGCTGCTGCACTGCTTCGCCCTCGTGCATGACGACGTGATGGACGGCTCCAGCACCCGGCGCGGCCTGCCCACGGTCCACGTCGGCTTCGAGGATCGCCATCGGGCTCGGCGCTGGCGGGGCGAGGGCCGCCGCTTCGGAGAGGGGGCCGCCATCCTGGTGGGCGACCTGGCCTTTGTCCTGGCCGACCGGCTGCTGGCCGGCGCCCCCCGCGCCGCCTGGGCGGTGTGGGACGAGTTGCGCTTGGAGGTGAACGTCGGCCAGTACCTCGACATGCTCCACACGGCCGAGGCCCGTCCCACCGTGGCTGCGGCCCGTCGCATCTGCACCTACAAGACGGCGAAGTACACGATCGAGCGCCCCCTGCACCTGGGCGCCGCCCTGGCCGGCTCGGTCGACGAGCGCACCAGGGCGGCGCTGACCGCCTACGGCCTGCCCCTGGGCGAGGCGTTCCAGCTGGTCGACGACCTGCTCGGCGCCTTTGGCGACCCGAGCCGCACGGGCAAGCCGGTGGGAGATGACCTGCGCGAGGGCAAGCCCACCCGCCTCCTGGCCCTGGCCCTGGAGCGGGCTTCGGGCGCCGATCTGGACCTGCTGCGCACCCGGGTCGGCTGTGACGACCTGGCCGATGACGAGGTGCTCGCCATCCTGGCCGTGCTGGAGGTGACCGGCGCCCGGGCCGAGGTCGAGGCGGCAGTGACCGACCTCGCCACCACCGCGCTCGAGAGCGCGGCGAGGCTGCCCCTCACCGGCGAGGCCCGCGGTGCCCTGGCCGACATCGCCGCCTTCGTCGTCGGCCGCGACCACTGACCTGGCACGCGCTGATCTGAGGCATCGGAGGCCGCCGCGCCGGCGGTTCAGGCGCCGCCCGGCGGACCCCACCCCCGCTGGTCCACCGGTCGCCCTGGTGCCGACGCCGCGTCCGCGCCGGCCTGAGCGGCCCACTGCTGCCACCACTGCGCCGGCCACCACAACGGGAGGGCATCGCCGGTCGGGCCCGGCGAAGGCGGCGGCAGCTTTGGCTTGGCGGCTGCGCTGAGCAGTATGACCGCGGGCAGCAGCCCCGGCACGACGAAGATCAGGCCGGGGAGCACGGTGCGGGCCACCTGCTCGCCGATCGTGCCACCGCCGAGGAGCATGGGGTCGGCGGCGGCGCCGCTCAGCCAGATGACCAACGCGGCGATCCCCCACCCTGCGGGCCCCACGACCACGGCCGCCGCCGCCGACAGGAGCCACGACGCCACGGAGCGGCACTTCAGCGGTCCGCGGCGCAGCAGCGTGGCACCGAGCCCGAGGAGCCCAAAGGCGATGGCCGCCGAGCCAACGACGTGCAGCACCGCGGCGGGGTAGCGCTGGCGGTCCGGGAAGAGGTGCACCACAGCCCGGATGGTCGGCTCGTCCACCGGCTGGTACCAGCCCCGGCACCGGCTGCCCGGCGAGCCGTACGGCGCATCCTCGGCGGCCACCAACGACTCGACGAGCTGGCGCACCTTCGGGCTGCACACCACGAAGATGACGGCGTCATAGCCGTCTCGCTGGGCGAGGACCTGCAGCTTTCCGGTGTCCACGCCATAGCCGAGGCCGCCGCGTCCGTCGGGCCTGGACAGCTTGGCGTCGGGCACGATGACGCCCCCGTCGAGGTTCTCCGACGTCCGGAAGGAGCCGGAGGGACGGTCCAGCGCACCGGCCACGTCGTTGGTCAGGCTCAGGTAGCTGGTGGAATCGAACGTGGCGTCCCTCACGCTGATCCGGTCCCTGCCGGCGGCGTTCAGGGCGACGATCACCTCCAGCTCCTTATCGTCGTGGTTCGCCGCCGCCGGAGCGGCCAGCAGGCCGATCAGGGCCACTGCGGCGACGAGCGAAAAGGACAGCGCAGCGCGTGCCCGGCTCATGTTGCGACGGTACGACATTGCACAACCATCGGTGCTCGGAGAACATGGCCCCATGCAGGTAGCGGTGGTCGGTGCGGGGCTCGGCGGGCTGTCGGCCGCCTGCCACCTGGCGGGGGCCGGCCACGAGGTGGTGGTGCTGGAGCGCCAGGATGTGCCCGGCGGGCGCTGTGGGCTGTGGGAGGCCGAGGGCTTCCGCATCGACACCGGGCCGTCGGTCCTGACGATGACGGGGATCCTCTCCGACGTCTTCGCCGCCGCCGGAGCCGACATGGCCGACCACCTCAGCCTCCACCCCGTCGACCCGATGTACCGGGCCACCTTCCCGGCGTCGGTCGGCGGCGAGATGCGGGTGCGCCACGGCCGCGACGCCATGCGCGAGGAGATCCGCCACGAGTGCGGCGCCGGGGAGGCGGCGGCGTTCGACCGCTTCTGTGACTGGCTGACCCGGCTGGAGCGCCGGGTGATGCCCGACTTCATCGACCGCAACTTCGACAGCGTGGCCTCGATCGCCAAGCCGTTGTGGCCCGCCCTCGACCTGGTGCGCCTGGGCGGGTTCCGCAAGCTGGCCACCGTGGTGAAGTCGTACTTCGACGATCCTCGCCTGGTGCAGCTGTTCTCGTTCCAGTCGCTCTACGCCGGCCTGTCGCCGTTCGAGGCCCTGGCGGTGTACTCGGTCATCACCTACATGGACACCGTCGAGGGGGTGTTCTTCCCGGAGGGCGGCATGCACGCCGTGTCCCGGGGGCTGGCCGCCGCCGCCGGCCAGGCGGGTGTCAGCTTCCGCTACGGGGCGGAGGTCGACCGGGTGGTGAGGCGGGCGGGCACCAGCGGCCCGGCCATCGGGGTGCGGCTGGCCGACGGTGAGCTGGTGCGGGCTGATGCGGTGGTGCTGAACCCCGACCTGCCGGTGGCCTACCGGACGCTGCTGCCCGAGGTGCCGGTGCCGGTCCGGGTCCGCAAGGCCGAGTTCTCGCCGTCGTGCGCCCTGTGGCTGGCCGGCGTGCGGGGTGTGGCGCCGGCCGCCGCCGCCCACCACAACATCCACTTCGGCGACTACGACAGCGCCTTCAAGGCCCTGATCGGCGACGGCGACCTGCAGCCCGACCCGTCGATCCTGGTCAGCCTCCAGAACCACACCGACCCCACGCTGGCCCCCGAGGGTTGCACCACCATCTACGCCCTCGAGCCCACCCCTCACCTGGGCGGCCGGCCCGACTGGACGTTCGAGCGGGACCGGGTGCGCGAGCGGCTCATCAGCCACGTCCGCTCTCAGGGCTACCCGGTGGCCGACGTGGTGGTTGAACGCTTCGTCGACCCGATGGACTGGGAGCACATGGGAATGGAGAAGGGGGCGCCATTCGCCATGTCCCACCGCTTCCTGCAGACCGGGCCGTTCCGGGCAAAGAACGTCGACCGCCGGATCCCCGGCGTGGTGTTCGTCGGCTCGGGCACCCAGCCGGGGGTGGGCGTGCCCATCGTGCTGCTATCGGGCCGGCTGGCCGCCGAGAGGGTGGACGAGCTGCGAGAGGTGAGGGCCTGAAGGTGACCTCCCTGGAAGCCAGCTTCGAGCGCTGCCGCCAGCTGAACAAGGGATCGGGAACCACCTACTACTGGGCCACCGAGCTGCTGCCCAAGGTGAAACGCCACTACGTCCACGCCCTCTACGGCTTCTGCCGCTACGCCGACGACATCGTCGACGACCTGGGCCACGTCCCGGTCGAGCGTCGGGCCGCCGCCCTGCGCGACTTCGGCGACCGCTTCCTGCATGATCTGGCCCTCGGGCGCAGCGACGATCTGGTCTGCCGGGCTGTGGTGCACACGGCCAAGGCCTTCGATCTCTCGCCTGAACCGTTTCAGCGCTTCCTGAGGTCGATGGAGATGGACCTGTCCGTCGACCGCTACGAGGGCTTCGACGACCTGCTGGCCTACATGGACGGCTCGGCCGCGGTGATCGGCGAGCTGATGGTGCCGATCCTCGAGCCGGTGAGCCAGGAGGCGATCGGCCGGGCCCGCGACCTCGGCATCGCCTTTCAGCTCACCAACTTCCTGCGCGACGTGGCCGAGGACCTCGAGCGGGGGCGCATCTACCTCCCCCAGGAGGACGTGCGGAAGTTCGACGCCGCCGCCGCCTTCGACCGGCGGTGCTGGACGCCCGCTTTCGCCGACCTGATGGCCTTTGAGATCGAGCGCACCCGCGCCTACTACCTGTCAGGCGACATCGGCGTCGGCCTGCTCCGGGGCCGGGCCCAACGCTGCGTCATGGCCGCCCGCTCGCTCTACGGCGGCATCCTGGACCAGATCGAGGCCGCCAACCACGACGTGTGGACCGCCCGGGTCCGCGTCCCCACCTGGCGCAAGATGGCCACCGGCCTCGGCGTCCTCCGCCCCTGACATCTGGCGTGTCAGAACCCCGGCCAACTGACGCGCCAGAACACCCCGCCCCGACGAGGCCAACTGACGCGCCACAACCCCCGGCCAACTGGCGCGCCAGAACACCCCGTCCCGACGAGCCCAACTGACGCGCCACAACCCCCCGGCCAACTGACGCGCCAGAACACCCCGCCCCGACGAGCCCAACTGACGCGCCACAACCCCCCGGCCAACTGGCGCGCCAGAAGGTCGCGTCCCAACGGTCTCGACTGACGCGCCAGAAGATGCGCGGCGGGCTAATCAGAGGCGCGGTGGCTGAGGAGGTTGACGATGTGCCCGTTCGGGTCTCGGGCGAAGAAGCGGTGTACGCCCCACGGCTCGTCGGTGAGGGGATAGACGATCTGTATGCCTCTCCGGACGGCGTCGGCGTGGACGGCGTCCACGTCTTCCACCTCGACCGACATCTGCGGCTGCGACGACGCAGGCGGGGCGGCGGCGCCGTAGAGGTTGACCTGCGCCCTAGGGTTGGCGGGCGAGGCGAGGGTCACGATCCAGCCGAGGTCCATAGCGACGTCGAGGCCGAGGAAGTCGGCGTAGAAGCCACGGCCGGCCGCCATGTCATCGGCCCGCAGGTGGGGGACGATCCGCCGGATGCCCGTGGCAGCCATCACTCGCCCCGGTAGGTGCCGAAGCTCCAGATGTTGCCCTCGGGGTCGCGCACGCTGAAGCCCCGGGAGCCGTAGTCCTCGTCACGAAGGCCTAGCACCAGCTCGGCGCCGGCGGCGGTAGCCCGCTCGAACAGGGCGTCGGGCTCGTCGCAGACGACGTACACCGCGTCGTTGCCCAGGACCCGCCGGCCGAAGGCAGAGTCGTCCTTGGCCGCCGAGCTCAGCATCACCCCGCCGCCGAGAGGCCATCGCAGCTGGCAATGGTCGACGATCGAACGGTCGTCCTGACGGGCGTAGAGCGCCACCTCCTCGAAGCCGAAGGTCCCGACCAGGAACTCGATGGCGGCACGGGCGTCGCGGTAGGCAAGGGTGGGCCAGATGAAGGTTTTGTCGCTCATGCCACCGATGCTGCCGGTTCGCCGGGCACCGGGTCTTGGACGGATGGGACCTCTGCCGCCAGCCACTCGCCCGGCGCGCACCCCGCCATCTGGACGAACTCCCGGTTCAGGTGCGGCTGGTCGTAGTAGCCGCAGGTGGCGGCGACGCTGCCGAGCGACGGCCGTTGCGGTTGCTGCAGCATCCGGCGCGCCCGCTCGAAGCGCACCACCCGGCAGGCCACCTTCGGCGAGAGACCGAGCTCGCCCGCGAACCGGCGAGCCAGCTGTCGCCGGCTCCAGCCCACATCGGCCGCCAGGTCAGCCACCCGCAGCGCCCCACCCGAGGCCACCACCCGCCGCCACGCCGCGGCAATCACCGGATCGGCCGGGTCGATCTGGCCAGCCCGCGAGACGAGCCGGCCCAGCACCTCGTCGCATGCCTCAAAGCGGCCGGCCCAGCCGGCGACGGCGTGCAGCCGTTCCCGCAGCTCGGGGGCGAGTGGCCCAAGGAGGTCGCCGGCTTCGATGGATGTGTTCCAAAGCGCCTGGGCGGGCACGCCGAGGAGGCTGTGACAGCCGAGCGGCGTCAGCTGGATCGCCACTCCTTCCTGGCGCCCGTCGTGGGCGATCAGGGCCGAGGAGGCTTGTAGACCGCCCAGGACGAACCCGTAGGTGGCCGGTGCCTGGCGGGGGTCTGTCTGCGCCACAACCCGGATCGGGTCGCCGATGCTGACGATGAACGTGAGATAGCGGGAGGGGAGCCCACGATGCACAGCCGGCGCCCAGCCCGCCTGTCGGTAGCCGAGGTAGCCGTCGATGAACGGCCGCAGGGGCGGCACCGGCCGGCGGGCCATCGACTCCGAGCACGGCTCGGCCATGACCTGAGGTTAACGAGGTCTCGAACTCCAACCGGGATTCGGTCGGGAAAAGCCGACGGCGGGCGACAGCTGCTCCCGACCGAACCAGGATTCGCCGCATGGGCCGGCATGGGTAGCGGGACCGGTGGGTAGGTCGGGGGCATGGCTGAAGGATGCAAGGTGCTCGTGCTGGCTGCTGACCTCTTCGAGGACATGGAGCTGCTCTACCCGGTGTACGGGCTGCGGGAGGAGGAGGTGGAGGTGACGATCGCCGGCCTCAGCACCGACAGCGTCACCGGCAAGAAGGGCCACGGGCCGGTCGAGGTGGACACCACCGTCGACAAGGTCCAGGCCGGGGACTTCGACGCCCTGGTCATAC
>JBBSHM010000057.1:0-16351 GCA_038253125.1 Acidimicrobiales bacterium
CGTCGCCACCACCTGCGAGGAGTGCGAAGGAAAGCGGTTCCAGGCATCGGTTCTGGACCACCACCTCGGCGGTCTCGACATCGCCGAGGTGCTCGCCATGTCGGTGTCCGCGGCCGCTGAGTTCGTCGGCGCCGGCGAAGCAGACACACCGGCAGCGCACACGATCCTCGACCGGCTCGCCGACGTCGGGCTCGGCTACCTCAGCCTCGGCCAGCCGCTCCCCACACTGTCCGGCGGCGAGCGGCAGCGGCTCAAGCTGGCCACCAAGATGGCCGGGAGGGGCGACGTCTACGTCCTGGACGAGCCGACCAGCGGCCTTCACCTGGCCGACGTCGAGCGGCTCCTCGGACTGCTCGACCGGCTCGTCGACTCCGGAAAATCGGTCATTGCCATCGAGCACCACCAGGCGGTCATGGCGCATGCCGACTGGATCATCGACCTCGGCCCCGGCGCCGGCCACGGCGGCGGCCGGATCGTCTTTGAGGGCACACCCGCCGACCTCGTCGCCGCCCGCTCCACCCTCACCGGCGAGCACCTAGCGGCCTACATCGGCCCCTGACCGACGCCATCACGGACACCGCGTTGCGGCCCTGCCGGCGCTCGCGGCATCATCTGCGGCGTGCATTCATGGCGGCGGACTGGGAACGGCCGTCCGTGGCCGGCGCGCCTGAGCCTGGTCGTCGGGCTCTGCCTGGCTCTGCCCGTGGTGGTGGTCGCCTGGTCGTTCGGCTCCCATGTGTTCGTCGACAACGGCGACACCGTGGCTCAGCGCGCTGTCACCTGGGGTCGCGACCATCACCTTGGCGGTGTCGTCGACCTGGGCGAGCGCAAGCGCTTCTCGTCACCCCCCTCGCGGCGGCCCAGTGGTGAGCTGGCGGTCAAGCCGGCGTCACCCGGCGCTGCGCCTCCCGCGACACCGCTCGCCGGGGCGTCCGGTGGTCCGGCCGGTAAAGGCACGGCCGGAACGGCGACGACGGGCGGTCCCGACAGGGGCCAGGGACGAGCGCTCGGAGCCCCGTCGGCTCTGGTGCCTCCCGTGGCGCCCGCGCTGGCCGGCGAGGGCACATGGCAGGCTGTTGCGTCGGCTGGCGGTGCACCGGCGGTCTGGGCCACCTCGATCCGGCCCCTCACGGCCTATCCGTCGGTCGTAGCCGCCGTGGCCGAGATCGACCAGACGCACCTACGGTTCGGGATGTTCAACGGGAACGAGGTGCCGGGACAGACCGGCTGGAAGCGGGGGGACCACGTACCTCCTCAGGTTCAGCGGGCCCTCGTCGCCGCCTTCAACGGCGGCTTCAGGTTCGACAACGAACCAGGCGGATACGTCACCGAAGGCCGGGTGGTGCGGCCCCTGCTCGCCGGCCAGGCGACTCTGGCCATCGACCGGGCCGGGAGGCTGTTCGTCGGCGAGTACGGACGTGACCTGACCGACGACGGCACGTGGATCACGCTGCGCCAGAACCTGCCGGTGATCGTCGACCACGGCACCTCGCAGGTGCCCCTGAAACCGGGGACGAACTGGGGGAAGAACTACCACAACGTGATCTTCGTCACCCGCTCCGCCCTGTGCCTGCGATCCGACGGCCGCTACGCCTACGTCAGCGTGGGCCCGGTCGACGCCCCCCTGCTCGGCGATGCTCTCGTCTCCCTCGGATGCGATCGTGCCATCGAGCTCGACATCAACGGCACGTGGCCCACCTTCTTCTCCTTCCACGTCGCCGCCGACGGCACGGAGACGGCCGACTTCCTGGACAGCCGCATGGGCGGGAGCCGCACCCGCTACCTCACCGGCTCGTCGAAGGAGTTCTTCGCCGGCTTCGACCCGGCCGCCCTGCCCCCTGGCTCGGTCCTCGACGGCCCCTAAGAGGCGGATGGCAGCAGCGCCTGCTAATCCGAGGACGGGCCCGGGGCGCCCTGGCCGTTCCACCAGACGGTGACGACCCGCCGCAGGGGGCTCTCGAACCCCGGCCCGAGCAGGGCGTCGATCTCAGCGTCGCGCTCGGGCCCGACGCAGAGGCGGCGCCGGGCGAAGGCCACCGTCTCGGCCCGGTCAACGCCGGACGCGGTCGCCGGGCGCTCCGATCTCTCCGATTGGACGTCCAGGCCCATCTCCTCGAGGACGGCCAGGGCATCGTCGGAACTCGGGCCGCTCGGCCTCTCGAGCCCGTGCAGCGCCTTCCAGAGCGGGTTCAGGTTCGACGCGGGATGTTCAACGGTCATCTCGACCACCACGCGACGACGGGCGTGCTCGGTGAGAGCCCGGGCGAAGGGAACCAGGTCGGCGACGTTGTAGAGGACGTGGTGGCACACCACGACGTCGTGGGCGTCCACTTCGGCAGCGATGTCCGGCCACCGGCCGTGAACCGACCGGTGGTCGATCCCCTCCCGGTCGGCGGCTTCGTCGAAGGTGGAGAGAAGCTCGGCGCTCGGATCGACCGCAACCACGAGCGCGGCGGGAGGCGACAGCGGAAGGCTGGCCCGGCCCCCGCCAGCGCCGACGTCGAGCACCGATCCGCCGTCGCCGATCGCCTCGATGGCCCGCTGCCGACTCGGCGTTAGCTGGGCCCGCTCCCTCGCCGCCCGTTCAACGGTCCAGGCGAAGATTGACGGAGGGAAGCGCCAGGGGCCTTCAGGGGCGGCTTCGATGATCTCGGGCGGTATGGCCCACTCGCCCAGTTCCTCGGCCCACCGGGCGGCAGCCCCTCGGTCGCCGATGGCCTGCTGGCTCGTCATCGTCGTCTCCTCATCGGATGGCAGGTCAAGAGCCCACCCGCAGCTCCCGTTCCATGCCGGCATTCTGGTGGTAGGCGTTGTGGCAGTGGAAGGCCCAGCGGCCCGGGTTGTCCGTCACCGCCACGACCGACGTCTCGGTCATGGGCGGCACGACGATCGTGTCCTTGCGGGCGCCGAGGCCGTCGGCCAGAACGGTCCGGAAGTAGTGCCCGTGCAGGTGCATGGGGTGGGGCATCATCGTGTCGTTGCGCATGGTGATGCTCACGGCCTCCCCCTTGTTCACCTGGATGGGATCAGTCTCATGGCCCCGGTGGCCGCCGATGCTCCAGGCGTAGGGCTTGTCGTTGTCCATGGCGAGATCAGCCCGGATGAGCGACGGCGACTCCGGAGGCTGGAACGGCTCGGCGTCGCGCAGGTCGGTGTAGGAGGCGACGCGGGCCGGCATGTCGAAGGGCCCGGTCAGTTCGGCTCGGGCCGTGGCGCCTGCGTCTCGCAGCACCCCGACGGCCGCGTCACCCTTCTTGCCCAGGGGCAGGGCGATCATGCGCCGGGTGCCGTCACCCTTGGCGGTGATGGTCACGTCGTAGCGCTCACCCATGCCGATGAGGACGGCGTCGGTGGCCACCGGCTTCACCGGCGCCCCGTCGGCGTGGGTCACGGTCAGCTCGTGGCCCTCGACGAAGAACAGGAAGTGGGTGTCGGCGGCGATGTTGATGAGGCGCAGGCGGACCCGTTCGCCCTTCTTCACATCCTGGACGAACGGGTCCTTGGGCGGCTGCCCGTTGATCAGGTGGAGCGGGTGCTGGACATCCCCGGCGTCCACCTTGGCGTCCTCCATGGCGGTGGCCAGCGCGGCCAGGTGGCCAGCCGGGGGAACGCTGCCGTCGATGGCCACGTGTGGCTGCTTGGAACCACGCAGCGCAAGGCCGTTCACCGTGCCCGCCGGGACGACTCCCATGTCCCTCCCGGGCATCCCGGCCATGCCTCCGCTCGGGTCCATGCCCGCCATGCCGCCGGCCCCCATCTGCATCCCACTGGCCTCGAGCTTGCCCAGCTCAGCCTCGGGTGTGCCGCCGACGCCGTCGATCCAGTCGTCGAGGAGCAGCACGGCTTCGGTGTCGTAGGCGAGCGGCTCCCGGGGATCATCGATGATGAGGGCGGCGTAGAGGCCCCGGTCGATCTGCATGCCGACGTGGGAGTGGAACATGAACGTGCCCGGGTCGGGAACGACGAAGTCGTACAGGAACGACGAGCCCGGCTTGATCGGGTCCTGGGTGAGGTGGGGGACGCCGTCCATCGGGTTGGCCAGGCGGATCCCGTGCCAGTGGACACTGGTGTCCTCAGGCAGCCTGTTCTCGACCCGCACCCGCACCCGGTCGCCCTGCCTGACCCGGATCTCCGGGCCGGGGAGCCGGCCGTCGTATGTCCAGGTCTTGGCCTGCTTGCCGGCCAGGTCGACGGTGCTGCGTCGGGGGGAGAGCACGATCTCGCCGCCCGGCCCCACCTTGGCGTTGGCACCCTGCGAGGAGGGCGAACCGCCCCCGCACGCCGGCAGGAACAGGGCGGCGCCGACACCCGCCCCAGCCATCAGGAAACCCCTGCGGGACAGTCGAAAAGCAGGCACATCGGGTTCTCGCGACACTGTCATGGGATGCGCAAACCTAATCGCCCGGTCGCCCCTATCAGCCGCCGGGGGCGGCGACGCGACGGCCCGGGTGCAGCGGCGGCCGCCCCTCGGCCATCGCCGCGATGTTGGCGAGGACCTGCTCGGCCTCGGTGGTGGCGAGGCGCTCGACACCGAGGCGCGAGGCGACCCGACCGAGGGGCCCGAACGGCAGCTTGTAACGGATGTGCACGGACAGGGTGCTCCCGCCGGAGGCGGCAGGCTCCACCGCCTCGGTCAGGCAGTAGCGGACACCGAATCCGACGCTGCCCTCGATGGCGATGGCCCGGCCGGCGTCGAAGCGGCGCACCTCCCACTCCGACTCGAAGCGCTTGCCGGCGGCGGCGACGACCTGGGTGAAACGTTCACCCTGGTGGGTCAGCCGGTCTGAGGTGTGCTTGACCTCGACGGTGTGGGGGGAGACCTTCGGGAGCGAACCGACGTCGACCAGGATGTCCCAGACCCGGGCCGGATCGGCCCGCACCTGACGGCTTCGCTCGATCACGCCCATGACGCGAAGGCTACCGGCGGCCCTGTACCTCCGTCCCGCTAGTCCTTCGTGGCGATCTGGTTCGGGACGACGTGCATCGCCGGCTCGAAGCGGCCCACGTCAATCTGGCGGCCCGGGCCGCCGTACGTGGAGGCGAGGCTGCTGCGGCAGCTCTGGCAGGGGCCGTAGAAGCGGGCCCTGGCCGCCGTTGCGCACCGCGGGCAGGTGAACTCGACGTCGGCCTGATCGTCAGGATCCGTCGGCATCATCGCGGGATCTTGGTGTGCTTCAGCTCGTTGAGGCTGGGCCAGCCGGTGATCGTGTCGATGATGCGGTCGATGGTGGCCGTCGCTATGGCGCCGTCGCCGCCGGCCCGCTCGGTCAGGCGGACGAACACGGCGTCGTCGCCGACGATGAAGGTGGGAACCCCGAAGACGTGGTGATCCTTGACCAGGCGCTGGTGCTCCTCGGCCAGGGCGGCGAGCGGCCGACCGGTCATGACCTCGGCCAGGGCGGCCTGGCCGTCGCCGCCGGCGGCATCAACCACCCGGGCCAGGCCGGCCGTGTCCTTCACGTCGAGCGGGTGCTCGTGACGGGCGGTGAACAGGCCCAGGTGGACGGCCAGGAAGTGCTCGGGCTGGGTGTCCCGCACGGCGATGCCGACCAGGTTGGCCATCTGCTGCGGCTGGCGGTCCGGGTCGTCCCAGACGTCGGGACCCCCCTCCTCGACATGGGCCTGGTCGAGGCTGAAGGGCCTGAAGCTGACGTCCCAGTCGGCGCCGGCCTGGAGCGCCAGCACGACGTGCTCGTGGGCGGTTCGGGCGAAGGGACAGCGGTAGTCGAACGTCACGGCGAACGGCGGGAGGGCCATCCGGGCGACCGTAGTGGCGGAGCTACCGCGGCGTGGACGGCTCGGGCAGAGGGGCGACGCGCACGACCAGGTGGCCCAGGGCATACCCCAAGGCGGCGCCGACGACGACGTCGGTGGTGTGGTGGATGCGCACATGAACCCGTGACGCCGCCACCACCGTTGCCGTGGCGTACCAGACAGGTCGCAGGCGGGGCTCGGCCTTTGACAGCAGGACGGCGGCGCAGAACGCCGAGGTGGCGTGGCCGCTCGGGAAGCTCGACGTCAGGGGCCGGCGCAGGGCGAACGGGCGGATGGCGGTGTGAAGGGGACGGGACCGGCGGAACAACGACTTGATCCCGACGTTGACCAGGACCGACTCGATTCCGAGAGCCGCCGACAGGCGCAGCGCCTCGGCCACCTGCCGGTCGCCGCTCAGGGCCCGCACCGCGCCGATGGCGTGCCACAGCAGGCCGTGGTCACCGAGGGCCGAGGCGGTGTAGAAGGTGCGGTTGGCCACGACGTTGTTGCGCAGGTGCTCCAGGACCCGGTCAGCGCCGGTGTCAAAGGCGTTGGCCCGTTTCGCCAGAGCGAGCGGGAGGCGGATCGGGCGGGGCACGAGGCGGCGACGCTACAGGCCGGCCCAGGCCGGACAATCGTCGCGGAAGGCACAGACCGAGCAGAGGGGGCCAACCTGGGGCTGAAAGCCGTCGGTGGCGCACGCCTGTTCGATGGCCGCCCAGATGGCCGAGGTCCGGCGCTGCTGAGCGGCCCACGAGCGGTCGTTCGGGACCGCCGAGAGCACCAGCGGCTCCCGCAGGTGCAGCAGCTCGACCCGGGCGGGCCGCACCCCGAACGTCTGCTCGACCAAAAAGGCGTAGAGGTGGACGCCGGCCAGGCGCGCCTTCTCGTCGCGGGGCCGGGGAGCGGCGCCCGTCTTGTAGTCGACGACCACCAGCGTGCCGTCGGGCCGGAGGTCGAGCCGGTCGATCACCCCTCGCAGGACCAGGCCCTCAGGCGTGCGGGCCTCGAGCTTCAGCTCGAGGCCGACGGCCTGCACGGCGGTGGGGTCCTCGAGCAGGAAGACGTTGCCGGCCAGGTGCTCGGCATCGGCGATGAAGGCTTCGGCGTCGTCCAGGATGAGGCCGTCGCACTCCGGTGAGGACAGGACCTCGTCGACCGCCTGGCGGACGAGACCAACGGCGGCACCGGGCGTGCGGCTGGCCGGCGGCACCTCGGCGTGCAGCCGCTCAAGCGCCAGGTGCACCAGCGTGCCCTTGGCCGCCCAGGGCGACGCCGCTTCGGGCCGGTGGTCGATGGCCGACAGCTTGAAGGCAAGCCCGCAGGTCGTGAACGAGGCGGCCTTCGAGGGGGAGAGCGAGGTGGGCAGCGGCAGCGGCGCCATGTGGGAAAGGTAGGCGGGGACCGTGACGTCAACGCTGGCGCTGGAACGCCTCGGTTTCTCCGCCGGAAGGCCACAGGGCGTCGCCGAGGCCGGATGCCCGGGCGATGGGCCGGCTGACAGCAACCCGCACGGCGGCCTCGGACGCCACGAGGCTCAGAAGAGCCTGGGCCCGGGTGACCGCGGTGTACAGCAACTCCCGGGTGAGCGAGCGTGAGGCCGGGCCCGGCAGGACGATCACGACTGAGTCGAACTGCGACCCCTGGGCCTTGTGGATCGTCATGGCCGAGAGCGACTCCACCGCGCCGAGGCGGGTGGGGGGCACGGCGAGCAGCTCGCCCTGCCGGTCGAAGACGGCCCGGAGCCGCCCACCACCGACGTCGACCACGACCCCGGTGTCCCCGTTGAACACCCCGAGGGCATAGTCGTTCTCGGTGACCAGAAGCGGGCGGCCGGCGAACCAGGCCGAAGCTCCGCCGCCGTAGCCTGGCAGCGCCGACCGCAGCCACCGCTCGATCCCGGCGCGCCAGACCACCGCCCCACTCGGGCCCCGTCTGTGGGCGCACAGCACCTGCACCGAGCGCAGGGCGTCCAGCGCCCCCCGGCCGTCGCCGGCCCGCGCCGCAGCTACCACGGCGGCGGCGGCGATGACCACCGCCCGGCGGATGCCGGCGAGCTCGGGGGCGCCGACGAGGTCAACCTCCGGTGCCGTCTCGATCCACGCCACGTCGGCCGGGGCTGCCCGCAGGGCGGCCACCGCGGCGTCAGGGTCGCCGGCTTCGATCGCCTCGGCCACCGCGGCGATCCCGGCCCCGAAGCGGTGGACCCGGCGCAGGACGACGATGCCGTCAGCCACCATCGAGCCTGGTCCCGGGTCGGTGGCCATCACCGGCCGGCCGGTGACCAGCGTGAGGGCGGCCCGCGCCGACGGGCCGATGCGCAGCCCCAGGGCGGCAGGCCCCACGATGTCACCGAGGACGGCCCCGGCTTCGACCGATGCCAGCTGCCGGGGGTCACCGACCAGCACCAGCCGGGCGGTGGGGCGCACGGCGGCGAGGAGGCGGGCCATCAGCGAGAGCGGCACCATCGAGCTCTCGTCGACGATCACCACGTTGTGCCCGAGCGGGTTGGATGCATCGTGGTGGAATCGGCTCCGGCTCCCCGGCTGCCAGCCGAGGAGCCGGTGCAGGGTCGAGGCCGTCGTGGCGAGCAGGGCCCGGCGCACGCCAGGGTCGGCGTGCAGGGTGGCGGCCTCGATGTGCAGGGACTCGGCCAGCCGGGCGGCGGCCTTGCCGGTGGGGGCGGCCAGCGCCACCCGGGGGGGTGCTAGGCCGAGGGCGGCCGACTGCTCGTGGAGCAGGGCGACGATGGCGGCGACCGTGGTGGTCTTGCCCGTGCCGGGTCCTCCGGCCACCACGGCGAAGCGGCGCAGCACGGCGGTGGCCGCCGCCAGGCGCTGGAGGTCGTCGCCCTGGCCGTCGGGCAAAGGGCCGAAGAGGCGGCGCAGACCGGCCGAGAGCACGGCCAGGTCCACGGTTGGCTGATCAGCGCCGCGCCGGCGGAGGTCGTCGGCCACGGTGCGCTCGTGGCGCCAGTACCGGTCGAGGTAGAGGCGGCTGCCGAGCAGGCGCAGCGGCCGGCCGTCTGACGACTGGCTCTGCGGCTCGGGCGTGCCCCGGGCGGTGAGCGGGCTGTCGCCGACGTTGCTCAGCCAGCGGGCCGGGTCGGGCCACGCCAGGGCGGAGACATCGAGGTCGATCTCCTCGTCGTCGGGCGCCGCCGTTGCCGCCACCGTGGCCAGGTCCACGTACACGTGGCCCAGGCGCACGGCCCGCACGGCGAGGGCGGCGGCCAGCAGCACATCCTCCGGTGCGCCGCCGGCCAGACGGCCGAGGGTGGCGGCGGTGTGCACGTCGGCGGCCTCGAGCACGGTGGCGTCTGACCAGGCGCGCAGCATGCCCGATCCGGTGGCGGCACGGCGTCCGTCGAAGAGCCCGATGGCCGCGGTCATCGGACGCCCCGGTCGAGGAGGTCGGAGAGGCGGGTGACGAACAGCGCCGGCGGCCGCCAGGCGAAGACGCCGCACGGCTGGCGGGCGACGACCGGCGTGTCGGGGCCGGCCAGACCGCGCAGGAACAGGTAGGCGGAGCCGCCGAGGTGGCGCCCGGGGTCGTAGTCGGCCAGGCGCCAGCGCAGGTAGCGGTGTAGGGCCACGGCGTACAGGGCGGCCTGCAGCGGGTAGTGGGCGTCCTTCATCGCCCGGGCCATCGCCTCGGGTCGGTAGTGGCGGGCCGTGAGCCGCTCGCCGGGCGGCGCCAGGCGGTTGGTCTTGTAGTCGACGACCACGTGGCGGCCGTCGACGCGGGCCACCAGGTCGATGCTGCCGGTCAGGAAGCCATGCACCTCGGCGGCCAGGGCCGGGTCGTGCAGGCGCTCGGCGTAGCCGGCCAGCGGGTCGTCGGCCGGCAGGTGGGCGGCGAAGACCTCGGCTATGGCGTCCATGGTGACAAGGCCGTCAGGCGAGTCGCCTCCGGCCAGGGGCAGCTCGAAGGCCAGCTCGTCCAGCCGGTCGGCCCGGCCCAGGTCGCAGAGGCGGCGCCCGTCGAGGACCGGCCCGAGCGGGGTCTGCAGGGCGGAGACGAGCCCCGCGGCCAGGAGGCCGCCCTGGCCGTCGAGGAGGCGCCCGGCGCCGGCTTCGGCGGCGGCGCCGGCCAGCGCCCCGGCCAGGTCGGGGGCGGTGAAGTCGGTGTGCTCCAGGACCTCGTGGACGAGTGTCCCGAACCTGGCTCCGCCCGGAAGCTCGCCGAGGGGCAGCGCCGCCTCCAGGGGGTCGTCACCACCGGGCACGGCCAGGGCCGGCTCGTCAACCGTGCCGCGGTCGTCGATCTCAGCCGCCTCGTCGGCGCCGGCAGGCACGGGAGCGACCTCGTGGGCGGCGACGGTGAGCCCGCTGTAGGAGGTGCGTCCCCACCGGTCGTCGAGAGTCCGCCCGAAGGTGGAGGCCCCGAGCTCCCCGGTCCCGGCCCCCGCGGGTGCCAGCACCACCCCGGGCGGGCTGCCCACCTCCTCGAGGGCGACGGCCCCGGCGGTGGCCGCCGCCAGGGCCTGCACGGCCCGCCGCACCGAATCCTCGTCCGGCGCCCGGCGGAGGCGGTCGGGCACGGCGCCGGTGCCGGGGGCCGCGCTGCCGGCCCGCCCGAGGAGCACCCGGGCGAACGGTGAGGCGTCAGCCTCGCTGCCCGTGGCCCACCACACCACCACCCGGTGGCGGGCCCTGGTCATCGCCACGTACAGCAGGCGCAGCTCCTCCTCGGCCAGCTCGTGCCTGGCGGCGGCGACCTGGCCGGAGTGGACGGCGCCCGTACCGCCGACGCCGATGACGCGGCGCCCGTCGCTGTCGTGGAAGACCGGCGGCTCGTCGTCATTCGTCCACGGGCCCTCCCACAGCGATGGGAGCAGGACGACCGGGAACTCCAGGCCCTTGGCCCCGTGGATGGTGTGCACGGACACGGCCTCGGCGTCGGTCTCGAGGCGCCGGCGACCGGCCGCGCTCTGCGTGCCGGCGGCCCGCTGCTCGGCCAGCCAGCCGGCGAGGGTGGCGGCCGACGAGGGCGAGGCGGACTGCCTGGCGTGCAGCAGCTCGCCGACGTGAAGGATGTCGCTGAGGCTGCGCTCGCCGCCGACCGAACCGAGGAGCCGGGCGGCCAGGCCCTCGGTCGCCCCGATCCTGGCCAGGAGAGCAGCCACCCCACGGGTCCGCAGGACGGCCCCCCATTCGTTCAGCCGACCGGCCACCGAGTCCAAGGCCTCGTCGGTGGCGTCGGCCAGGTCGGTGGCGGTCCACCCGAGGAACGGGCCATGGGCGACGGCCCGCAGCCGGCTGGGCGCCGACGGCAGCTCCAGGGCCCGCAGCAGCACGAGCCAGGCCGAGGCGGCGTCGGTGGACATCACGCCGGCGCCGCCGTAGACGACGGCCGGGACACCGAGCTGGTGGAGGGCGTCACGCACCGTCTCGGCGTCCCGGTGGCTGCGGACGAGGACGGCTATGTCCCCGGCACCCACCGGCCGCCGCGGTCCCTCGGGAGCCCCGGTGGCGTCACGCTCGATGATGGTGGATCCGCTGGTCAGGATGCGGACCGCCTCGCTGGCGACGTCGCCGGCCAGGAGGTGACGCGTCGGCCCCTTCTTGGCCAGGCCGGTCGGCGTGCGGGTGACCAGGCTGTGGCTGCGGTCGAGGACCCGCACCGTCAGCGGTGCCCCGGCGCCAGGGCCGAGGAGACGCCGCTCCTCGGCGCCCGGGCGGGCCCGCAGGGGGTGGTGGGCGATGTCCGGGCCGCCCAGCCACGCCCCGTCGAAGAAGGCGTCGAGGCCGTCGAGCAGGGGCTGGTCGGCTCGCCAGCTCTCGAACAGGCCGAGGCGGGCCGCACCCTCGGTGGCCTCGAGGTAGGCGTGCACGTCGCCGCCCCGGAAGGCGTAGATCGCCTGCTTGGGGTCGCCGACCAGGACCAGGCGCGATGGCGGTGAGCCGAAGGCGGCGCGCAGGATGCGCCACTGGACCGTGTCGGTGTCCTGGAACTCGTCGACCAGCGCCATGGAGTAGCGGCGCCGCAGCCGCGCCGCCACCATGGCGCCCCTGGTGGGATCGTCGAGGCTGGTGGCCAGGCGGGCCAGGAGGTCGTCGTAGGTGACCAGGCGTCCCCGCCGCTTCTGGTCCACCAGGCGCCGGCGGACCGATCCGGCGAAGCGCTGGCGCAGCTTCGCCTCCTCCGCGCACGGGTCTACCGGGGCGATGGCGGCGTCGGGGTTGGCCACGACGGCGGCGGCGATCCGGTGGGCGACCTGACGCGGGAACAGCACCTGCCCGGTGGCGGCGAAGCGGCGGACGAACAGGTCGTCGACGGCGTCGTCCACCAGGGCGCTCACGTCCTCGACCACCTCCAGGTCACGGTCGGCGTCGCCGGCAACGCCGAGGCTGGTGAGGACCTGCTGGCAGAAGCCGTGGGTGGTGGCGATGGTGGACCGGTCGAAGTCGGCCAGCGCCTGGGTCAGCCGCAGCCTGCGCCCGGCGACCTGGGCGGCCGAACCGGCTCTCAGGCGGGCCAGCACCTCGTCGGTCGGCTCGACCGCCGCCCGCGGGTCGAGGCCGGCGGCGGCGGCCGCCAGGCGCCGCCACAACCGCTCGCGCAGCGTGCCGGTGGCCTTGCGGGTGAAGGTCACCACGAGGATCTCGTCGAGCGGCCGCCCGGCGGCGACCTCGGTGACGACGAGCGAGGCGACCGTGTGGGTCTTGCCCGTGCCCGCGCTGGCCTCGAGCACCGTGATCCCCTCCGACAGCGGTCGCGTCGGGTCGAAGGGCAGGGGGGCTGAGCCGAGGGCCGTCCCCGCTGTCGCCGTCACCGGTCACCCTTCGGCCCGGCGGTCGCGTCAAGAACGGGATCCCACAGCCGACGGGACAGACGGCCGAACCGGCTGGCCTCCGGCGGCCAACCGGGGCCGTCCTCGTCCGGGCGGGCCGGCATCTCCAGGATGTCGCCGAAGCTGCGCACCCCGCCGAAGACCAGGACGTGCGCCGGATCCTTGTCCTCGTTGTCCCAGCTGAACTCCGACGTCCAGCACCGGGCGGCGTCGGCGGCCGGGGACTCCGACCCCGCCCGCACCGCAGCGGCGTAGCGGTGCGAGGTCCTGCCGTAGAGGGGGAGTGGCTCGCACAGGCCCCGGTCCCACAGGTCCACCACCACCTCGAGCAGCTCGAGCGCCCGCTGACGGCGGCCCTCGGGGGTTCCGGCCAGCGGGCGCAGCACGAAGGTGCTGGCCCCGCCGTGGTTGCGGCCGACGGTCGTGGACGACAGGTCCGCTTCGGGGTGCGACGCCGTGACGGCCAGGAAGCGGGCCCAGGCGGCGAGCCGGTGCTTGGGCGCCAGCCGTGAGAACGTGGTGGCCCGCACGACCGACCCGACCACGTCGGGCACCGTGCCGACGAGCAGCCGCCCGTTGAGAAGGCGCACCTCGACGTCGATCGAGGTGTTCGTCCCCCGCGCCGCGTCCAGGGCGGCGCCGGCCACGGCCTCGGCCTTGGTGCGGGCGTCGTCCAGGGCGGCGCGGCCCAGCGCCCCCGGTGGCAGCAGCCCCCGGGCCTCCTCGGCGGCGCAGACGGCCTCGACGTCGCCGCCCGCCAGCAGGGCCCTGACCAGGCGGTCGCCCACGCTCCAGGCGGCCAACGTGTCCAGCTCGACGGCCAGGGCGTCGACCGGCTGCTCGTCCTGGGTTCGCATGCTGAGGCCGAGGCGCTGGCGCAGGAAGCCCTCGACCGGGTGCTGAACGAAGCGGACGAGGTCGTCGAGCGCCACCACGTCGCCGCCGGCCGGCGCCAGGGGGCCGGCCAGGAACGGTGCCGGCGGCCGGCGGGGCCCGGCGGCGGCCCGGGCGGCGGCGAGCAGCGCGGGGTCGAAGCTCCACGGGTCGTCGGGGCCGAGGCGGCCCGGCTGGAAGCAGCGGCGGTCCGACGCCAGGAGGGGGTGCTGGTGCACGATCATCTGCCGGGCCGGCGTCGCGTCGCAGGTGCGGACGGTGGCGTCGATCACGTCGAGGAGCTCGTTGACCGGTACGGCCGGCGGGAGGCGCTCGTTCGTGCGCTCGTCGCGGCCTGCGTAGGTGATCACGAGGGCGTCGCCGGCCGACAGCACGGCGTCGAGCAGGAGCTGCAGGTCCTCGCTGCGCCGGTCGTGGTCGCCCACCTGGCGGCGCCGCACCAGCAGGTCGTCGCCGTCGGCCCAAGTGCCCCGGGGGAAGGCGCCGTCGTCGAGGCCGACCAGGCAGACGACACGGTGGGGGACCGACCGCATCGGCACCAGCGTGCACATGGTGATGTCACCGGTGCGGAAGGCGGCCCTGGTCGGCTGGCCCCGCAGGCGGTCGTTGAGGAGGTCGCGAACCTCGGCCAGTCGCAGCGCCGGCCCACCCGGTCGCTGGCCGGCGGCGTCGGGATCCTCCGGCTCGGCCCCGATGTCCGAGTCGGACCCGATGTCCGCGTCGGCTCCCAAGTCCGCGTCGGCTCCCGTGGCCGAGTGGGCTCCCGTGGCCGAGTGGGCTCCCGTGTCCGACTCGGCCGTGACGTCGGTCAGGAGCCGGTCGAGCTGGCCGCGCTGCCAGGTGTCGTCCGGGCCGGTGGCGAGCAGCAGGTCGGCGGCCCGGTCGATGGCGGCCACCCATCCGCTGATGGGGCGGCGGCCGGACATCTCCCGCACGACGTCTCCCAGGCGGCTCACCAGCTCGGCGAAGCGGCCGGCCAGGGCGATGTCGCCCGAGTCGACGTCGTCCAGCGGCAGGGCCCCCCCGACCAGGCGGTGGTCGTCCTCGGACATGGCGACCCCGAGCAGCAGGCGGGTCAGACCGGCTTCCCAGGTGCCCGTGTCTACTGCGGCCAGGTCGTAGCGGGCTCGGCTGGCGGCGTCGAGGCCCCAGCGGGTGCCGGTGGCCTGCACCCACGCCCCGATCCGGGACAGGTCGGCATCGTCGAGGTCGAACCGCTCGCGCACCGGCTGGAGGGCGGCGAAGGCCAGCACCTGGGTGGCGGTGAGCCGGTCGTCGACAAGCGCCAGCAGGGCAGCCACCGCACCCAGGACCGGGTTGGTCTGGCGCAGCGACCGGTCGGCCAGGCGGTAGGGGAGCGCCGGCGGTCCCTGCCCGGAGGCGCCGCCAGCCGCCCTGGCGCCGGTCGCCGTGGCGCCCGAGGTCGTGCCGCCGGAGGTCGTGCCGCCGGAGGCCCGGCCGCCGGAGGCCCGGCCGTCAAAGGCGGCGTGCAACAGCGGGGCCATCTCGTCGATGTCGGGGCACAGCACGACGACGTCCCGGGGCTCGAGGGTGAGGTCGGCCGCCAGCAGGTGGGTTATGGCGTCGCGGACCACCTCGGCCTGACGAGCCCGGCCGTGGCAGGCATGGACTTGCACCGAGCGGTCATCCGCAGCGAGCAGCGGCCGCCCGTCCGGCACGGGCGGCTCATCGCACCGGATGGCCTCCTGCAGCTGCTGGAGCAGGTTCGACGCCGGCCGGATCGCCAGGCCGTGGTGCCGCTCGGTCATCCGGGTCAGACCCTGCCGAGCCTGCAGGACGAGCTGCATCTCGCGGCTGTCCCGCCCCCACGAGCGCAGCAGCGGGTGGCCGACGGGCGCGGCAACCGCCGTGCGGTCGTGTCCGCTCTGGGGGGCCGCTCGGGCCCGGTCGTGTCCGCTCTGGGGGGCCGCTCGGGCCCAGGCGACCGGGGAGGGGTGGAGGGCGAGCAGGTGCACGTCACGGTGGACGGCGAGGGCGGCCAGGACGTCGAGGTAGCTGGCCGGCAGGCGGGTGAAGCCGAACAGGCAGATGCGGTCCGGGAGCTGAGCCAGGTCCGGGTCGGCGGCCAGGGCGGCGCAGCCCTCGACCTGGCGCTCGGCCGGGCTCGGCGTGCCGACGGCGTCACGCAGGTCGCGCCACAGGTGGGCCTGCCAGGCCACGTCGTCGGGCAGGGGGCGGCCGTCGCCGTCGGTGTCGGCGCCTGCCGCCCAGGCCAGCACCATCTCCGGCCGGTGCAACCCGTAGCGGTCGAGCAGTTCGGCGACGTGACGGACCGTGGCGAAGCGGCGGTCCCGATCGGCTGACTCGGCGTCGGCCCCCCCGAGGTGGGCGGCCAGCACGGCCAGCCACGGCTCGTCCAGGCTGGCGTCGACCACGCCGAGGAGGGGCCAGGCCAGGCGCTCGGGTCGCCACGGGTCGCTGGCCCGATCCACCCCCGTGGCCCCGGCCAGGGCGTCGCCGACCAGGCGGCCCGGGAAGGGGAAGGTGAGGTTGGCGCACACCCCGTCCGAGCGACCGGGCGAGGTGCCGAGGCGGGCGGCCAGGTGATGCGACAGCCACCGCTCGACGCCCCGGGAGTGAACGGCAACGACCTCAGGGGCGAACGGGTCAGCCTGACGCCCGGTGAGGATGTCGGCCAGGGCGGTGGCCAGCACGTCGGCCCGCTCGGCCCGGTGCAGCACGAACGTCAAGCCACCGACCCCACGCCGCCGACGGTAGGCGCGGCCCGTGACGGCTCCGGCCAGGCCGGCGGTGTCGGAGCCGGCGGCTCAGGAGAGCCAGGCACCGACGGCGGCGGCGATCTCGTCGGGACGTTCCATCGGGCCCAGGTGGCCGAGCTCGGGGTGCTCCTCGAACCGGCCGTATTGAACCCGGGCCGCCGCCGCA
>JBBSHM010000058.1:0-16210 GCA_038253125.1 Acidimicrobiales bacterium
CTGGCCGATCAGGTGCGCAAGGAGGTGGACAGCCAGCTGTCCAACATGGGCCTGGCCCGCAAGGGCGACGTCGAGCGGCTCGAGGCCGAGCTGAGCCGGCTGCACGCAGCGGAGCGCGGGCCTGAAGCACGCGAACCTGAGACAGCGGAAGGGTCGCTTCCGCCGTCACCTGAGGCGGCGACCAAGGAGATGCCCGCCAAGAAGACGGCGACCAAGAAGGCGCCGGCCAAGAAGGCGCCGGCCAAGAAGGCGCCGCCTGCGGCGACCGACGCACCGATGCCGGTCAACGCCGAGATGCCGGCGAAGAAGGCGGCACCAGCCAAGGCGGCACCGGCCAAGGCGGCACCGGCCAAGAAGGCGGCGAAGGCCGCCAAGAAGCCGGGCTGAGACGAGCCGCCATGGCGCCACGTCGGCGCCTTGACGCCGAGCTCGTCCGTCGGGGGCTGGTGGCCAGCCGACAGCAGGCTAAGGAGGCCATCGGGTCGGGGCGGGTCCTGGTGGGTGGCGCCCCCGCCGACAAGGCGGCCCGGCTGGTCGCCGCCGGCGAGGCGGTGACGCTGCGGGGCCCGGCCCCCCGTTACGTCTCCCGTGGGGGCATCAAGCTGGAGGCCGCCCTCGACCGCTTCGTCGTCGATCCCAGTGGTCTGGCCTGCCTGGACGCCGGCGCCTCGACCGGCGGTTTCACCGACTGCCTGCTGCAGCGGGGCGCCGTCTCGGTGGTGGCCGTCGACGTCGGCCACGGCGTGATCCACGAGCGTCTGCGAGCTGACCGGCGCGTCACCCTGCTGGAGCGCACGAACGTCCGGTCGTTGGCGCTGGGCCGGAGGTTCCCGATCGTCACCGCCGACCTGTCGTTCATCTCGCTGCGCACCGTGGCCCCCGCCCTGCTGGCCCACGCTGCCGCCGACCTGGTGCTCCTGGTCAAGCCGCAGTTCGAGGCGGGCCGGGCCGAGGCGGCCCAGGGCCGGGGTGTCATCACCGATCCGGCGGTGCACGAGCGGGTGCTGGAGGAGGTGACGGGCGCCTTTGTGGGGCGCGGAGCGGTCAAGATGGGGGTCATGCGGTCACCGCTCACCGGGGCAGACGGCAACGTCGAGCTCCTCCTGCACCTGCGCCTCGACGGCGGCTGAGCGATGGCATGCGTCGGCTTTCTGCCCCACCACGAGCGCGCCGAGGCGGCCGACCTGGCCAAGCGGGCCATCGGCCGCCTCGAGGAGCTGGGCCACACCTGCCGGGTGCCGGCCGGCGACGCCGCCGCCACCACCGGGCTCGAGGCGTGGGCCGTGCCCGAGGGCGAGCTGGCGGCCGGCCTCGACCTGGCCGTGTGCCTGGGCGGCGACGGGACGATGCTGCGGACCATCGACATGGTCGGGCGTCACGGCGTGCCGGTGCTCGGGGTGAACGTCGGCCACCTCGGCTACCTGACCGAGGTCGAGCCGGCCAGCCTGGACGAGGCGCTCGACCGCTTCCTGGTGGGGGAGCACCAGCTCGAGGAGCGGATGCTCCTCGAGGTCGTGCTGGATCACGCCGGCGGCGAGCCGCGGCTCCTGCGCCACGCCATGAACGAGGTGGTGGTTCGCTCGGCGGCCAGCCACGTGGTGCGCCTCGAGCTGTCGATCGCTGGCGAGCTGTTCACCACCTACGCAGCCGACGGCCTTATCGTGGCGACGCCAACGGGGTCCACGGCCTACAACCTCTCAGCCCGCGGGCCGATCGTGGCGCCCGAGCTGCAGGCCCTGGTGGTGACCCCGGTGGCGCCCCACCAGCTCTTCGACCGGTCGATGGTGCTGGGCCCCGAGGACGACATCCGCGTCGAGCTGCTGGACTGGCGGCCCGCCCGTGTGCTGTGCGACGGGGTCGAGGTGGCCATGCTTGCTCCGAACGATGCCGTGATCTGCCGGCGCGGCCCGTGGCGGGCCAGGTTCGTGACGTTCGGCCGGCGGGACTTCCGCGGAATCCTCCGCAAGAAGTTCGGGCTGGAGGACCGGTAGTGCTGGTCGAGCTTCGGGCCCGCCAGCTCGGGGTGATCGCCGACCTCACCCTCGTGCTCGGTCCCGGGATGACGGCGATCACCGGGGAGACCGGCGCCGGCAAGACGTTGGTGGTCGAGGCCATCGACCTGCTCGTCGGCGGGCGGGCTGATCCCGGCGCCGTCCGGGCCGGGGCGACCGAGGCCGTGGTCGAGGGCCGCTTCCTGGCTTCAGGCGCTCCTTCCGGCACCGCCGGTGCGGGTGACCCGTCCGGAACCGCCGAGCGGGTGCTGCGCCGCGTGGTGCCGGCCACGGGTCGCAGCCGGGCGCAGGTCGACGGGCTGATGGCCACCGCATCCGAACTGTCCGACCTGGGCCGGGCCCTGGTGGACCTGCACGGTCAGCATGCCCACCAGTCGCTCCTTCACCCCGCCACCCAGCGGGCGGCCCTCGACTCCTTCGGCCGGGTCGACCTCGCCCCGCTCCTGGCCGCCCGTCGCCACCTGGGCGACCTCGACGCCGTGCTGGCCGAGCTGGGCGGTGACGAGCGGGCCCGGGCCCGGGAGATCGACCTTCTGCGCCACCAGGTGGCCGAGCTCGGCGCCGCAGCCGTGGCCGGGCCAGACGAGGACGCGGCCCTGGCCGGCGAGGAGGACCGGCTGGGTGACGCCGAGGCCCACCGCCAGGCGGCCGCCGCCGGCCACGGCCTGCTGAGCGACGACGCCGGCGCCCTCGACGCCGTGGGCCTGGCGGTGGCGGCCTTGCAGGGCCGGGCGCCGCTGGCCCAGCCTGAGGAGCGCCTGCGGGGCGTGGCCGCCGAGCTGGCCGACGTGGCCGCCGAGCTGCGTGATGCGGCCGAGTCGCTGGAGAGCGACCCGGCCCGCCTGGCCGCCATCCGTGAGCGCCGCCAGCTGCTGGTCGACCTGCGCCGCAAGTACGGCGCCACCCTGGCCGAGGTGCTCGGGTACGCCGACGAGGCGGCGGAGCGGCTCCGCCACCTGGAGCAGCTGGAGGCTCGGGCGTCGGGGCTGGACGCCGAGAGGGCGGCGGCGGCCGACGCCCTGGCCGCCGCCGCCGATGTGGTGCGCCGCCAACGCCAGGCGGCGGCGCCCAACCTGGCCGCTGCGGTCCAGGGCCGGTTGGCCGAGCTGGCCATGGCCCGGGTGGTCCTGGGGGTCGACGTGCAAGGCGAGGATGGCAGCGAGGTGACGATCCAGCTGGCCGCCAACCCGGGCGAGCCGGCGGCGCCCCTCTCGAAGGTGGCGAGCGGCGGCGAGCTGGCCCGCACGATGCTCGCCCTGCGGCTGGCGCTCACCGGTGTCACCCACCCCGCCGGCTCCCGAAGCGGAGAGCAGCCGGACCCGTCGGTGCCGACACTGGTGTTCGACGAGGTGGATGCCGGGATCGGCGGCGAGGCGGCGCTGGCTGTCGGCCGGTCGCTCGCCGCCCTCAGCCGGGACCATCAGGTCCTGGTCGTCACCCACCTGCCGCAGGTAGCCGCCTTCGCTGACTGCCAGGTGGTGGTGGAGAAGCGCGAGGTCGCGGGCCGCACGATCGCCACCGTCAGCGTGGCCCGGGGCGAGGACCGGGTGCGTGAGCTGGCCCGCATGCTGTCGGGCCAGCCCGACGCCGGCCCGGCCCGGGCCCACGCCGAGGAGCTGCTGCGTGACGCCGCCCGCCTTCGCGCCCCCGAGGAGGGGGTGGCGTGACGGCCGGGCCGGCGTAGTGGCGGTCGCCAAGCGGGAAGAGGACGTGACCCCGGCGGTGGTCACCGGTGCGGCGCGGGTGGACCGGGTCACCAAGCGGCTCGTCACCCGGCTCCAGGGAGGCGAGGTCGCCGTCATCGACCACGCCGACCTCGACCGGGCGGCGGCTGAGGGCCTGCTGGCCGGCAAGGTCCGCGCCGTGGTCAACGCCGCGCCGTGCACCACCGGCCGCTACCCGAACCTCGGGCCGGTCCTCCTGGCCCGGGCCGGGGTGATCGTCGTCGACCAGGCCGGCCCCGACCTGCTCAGCGCGGTGAAGGAGGGCGATGTCGTCACGGTTCGGGACGGCGAGATCCTGGTCGACGGCGCCGTGGTGGCGGCGGGCGTGGCCCAGGGGCTGGCCACCCTCGAGGCGGCGCGTGAGCTGGCCAAGGACCGTCTGGGCGAGGAGCTAGACCGGTTTGCCGAGAACACCCTTGAGTACCTCAAGCGTGAGCGGCACGTGATGCTGGAGCGGCCGGCGCCGCCCGAGCTGGGCGTCGACATGCAGGACCGCCATGTGCTTGTGGTGGTGCGGGGCTCGTCGACGGAGGCCGACCTGGCCGAGCTGATGCCCTACATACGGGAGATGCGGCCGGTGCTGATCGGGGTCGACGGCGGCGCCAACGCCCTGCTGAAGCGTGGGCTCACGCCCGACATGATCGTGGGCGACTTCGACTCGGCCACCCCCGAGGCGCTTCGGTCGGGGGCCAAGCTCGTCGTGCACGCCTACGCTGGCGGCCAGGCGCCCGGGGCCGAACGGCTGCGCAAGATGGGCCTCGAGCACATCACCTATGAGTCGCCGGGGGTGAGCGAGGACGTGGCCATGCTCCTCGCCTGGGAGAAGGGCGCCGAGCTGATCGTCGCCGTGGGCACCCACGCCTCGATGGACGAGTTCCTCGACAAGGGTCGCGCCGGCATGGCCTCGACCTTCCTGACCCGCCTGCTGCTCGGCAGCGTGCTGGTCGACGCCAAGGGGGTCAGCCGCCTGTACGCCACCCGGGTCCGCAAGGGCGACCTCGCCATGTTCCTCGGAGCCGCCATGCTTGTCCTCCTCGTGGCCGTCCTGTTCGTCCCCCAGACGCGGTTGCTCGCCGACTCCCTTTGGTTCGTCCTGGTCGAGAAGCTGCGGCACCGGTCCTAGGTGGTAAACTTCCGCTTCCACCTGGTGTCGCTCACCGGGGTCTTCCTGGCGTTGGCCGTCGGCATCATCCTCGGCGCCTCGGTGGTGAACAGCGGTGCGGTGGACGGCCTTCGGGGCCAGCTGGGATCGGTTAAGGCGGACGTGAGCCGGGTCGACCAGCAGAACGAGGCGCTGCGCCGTGACCTCACCAGCTGGGGCGACTTCTCAAAGGAGGCGGCGCCGGGAATCCTCTCCGGCCGGCTCGAGGGCGTCCCTGTTCTGGTGCTGGGCGTGCGGGGCATCGACTCGGACCCCGTCGCCTCACTGCGGAACGATCTGGTGTCGGCCGATGCCAGGCTGCAGGGCACGGTCTGGCTGACCTCCAAGATGCAGCTCGACAAGGCCGAGGACGTCCAGGCTCTGTCAACCGTCTTCAACCTGGGGACGCCGGACCCCGAGGTGGTGCGCCAGGCGGTGCTCAACCGCTTGGCGGCCGAGCTGGTCGGCGCCGGCGGAGCCGACCAGACGGTGCCGACCACCCTGCCAGGGGGGGCCGACGTGACGGCTACAACGGTGCCGGGGGTCACCACCACCACCGCCCGGCTGGCGTCTCAGGGAGGCGTGTTGGCCACTCTGTCCACCCTGGGCTTCGTGAGCATCGACAGCCCTCAGTCCGGCCGCTTCGACGCCAACCTGCCTCTTCTGAGCGGCACCCGATTCATCGTGGCCAGCGGCGACGGCGCCGACGTCCCCGATGCCATCGGCGCCATCGCCCTGGTGAAGGCGCTGGTTGCGGCCGAGGGGACGAGCACCCGGGTCATGGCCGTAGAGCCCGGCAAGCCCGCGCTGGGCCGCGACCCCGAGGTCCGGTCCCGGTACATCGTACCGTTGCGGGCCGAGGACAAGGCTCTCGACAACAGCATCTCCACCGTCAACAACCTCGAGGATTTCAGGGGCCGGGTGGCGGTCGTCCTGGCCCTGATCGACCTCGGGGTGGGACGTGTCGGCCACTACGGCACCGGGACCGGCGCCGATCGGCTCGTGCCCGAATCGGGATGACCACGGTGGCCCTGGTCCCCGCCTACCGGCGGGCCGACCGGGTGGGCGCCACGGTCACCGCCCTGGCGCCGCTGGTCGACGAGGTGGTGGTCGTCGACGACGGCTCGGATGACGGGGGCGCCACCGCCGCCGCCGCCCGGCAGGCCGGCGCCAGGGTCATCGCTCTGCCCGCCAACCGCGGCAAGGGCGGGGCGGTGGCGGTGGGACTCACCGCCGCGCCCGAGGCGGCGGTCTACCTGCTGGTGGATGCCGACACCGCGGCCACAGCCGCCGCCACCGCCCCGCTGCTCGCCGCCGTGGCCGCCGGCGCCGACCTGGCCATCGGCGTGCTGCCCCCGGCCGGCGGGCGGGGAGGCTTCGGGTCGGTTCGCCGGCTGGCCCGCTCCGGCATCCGCCGAGCCTGCGGTTTCGAGGCTGCGGCCCCGCTGTCGGGCCAGCGGGCCGTGCGGGGCGAGCTGCTCCGCTCGCTGGAGGCGGCCGACCGGTTCGGCCTCGAGGTCGGCATGACCGTCGATGCGGTGCGGGCCGGGGCGAAGGTCGTCGAGGTGCCCGTGACGGTCGATCACGCCCACACCGGCCGGGGTCCGGCCGGCTTCGTCCACAGGGGCGCCCAGGGCTTCGACCTCGTGCGGGCCCTGTGGCCCCGCCTGCTGAGCGAACGGTCACGACTGGTCCTGCTGGTGGGGGCGGCCGTCGCCGTCGTCGCCGCCCTGGCCGCGACGGGCGCCGCCGCCGTTCCGCTGGGGGCGCCGCTCGGCCGGGCCGACCGGGTCATCCTGCTGGCCGCCCCGGCAAGCCTGGGCCTCGACGACCTCGACGGCGCGTCCCGACCCGAGCTGGCCGCCCTGGCCGGGCGCCGCGGGGCTGTGGCCGCCGCCAACGTCGACGGGCCCGGCCGCACCTCGTGGTCGAGCTGGGCCACCGTCGGGGCCAGCCGCAAGCTGCGGGCCCGCCCGCCCACACGGGCGCCCGATCCCGCCGAGCCCTTCCTGGTGGCGGATCCCGTCAAGGGCAGAGGCCGCCTGGGCGACGCCCTGCACGGTGCCGGCCGCACCACGGCCTTTGTCGGCGCCGAGGTCACCTCGCCCCTGCGGCTGGCGGTGGCCGACTCGTCAGGCCGTATCGACCGGGCGACCTCGGCCGGCTCGCTCGGCGTGGCCGGGCTGGTCAACCGGGCCCGGGTGGATGCCGGGGCCGGAGCCAGCCTCGTCGCCGTGGACGGCGGCAACCTCGACGCCGGTGGCCTGGACGACCTGTTGGCCCGGCTCCACGAGCTGGACGACGGCCGCACGCTCTTGCTGGTGGTCACCCCGGCGGATCCCGCCGGAAAGTTCGGGCTGAGGCCGCTGCTGGCGTCCGGACCGGGAGCCCCGGCTGGGCGCCTCGTCTCACCTTCGACCCGCCGCAACGGCCTGGTGCTGCTCACCGACGTCGCTCCCACCGTCCTGGACGTCCTCGGTGTGCCCGTGCCGCACGACATGCTGGGCCGGCCGCTGCGGAGGGTCCCCGGAGCGGGGGACGTCCCGGGCCTGATCGAGGCGGACCGCCTGGCCCGCCAGCGCGACTCGGTGTGGGACCCGGCGCTGGCCGTCGTTGTACCGCTGCACTTCGTGAGCTACGGCCTGGCATGGCGGCGCAGCCGACGCTGGCACCGCCTGCGGGACGCCGGCGCCGATGGCCGCCCGGGCACCGGCTGGCCGTCGGACAACGGGCCGTCGGACAACGGGCCGCCGACCTCGGCCTCGGCGGACAGGATGATGTCGGAGCGGCCCGAGCGGGCCGCCGGCCCGTGGCTGAGCTGGATGGCCCTGAGCCTGGTGGCCTGGCCGCTCGCCACCTGGCTGGTCCGGGCGGTGCCGGAGTCGGGCTCGCTGGGTCGGTGGGCCGGGCTGCTCGCCGTCGCGGTCGATGCGGCCGTGGTCACCGCCGCCTGGCGGGTGGGCCGGCGACGAGGCCTGGCGCCCTTCGCCCTGGTGGTTGCCGCCACCCTCGCCCTGGTCACGATCGACCTCGGCCTCGGGGGGCCGCTGCAGGTCTCGAGCGCCTTTGGCGGCGCTGCCCACTCGACGGGACGCTTCACCGGCCTCGGAAACGCCGCCTTCGCCGTCTACGCCGGCTGTGCGCTGACAGCGGTGGCGTGCGCCCGCCGGCGCGCCCCGTGGATCGTGGCCGTCCTGCTCGGTGTCGCCCTGGTCGACGTACTGCCACCGCTCGGCGCCGACGTGGGCGGTGCCGTGACCCTGGTCCCGGTCTTCGTCGTCACCGTGGCCGCCCTGTGGGGTCGCCTGCACCTGCGCCTGCGTGTCGTGGCGTTCGCCGGCGGAGTCACGGCCGCCGTGCTGGCCGGCGCCCTGGCCATCGACCTGTCCCGCCCCGAAGACCAGAGGACCCACCTGGCCCGCTTCTCCGCCGGCGGGGCCCGGAGCAGCTCGATCGGCGGCAAGCTGGCCCAGAACCTCAACGCCTACCGGGCCATACCCCTTCTCATAGGCGTCGTCGGTGTCGCTCTCGTCTTCGCCGTGCTGCTGTGGCGAAGCCGGTTCCGGCACAACCTGCCCCCGGGGTCGCCGGCCCGCGCCGCCGTTGCCGCCGCCCTGGCCGTAGCCCTGCTCGGCAACCTCGTGAACGACAGTGGCGCCATCGTGACCCTCCTGGTCCTCAGCGTCCTCAGCCCCTACCTGGTCTTCCGCATCGCCGCCGAGGAACCCGCTCCGTGCATCCTCCCCACCACCTCGCCTGTCTCATCTCCCTGACCCCTTCCGCCCGGGTCACCGGCTGCGCCTGCCACTGTGCGTGAAGAAGGTGCGGCTGGGGCCGCTGCCTGACCAGCGTTTGCGCCCGACCATGCCCCGAGGGGAGTTGTCGTCGGGACGTAGCGTTCTGGCGCGCCAGTTGTCCGGTCGTTCTGGCGCGCCAGTTGGTGTCGTCGGGACGTAGCGTTCTGGCGCGCCAGTTTGCCGGTCGTTCTGGCGCGCCAGTTGGTGTCGTCGGGACGTAGCGTTCTGGCACGCCAGTTTGCCGGTCGTTCTGGCGCGCCAGTTGGTGTAGTCGGGACGTGGCGTTCTGGCGCGCCAGTTGGCCGGTGGGTCCGGCGGATCGGCTGCCGTCTGGCTGGGCCGGTGATTTGGCCAGGCAGAGGTGTCGCTGGGGCCGCCTCCTCTGCCCGGGTGGGGTCAGGAGGGTGGCCGTAGCGTGCGGGGTGTGGGGCGGGCGACGGTCTGGTTCTGCGCCGGGCTGGCAGTCGGGGCGGTGGCGTTGCGGGTGCTGCGGCCGGTTGTGGACCGACCCGAGCTGCGGCGGGTGAACGCGACCGGGCGGACCGTGGCGACCGCCGGAGGGTTGGCGCCGCTGGCCAGCGTCCTCGTCGTGGCCGGCGCCATCGGCCGGCAGGAACGCGGTGCGTGGCGAGCCACTGCGGTGGCCTGCGGTGGCCTGGGTTTGGCCGGGCTGGTCGATGACCTGGTGGGGGAGGGGGGCGGTACCGGCGGTCCCCGGGGCCTCGCCGGGCACCTGGGCCGGCTGCGCCAGGGCCAGGTGACCACCGGGATGCTCAAGGTGGCTGCCGGCGCCCTCAGCGGGATCGGGGCGGCGGCGGCTTCGGCGGGCCCCCGTCACGCCGTGGAGGTGGTCGAGGCAGGCGCAGTGGTGGCCCTGGCCGCCAACCTCGGGAACCTCCTCGACCGGGCGCCGGGGCGAACGACCAAGGTGGCGCTCTTGGCGGCGGCGGAGCTGCTGGCCGACGGCCGCCTGCCGGCGGGGCCGGCCTTCGCTGTCGGCGCCACGGCCGCCACCCTCGGCCAGGACCTGGGCGAGATGGTGATGCTCGGCGACACCGGCGCCAACCTCGTCGGCGCCGCGCTCGGCGTTGCGCTGGTAGACCAGCTCGGTCGGAACGGCCGGCGCGCCGCCCTGCTCGCCCTCGTGGGACTGACGCTGGCCAGCGAACGCTGGTCGTTCAGCACCGCCATTGCCCGGACGCCACTCCTCTCCTGGATGGACGAGCTGGGCCGTTGACCGGCCTGAGGCCGGGCCATCGCCTCGACGCCCCCAGGCGGGCCGGGTAGGTTGGACGCCCGTGCGCAGTGGGCGCCACGGAGGTCAAGAGGTCACGTGACCAAGCACATCTTCGTCACCGGCGGGGTGTCGAGCTCTCTCGGAAAGGGCCTCACCGCCGCCTCGCTCGGGCGGCTGCTGAAGAGCCGCGGCCTCCGGGTCACCATCCAGAAGCTGGACCCGTACATCAACGTCGACCCGGGCACGATGAACCCGTTCGAGCACGGCGAGGTGTTCGTCACCGACGACGGCGGCGAGACCGACCTCGACCTCGGCCACTACGAGCGCTTCATCGACGAGTCGCTCACCCGCACGTCGAACGCCACCACGGGCTCGATCTACTCCACCGTGCTGGCCAAGGAGCGCCGGGGCGACTACCTGGGCAAGACCGTGCAGGTCATCCCCCACATCACCGACGAGATCAAGAACCGCATCCGTCGCCTCGGCGACAGCGGTGACGTCGACGTGGTGATCACCGAGGTGGGCGGCACCGTCGGCGACATAGAGATCCTGCCCTTCCTCGAGGCGCTCCGGCAGCTCCGCAAGGACGCCGGCCGCGACAACGTCTGCTACCTCCACGTCACCCTGGTGCCCTACCTGGGGCCCACCGGCGAGCAGAAGACCAAGCCCACCCAGCACTCGGTCACCGAGCTGCGCAGCCGGGGCATCCAGCCTGACGTCATCGTCTGCCGCAGCGACCGCCCGATCAGCGACAGCCTGAAGCGCAAGCTGAGCATGCTCTGCGACGTGCCGCCCGAGGCGGTGATCTCGGCCATCGACTGCCGCAACATCTACGAGCTGCCGCTCACCCTGCACGAAGAGGGGCTCGACAAGGTGGTGGCCGAGCTGCTCCGCCTCGAGGAGCTGCCGGCCCACCGGGTGCCGGACCTGTCGACGTGGGAGCGGCTGGTGGAGCGGGCCGACGCTGACGGGCCGCCGGTGCGGATCGGGCTCATCGGCAAGTACGTCGACCTGCCGGATGCGTACCTGTCGGTCATCGAAGCCCTGCGCCACGCCGGGTTCCAGACCGGCGCCAAGGTCAGCGTCGAGTGGATCCAGGCCGAGGAGATCAGCCCGCTGCTGGCCCCGTCCCGCCTCGGGCGCCTCGACGGCATCGTCCTGCCCGGTGGCTTCGGCGACCGGGGGATCGAGGGCAAGATCGCCGCCGCCTCCTACGCCCGTGAGGTGGGCCTGCCCTGCCTGGGGCTGTGCCTGGGTCTGCAGGTGATGGTGATCGACCACGCCCGTGAGGTGGCCGGGCTGCCGGACGCCAACAGCCGCGAGTTCGACCCTCTCGGCGAGCACCTGGTCATCGACCTGATGGACGAGCAGCGCAACATCACCGACCTCGGGGGCACCATGCGCCTCGGCCTGTACCCGGCCCGGCTGGAGCCGGGCAGCGTGGTCGCCGGCCTGTACGGCGAGAGCCTGGTCTACGAGCGCCACCGCCACCGCTACGAGGTCAACCCCCGCTACCGCACCCGCCTCGAGGCCAGCGGGCTGGTCTGCTCGGGCACCAGCCCCGACGACCGCCTCGTCGAGTTCGTCGAGCTTCCCGAGCACCCGTTCTGGGTCGGCACCCAGGCCCACCCCGAGTTCAAGAGCCGACCAGACCGCCCCCATCCGCTGTTCCTCGGCCTCGTCTCAGCCGCCCTGGCCCGGGCCGGGAGCCCCGCTTGAGGCCCCGGTTCTGTCGGGAGAAACCCCCCGCCAGGCGACAGCTTCTCCCGACAGAAGCCGGGGTTCGGTGACCTTCATCGCCGTCGGCGAGGACGTCGTCTATGAGAGCCGGCTGCTGCGGGTGGCCCGGGGCACGTTCCAGGCCCCCGACGGCTCGGAGTTCGAGCGGGACGTGGTTCACCACCCGGGGTGGGTGGCCGTGGTGCCCCTAGCCGACGACGGCCAGGTCGTCTGCGTCCGCCAGTTCCGGCCCGCGGTGTCGGCCTGGCTGCTCGAGATCCCGGCGGGCATCCGCGACGTCGACGGCGAGGCCGCCGAGCTGACGGCCCGCCGTGAGCTGGCCGAGGAGGCCGGGCTGGCGGCCGAGCACGTCGAGCTGATGGCCACCATCCACAACTCGCCTGGCTTCGCCGATGAGAAGGGCTGGGTCTTCCTGGCCACCGGGCTCTCCGAGGTGCCCCTAGACCGCCAGGGCGTGGAGGAGGACCACATGGAGGTGGTCCGGGTGCCCCTGGACGACACCGCCAGGCTGATCGCCGCCGGCGAGGTGACCGACGCCAAGACCGTCATCGGCCTCCTCCTCGCCGCCCGCCGGCAGGAGAGCCGGTAACCTGGCTCGCCCATGACCGACGTGCAGCGCAGTGACCTCCGGGCCCAGCTGGAAGCCGAGCAGGCCGACCTCGCCGCCCAGCTCTCCGAGCTCGGCGTCGGGGCCGATGCCGGCCAGGCGCTGACCTATGACGCCAACTTCGCCGACACCAGCCAGGTGACGGCCGAAAAGGGCGAGACCGAGGCGCTGGCCGCCACGTTGCAGGAGGCGCTCGACGGCGTCGACGCCGCCCTGGTCCGCATGGACGAGGGCACCTACGGGCTGTGCGATAGGTGTCAGGCCCCGATCGCCCCGGCCCGCCTCGAAGCCATGCCGGCCGCCACGCGCTGCATGGAGCACGCCTCCCAGCCCTAGCCGGCGTCGCCCGTTCAGGCCGTCCGGCGGCCGCCGAGTCGGTACCAGATGGTGCTCACCACGAGCCAGGCGATGTTGGGCACCGTGGCGACAGGGCGACGCAGCGCCCAGCCGAGGATGATCGCCGCCACCGCCGCAGCATGGGCGGCGAACCAGGCCGTGCGCTGCTCTCGCACCACCGGCACCCATCGCACGATGACCACGACGGCGACTGGGTAGCCCACCACCAGCAGCGGCACGGCGGCGTCGGCGCGCCCGATCATCGGGGCACGAGTCCGACGGCCTCGCGCACCCGGGACAAGGTGGCCTCGGCGACGGCGGTGGCCTTCTGCCTCCCGAGCGCCAGAACCGACTGCACCCCGGCCGGGTCCGAGCTGAGCTCGGCGAAACGTTGGCGGAAGGGGCGCAACAGGTCGTTGAGCGCCTCGGCCACGTCCGACTTCAGCGGGCCGTACTGGCTGTACCGTTCTGCCAGTGCCTCGGGCTCCTCCCCGGTGGCGGCAGAGAGCAGGTCCAGCAGGTTCGACACGCCCGGCTTGGCCTGCGGGTCGTAGCGCACGGCCGCCTCGGTGTCGGTGACCGCCCTCTTGACCTTGCGGGTCAGCACCTCGGGGGGGTCCAGGAGGTCGATGGTCCCCTGCGGCGAGAGCGACGACTTCGACATCTTGGCCGTGGGCTCCTGAAGGTCCATCACCCGGGCCCCGGCCTTGGGGAAGGTGGCCTGCGGCACCACGAGCACACCTTCACCCTCAGGGCCATAGCGGGAATTGAACCGGGTGGCGGCGTCACGGGCCAGCTCGAGGTGCTGGCGCTGGTCGTCACCCACCGGCACCCGCTCGGCGTCGTACAGGAGGATGTCGGCAGCCTGCAGCGCCGGGTAGCTGAAGAGCCCGGCGGGGACGAAGTCGCGACCCTCGGCCTTGGCCTTGAACTGGGTCATCCGGGACAGCTCGCCGAAGCTGACGCTGCACTCCATCACCCAGCTCATCTCGGTGTGGGCCGGCACGTGGGACTGCAGGAACAGGGTGCAGCGATCGGGGTCAACCCCGGCGGCCAGAACCGCCGTGGCCAGGTCCAGGGTCTTGGCCCGCAGGTCAGCGGGGTCGGGGCTGTTGATCAGGGCGTGCAGGTCGACGATGGCGTAGAAGCAGTCGTCCTCGTCCTGCATCGCCGCCCACTGGCGCAGCGCCCCGAGGTAGCTCCCGAGGTGGGGGACCCCGGTCGGCTGTATGCCCGAGAAGACCCGTCCCATGCGGCAGGGAGCGTACGGCATGCGCCCTCGAACCTCACGCGTGTAAGTTGAGCGCGGTGGCCTACGCCGTTTCGACGCCGGTCTTCGAGGGCCCGTTCGACCTGCTGCTCCATCTGATCTCCAACCAGCAGGTCGACGTGCACGAGATCTCCCTCACCGGCATCGTCGAGGCCTACGTGGCCGAGCTCGAGCACCTGGGCCCGCTCGACCTTGACCAGAGCAGCGAGTTCCTGCTGATCGCCGCCATCCTGATCGAGCTGAAGGCCAGGCGCCTGCTGCCCCGCCCCGAAGGCCTCGACCTGGACGACGAGCTGGCCCTGTGGGAGGAGCGGGACCTGCTGCTGGCCCGCCTCCTCGAGTGCAAGACGTTCAAGGACGCCGCCCGCACCATGGCCGGCCTGGCCGAGGCGGCGGCGCTGTCATGGCCCCGCCGGACCGGGCCCGACGAGCGGTTCGCCGATCTGGTGCCCGACCTGCTGGCCGGGGTGAGCCCGCAACGACTCAAGCGGGCGTTCCTGCGGGCGACGACCCCGAAACCGAAGCCTTCGGTCGATCTCTCCCACGTGACCCCCGTCCGCATCAGCGTGGCCGATGCCGTCGTCGAGCTGTGCCACGAGCTGCCCCGGGTGGGCCGCATCACCTTCCGCCGGCTCACCGCCGACCTGGTCGAGCGGGTCGACGTCGTCGTGCACTTCCTCGCCGTGCTTGAGCTGTACAAGCAGGGCCTGATCGACCTGGACCAGGCCGCCACCTTCGCTGACCTCACCGTCACCTGGACCGGCTCCGGGCCCGCCGCCGCCCGGCTGGCCATGGCCGGCGCGGACCTCTACGAAGGCTGACCGGCCGCGTCATCTGGCTACCATATGGTCTGTGGCTCGGACTCAGACCCTGGTGCAGCTGAACGAGGCTCTGATTGCCGCGCTGGACGAGCGGGCGGCGAGACAGGGCGTCTCCCGCAGCCACTTGATCCGCGAGGCTGTCGAGTCCTATGTCCGTGACGATCTCGACGCCGAGATCGCTCGCAAGATCATCGCAGGCTACCGGCGCCATCCTCAGTGGGAGCCCGACGAGTGGGGAGATCTGTTGGCTCTGTCGGATCGTGCCGCAGGCGACACCCACAGGCGTCTGGATGAGGAAGAGAGGGCGGCAGGGCACCAGCGGTGGTAGCACGCGGGGAGGTGTGGTGGGCCGAGCTGCCGCAGGCCGGGCGCCGACCCGTTGTCGTGCTCACCCGAGACGAGGTGGTCGAGGCCATGGCCGCCGTGACGGTGGCCACCGTCACCACCCGTCGGCGCGACATCCCGACGGAGGTGCCCCTCGACGTGGATGACGGCATGCCCCGGCCGTGCGTCGTCTCACTCGACAACGTGGTCACCGAGCGCAAGGCCCACCTGGTGGAACGGATCACCCGGCTCGGCCCCGATCGGATGCTCGAGGTGTGCCGGGCCCTTGCCCACGCCACCGGTTGTGGCTGACACCCGGGCGTCGTGCGCTGGATCAGCCCGGGCGCCTGCGCCGGTCACGGCCCTCAGGCGCTCAGGGTGCTGTACACGTAGTCGAAGGCCTCGGCCACGGTGGTGAGCGGCTGGTCCTCGGGGGGCTCGGGGATCTTGGCGTCGTACGCCTCCTCCAGGGCCAAGGTCAGCTCGACAAAGGCGAGCGAGTCGACGTCGAGGTCGTCCTTCAGGTTCGCCTCGGGCACCACCGTCGCCGGGGCGATGTCCATCACGTCGGCTGCTGTGTCCTGGAACACCTTGAAGGCCTGGTCTCGATCCACGGGCGGCGAACCTAGACCGCCCGGAACACCAAGGTGGCGTTGTGGCCGCCGAAGCCGAAGCTGTTGGACAGCGCCACCTTCACGATCTTGTCCCGGGCTTCGTTCGGCACGACGTCGAGGCCGATCTCGGGGTCGGGGTCGTCGTGGTTGATCGTCGGCGGCAGGATCCCGTGGCGGATGCTGAGGATGGTGGAGACGGCTTCGAGGGCGCCGGCGGCCCCGAGGAGGTGCCCGGTCATGGACTTGGTAGATGACACCGGCACCCGGTCGCCGAGCACCGCCTTCATGGCCCGGGCCTCGGTGATGTCGTTGAGCTCGGTGGAGGTGCCGTGGGCGTTCACATAGTCGACGTCGGCCGGCCCGGCACCCGCATCGGCCAGCGCCAGCCGCATGCACCGGATGGCGCCGTCGCCCTCGGGGTGGGGGGCGGTGGCGTGGAAGGCGTCGCTGGTCAGGCCGTAGCCGGCCACCTCGGCCCAGATCTCGGCGCCGCGGGCCACGGCCCGCTCCCGCTCCTCCAGCACCAGAGCGGCCCCGCCCTCACCGGCCAGGAACCCGTCACGCCCCCGGTCGAACGGCCTGCTGGC
>JBBSHM010000059.1:0-15764 GCA_038253125.1 Acidimicrobiales bacterium
ACGGCCCTCATCCAGTTCAAGGTGCTCCTGCCCTGGCTCAACGGCCTCGCATCAGGCGACGACATGCTGGACCAGCTCCTGCCCGATCCCCGCCGGCGCTTCCTGGGCACGCCACCGGCGTTCGACCCTGCCCTGGCCGACGCCATGATCGCCTACGTCGCCGCCCACCGCCCGATCGGCACGCTGGCCGTCTTCGACGGGGTGCAGGGCCCGAAGATGGATGACGACGACTTCTGGGACCTTCTGTCCACCGGCGCCCGGCGCCAGGCCGGTCCGCTGCCCGCCGGCCAGTCGGTCGGCGTGCTCCTGCCGCTGCGGCTGGTCACCCGCTTCCTCGGCCCAGAGCCGGACGGGACGTGGCGGATGCGTGTGCGCGTCTACCCCGACGACGCCTGCCGGGACCGGGCGCCCCGCCCGGCCGACGTCGACGAGCTGGAGGCCGTGCGGGCCATGTGGGAGGCCTGCGCCGGCGACCTGACCTCGGCCACAGGCGAGATCGCGTTCCGCCGCCTGGCCGATGCGGTGGGGGCTCCCCGCGCCGCGTGGCTCGTCCGGGCCGTCACCGTCGAGCCGGGGCCGGCCGGTTTCGAGGTCCGCAGCCCGGCGCCGGCGGCGGCGGATGGGCCGGCTACCTATGACGGCCTCACCCTGCCTGCCACGCTGGAGGTCTGGGCCCGGTGGACCGACGGCACCGCCCAGCGGCTGGCCACCCTGGCTGTTGACGCCGCCGAGGCGGCCCGCCAGCTCAACCTCGAGGCCATCGCCGAAGCCGCCGGCCCCGCGGCCGAACTCCCGGCGGTGTGGTGGACCGACTGGTCGGCGGCCGAGAAGGTGAACCTGGCCGTCGAGGTAGCGTTGGACCGCCCGCCGCAGGACCTGGCCGTGCTCTCGGTGGTTGGGCTCGGAGACGAGCCGCCCGGGCCCTTCTGGCTCCGCCAGCGCGACAGCGGGCGCCTGTCGGTGCTGGCACCCGGAACAGCCACGAACACCGTGGACGGCAGCCCGGCGGCCGATGCCGGCGACCCTGTCAAGACGTGGTGGCACGTGGCCCAGTCGAGCGGCCTGGGCGAGGAGGCGAGCGCCGATGTCTCACTCGCGCTCACCGGCGGCTCGGCCTTCCTCGGCCCGCTGCCCGGTGGCGACCTCGACCGGCGCTCGGCCGCCCAGCTGGCGGTCGAGCTCCTGTGGCCGGTCATCTTCGGCCGGGCGCTGCAGGACGTGTGGGACACCGGCACCGCCGGCGACGCCGTGGCCGACTGGGCGGCTCGCCTCTTCTCACCTGAGGGGGCCTACCCCGCCGTCCGTCTCGGCGACCAGCCCTACGCAGTGCTGCCGGCAACGTCGGCCGCGGACTGGCGACCGGCCCCCGACGACCCGGCGGTCGAGCGCGACCTGCTGCGGGTGGCGGGCGCGTTGCGCGACCAGCTGGTGTCCCGGGCCGAGGCGGCCGGCACCGTCGTCGGGGCCGACACCGAACGCCTCCTCGACCTCCTGTCCCGAACCCCCCGCAGCTCCCGCCCCCAGGCGAGGACCTTCATCCCGCTGGCCCTGCTGCGGCGGGCCGCCGAGGGGGCGGGCGACCTTGCCGGCTTCGACGGGTTCGCAGCCTGGTGGCGGGACCGCAACCTTCCCCGGGTCTCGACGGTGACCGATCCCGATGAGCTGCCCCTGCGGATGTACCTGGCATGGTCGTGGTCCAGCGCGCCTGGCGACGCCGGCCGGGACCCGAAGCTGCTCTGGCGGGCCCTGGAGGCGCTGCAGGAGGTCGACGTCGAAGGCATCGACTTCCAGCTGTCCCAGAAGCTGGGATTCAAGGACCGCGACGACGTGGCCATCGAGGACATCGCCGACCACCTGTGGGCGCGCAGCGACCGCCTGGTGCCGGGACCGCTGCCGTTGCTGGCCCGCCTCACCCGCCACTCGCTCGTGCTGACCAAGGCCGACCTCGGGCGGCGCCAGCGCCAGGACCGCCCGTGGCGACGATCGAACGTGCTCCCGGTCACCCGGCCGCAGCTCCTGTACGAGGATGCCCACTTCCTCGGGCCGCGGCGCGTGCCGCTGCCACCGACAGGTGGTCCCGATGTGGCTGCCGAGCTGCCGGACGGGCCGGCCGTCGCCCGCCGCTACCGACGGGTGCGGGCGGCCCTCGACGCCCTCCTCGACCGGGGCGACCACATCCCCGTGATCGACGACCTCCTCGGCCCGCTCGTCGACACCGCGTCATACCGGGTCGACCCGTGGTTCACAGGTATGGCCAACCGGCGCTTCCGGTCGCTGGTCGAGCGGGGCGCTCCGGTGCGGCTGGGCGCCTACGGATGGGTGGATGCGCCGGCCCCGTGGGCGGCCCGGCCGCCGGGCACCGCCGACCTGCCGCCGGGCCCGACCGTTGCCGGTCTCATCCACGCCCCGTCGCCCGACCAAGCACGCACAGCCGCCCTCCTTCGGGCCCAGGCCGTCTACCACGCCGCCGACTCGCGCTGGGACCTCCAGCTCGACTCGGCCAGGATCCGCCGAGCGCAGCAACTCGCCGCCCAGGTCCGGGCTGGTGTGCCGCCCATCGAAGTGCTCGGCCGGCACGTGGAGGAGATCGCCGGCGACCCGGGAACCGTCGCCGCCCTCCGCCGCCAGTTCCCGATGCGGGTAGAACACGGCGAGCGGCGGGTGTGCGACGGGGCAGCCGTCCTAGACGCGGTGCTGTCCGGAGGCCCGCCGATCGCCGCCGCGCTCTCCGCGTCCCAGCGGGCCGCCATCGCCGACCTCCAGGGCGATGCCGACGCCTACGCTGACCTGTGCGTGGCCGAGGGGGTGCACAACGCCCTGCACCGCCGACCCGAGGCCGCCGCCGTGGCCATGGACGCCGCCGCCGGGCTCGGGCCGCCGCCCGAGCCCGAGGTCTTGCGCACCCAGCGGGAGGGCTCATCGGTGGTGACGACCGCCTTTGTGGCGTTGCGCGCCGCCACCGCGCCCGGGGGCGCGCCGCCCGCCCAGCTGGCCGACCCCTCGTTCGCGGCGGAGGCACAGGCGGCGACCGGGGCACCCGGTGATCCGGCGTGGACCTGGACCGTGGGCGACCAGGAGGTCGCAGTGACCTTGGCCTCTCTGGGCCTGATCCCGGCCGACGTGGCCGTGTTGGCGCCGGCCGTCCTCGACCGGCTGGTGGTGGCCGCCGCCGCAGCCGGCGAGGGTCCCGCCATCACCGGCAGGGCAGTGCTGGCTGCCCGCCAGGTGCGAGCGCTGGCCGCTCTGCTCGACGGTCCCGTCGAACTGCCACCCGCCCTCGCCACTCCGCTGACGGATCTCGAGCGGGCCGACGCGACCACCGGCATCGCCGACGACCTGAAGGGCCGTCTGTCAGCGCTCATCGCTGCCGCCCGGGCCACCGTCGTCTCCCTCCGCGCTGGCCACCCCGACGCCCTGGGCGCCGCCCGCCGGTTCGGCGTCGAGGCCCCCGACTCCCAGGCGGCGGCCGACGTGCTCGACGCCCGGGTCACGGCTGCCCAGGCCGTCGCGGAGGCGCCGGAACCGGGCCTCCCGGTGCTGGCCTCGGCCCTCCGGTCGCTCCTCGGGGCAGCCGGTCCCTTTCCGGTGCTGGCCACGATCCCGGCTTCGTTGCTGGCCTGGCGGAAAGCTCCGGCCGTCGCTGCCGACCGGTGGCGGGAGGTGGTCGCCGCGGTGCGGGAGCCCATAGCCCGGCTCGACGCCTGGCAGCACAGCACCCACACCGGCCGCTGGTCGGCCTGGTGCGACACGCCCGACCCGTGGGGCCTTCCGGGGCTGCCCGCGGTCCGACCACCGCACCACCAGGTGATCGTCGTCCACGGTCCGGCCCCCGACGCGGGTGACACGCTCGTCGCCACGGTCACCATCGACCGTGTGGTCGAGACGGTCCCGTCCACCCGCCAGACCACCGGAGCGGCCTTCGGGTTCAACGGGCCCCGGGCCCGGGCGCCCCAGGCGGTCGTGCTGGCGGTGCCGCCCGACGAGAGCCGGCCGTTGGATACCGAGACGCTGATCGCCATCGTCGAGGACCTCCGGCGGTCCGCCCGAGCCCGAGCGGTAGGCCCCGACGACCTCGACGACCTGATCGACCTGCTGCCCCTGCCGGTGGTGCTGCGGCCCACGTCAGCCGGCTGCGATCCCCTGGGTGAGGAGGACTGAATGGCGGCGACACCGCAGGTCTGGGAGTCCTACGTCCGCTTGGAGCCGGGCCGGCCCGACGCCGACTTGGCCGAAGGCCTGGCCGCCAGGATCGGCGACCCCGTCTGGTTCCTGGCCCGCCAGTGGCAACTGGGCGAGCACCTGGGCGAGGACGCCTCCACACCTGTCGTCGTGCAGGCCCAGGTCCGCCGGGTGCCGATAGGCCAGGCCGGGAGCGACCCGGTCACCGTCCCGCCCGAAGCGGTGGTCGAGGCCGAGCTCGGGAGCTGGTGGACCATCGGGCGCCGCCTCCGGCTGGGCGAGGCGACCGCCGCCGGCCTCACTCCGGCCGAGCGCCACGCCTTCCGGATCGGCCCGTTGCCGCCGCCTTACGACCTGGTCGACCCCGCGGCGGTCGACGGCCAGACGGTTTGGAAGGCTCGGCCGCTGGATCCGGCGTTCACCGAGGTGCCGGCACCGAGGCCCGCCGACAGTTGGGACCCGTCGACGTTGACCTACGGCGAGGACTTCTCGGCCGGCGGAGCCGACCGCGCCCTCACCCTCCGCGGGCACGACGGCGGGCCCCTCGACTGGTACTCGATCGATGGCGCCGCCCCGGCCGGACCGGACGGCGTCACCGTCTCCACCAGCCGCGTGCTGTCCTCCCGACTGACCTGGCCCGGCGCGCCCAACCCACGTTGGTGGCAGATCGAGGACCACCGCGTCGACTGGGCCGGCGAAGGCCCCGACCGGGCCCACCTGGCGACGACGCTTCTGCTCGAGCTCCTAGCCGGCCACGGCGACGACTGGTTCACCTTCACGCTGCCCGATCCCGCCCGCGCCGACGCCGGCGCCGAGCCGCCGCCGACAACCGGCCACATCGTCGAGCTGGTCAGCGTCGAGGTCCACGACGACATGGAGGGAGCGGCCCGGCCGTGGCCCCTGGCCCCGCCGTCGTCCTGGTCGCTGTTCCGGACCGCCGGACTGGCCCCGACCTCACTCGTGGTGTGGCCGACGGTTGTCACACCCGTCTTCGGGCCCGTCCTCGACCAGGTGCTCCTGTCAGTTGACGAGGACACCGACCTTGCCTGGGCGGTGGAGCTCCTGGCCCGAGGCGAGCGCCTGCTCCCCGACGCCCAGAGCCTCAAGGCGCGAGCCCAGGTCGAGCGCCTGGGCGCCTCCGGCCCGGGCCACTCCTTCGACTACCTACCGTCCAGCACCCTGCCGCCCCACTGGCACCCCTACCGCGTCGAAAACCGGCCCACCGAACGGATCTACGTCCAAGGCCTCGTCCAGGACCTGAACGACCCCGCCCGCCTGGCCGGCCAACCCCCTCACCTCCGCGACGGCCCTACCTCCACCCTGATCGGCGGCGCCCCGGGCAGCCGGTTCGGCACCGGCCACGAGCTGCGCCCGGTCGCCCTGCCCAACCAGGGCCTCGCCCTCGAGCGCCGCTACGTCCTCGGCCGAGACACCAACGGCCGCCCGGTCCTGTGGGTCCAGCGGGCCCGCCGCCCCCTCGTTGCCGGCCCGACCTCCTGGCTCCGCTTCGACGTCCTCAACGCCGCCCCCTGACCAAACACCCACCGGCGTCAGCTCGCCTTGCTGAGCCAGCTCCAGAGATGGTCGCCGCCCGCAGCCAGCCAGGCCGGATGGGCGGCGCGCAGCGCGGGATCAGCGCCGGCCACCGCGGAGGAGGGAGAGGAGGCGGAGCATCTCTACGTACAGCCAGACGAGGGTGATCATGATCCCGAAGGCGGCAAACCAGCCGTAGCGGGTGGGCAGGCCTTGGCTGGCACCGCGCTCGATCATGTCGAAGTCGAGCACGAGGTTCAGCGAGGCCAGGCCGATGGCGACCAGGCCGATCACGATCCCGAGGGGACCCTGCCTGAGGCCGAGGCCGCCGGAGACGAAGAGCCCGGCGACCAGGTTGACCACGATGAGGACGAAGAAGCCCGCCGTGGCGGCCACGACCATCTTGGTGAACTTCGGCGTGACCCGGATCCGGCCGCTGCGGTAGAGGGCGAGGGTCACACCGGCCACCCCGGTGGTCCCGACCACGGCTTGCACGACGATGCCGGGGTACTGGGCGTTGAACGCCTGGCTGATGCCGCCGAGGAAGACGCCCTCAACGGCGGCGTAGGTCATTATCAGGCCAGGGTTCGTCACCTGCTTGAAGATGATGACCAGGGCCAGCACGAAGCCGATGAGGACGGCGGGGAGGGCCAGCCCCCCCAGGCCGAGCGCCCATGTGACCCCGCCGGTGCCCGTGGCGATGGCCAGCAGCAGGGCCGTTCGGTTGACGACGTCCTCGACGGTCATGCGGCCGGTGTGCCGCGACGTGGCGCTCGGTCCGGCGAACGTCTCCTCAAGAGGGTCGGCGGTGCCCTGCCCTTGCCCGCGGAAGGCGGCGCTCCGGGTCAGGGCCGGGTTGTTGCTCGTGCGCATGTCAGCTCCTCTTGTGAAGGCCCTTTCGGCCGTCCCTGTCTACAACGCCGCTGCGCCCGGATTCGTGCCAGCCCGACCGGCGGACCACCGCAGCCACCCGACGCTGAAGGCCTGCGGCCACCGCAACACGTTCGTGCCGCGGGTCCTCGTGGAAGGGTAGGGGTTCATGGTGCGCATCTGGCCCGGCCGTCCTACCCCCCTTGGCGCCACCTTCGACGGGATCGGCACGAACATCGCCGTCTTCTCCGAGGTGGCCGAGCTCGTCGAGGTGTGCCTCTTCGACGACGACGGCAACGAGACCCGGGTCGAGCTGCCCGAGGCCACCGGCCACGTCTGGCACGGCTACCTGCCCGACGCCGGCCCGGGCACCAAGTACGGCTTCCGGGTCCACGGCCCCAACGGCGGGGCGCACCGGTGCAACCCGGCGAAGCTGCTGATCGACCCCTACGCCAAGGCGCTGGACGGCCGGGTGAAGTGGGGCCAGCCGGTGTTCGCCTACCCCTTCGGCAACCCTGACGGCGTCGACACCACCGACTCGGCGCTGTCGATGCCCAAGTCGGTGGTCTCCAACCCGTACTTCGACTGGGAGGGCGACGCCCAGCTGCGCACGCCGTGGCACGACACCGTCATCTACGAGGTGCACGTTAAGGGCGCCACCATGCGCCACCCCGACATCGACCCCGAGCTGCGAGGCACCTATACGGGCCTGGCCGACCCCGCCTTCCTCAGCCACCTCACCTCCCTCGGCGTCACCGCGGTCGAGCTGCTGCCGGTCCACCATTTCGTTGACGACCAGCACCTCCTGGACAAGGGCCTCCACAACTACTGGGGCTACAACTCGATCGGTTTCTTCGCCCCCCACGCCGAGTACGCCCACCGGCGCAAACGGGGCGAGCAGCTGCAGGAGTTCAAGGCGATGGTGAAGGAGCTGCACCGCGCCGGCCTCGAGGTGATCCTCGACGTCGTGTACAACCACACCGCCGAGGGCAACCACCTGGGCCCCACGCTGTCGATGAAGGGCATCGACAACGCCGCCTACTACCGCCTGATGGCCGACGACCCCCGCTTCTACATGGACTACACCGGCACCGGCAACAGCCTGAACATGCGCCACCCCCACACCCTCCAGCTGGTGATGGACAGCCTGCGTTACTGGGTCGGCGAGTGCCATGTCGACGGCTTCCGCTTCGACCTGGCCTCCACCCTGGCCCGCGGCCTGCACGACGTCGACCGCCTGTCGGCCTTCTTCGACCTCATCCAGCAGGACCCGGTCGTGAACCAGGTGAAGCTCATTGCCGAGCCCTGGGACATCGGCGAGGGCGGCTACCAGGTCGGCAACTTCCCGCCCGTCTGGGTCGAGTGGAACGGCAAGTACCGCGACGCCATCAGGGACCTGTGGCGAGGCGAGAGCCACACCATCGACGACTTCGGCTACCGCTTCACCGGCTCGTCCGACCTGTACGAGCGCAGCGGCCGGCGCCCCTTCGCCAGCGTCAACTTCATAACCGCCCACGACGGGTTCACCCTCAATGATCTGGTCACCTACAACGACAAGCACAACGAGGCCAACGGCGAGGGTGGCCGCGACGGCAGCGACGACAACCGCTCCTGGAACTGCGGCACCGAGGGACCCACCGACGACTCCGGGGTGCTGGTCCTGCGAGCCCGCCAGCGCAGGAACCTTCTGGCCACCCTGCTGCTGTCCCAGGGCGTCCCGATGCTCGTCGGCGGAGACGAGATGGGCCGCACCCAGGGCGGCAACAACAACGCCTACTGCCAGGACAACGAGGTCTCGTGGCTGGACTGGGAGGGTGCCGACGAGCACCTGTTGACCTTCGCCCGGTCGCTCGTCGCCCTGCGTCAGGAGCACCGCACCTTCTCCCGCCGCAGCTTCTTCGGGGGTCGCCCCATCCACGGCAGCGAGGTCAGCGACCTGCTCTGGTTCCGGCCGGACGGCGAGGCCATGGGCGACGAGGAGTGGTCGAACGGTCAGGCGAACAGCCTGGCCGTCTACCTGAACGGCGAGCGGTTCGACACCGATGGCCGGGGCCAGCCGGTCGAGGACGCCGACGTCCTGGTGCTGGTGAACGCGTCGGACGCCGACCTCGACTTCACGGTCCCGGCCCGCCTGGGCGGCACATGGGACGTGGCCCTCGACACCCAGCACCCAACCGGCGAGGGCGGCTGGCGCGAGATCAAGGCCGGCCACGTCATCTCCGCCACGGCCCGCTCGATGGTCGTGCTGCTCAAGCCCCGAGACGCCCCATGATCGAGCCGGTTGCCACCTACCGGCTCCAGCTGACACCCGACTTCGGCTTTGCCGACGCCGAAGCCATGCTCGGCTACCTGGTGGACCTCGGCGTCTCCCACCTCTACCTGTCGCCGGTGTCCGAGGCCGTGCCGGGCAGCCAGCACGGCTACGACGTCACCGACCCGGGCCGGCTGCGCCAGGAGCTGGGCGGCGAGGCCGCCTTCCGGTCGATGGCCGAGGCGGCGGCCGCAGCCGGGCTGGGCCTTCTCCTCGACGTGGTGCCCAACCACGTGGCCGCCGACGAGGCCAACCCGTGGTGGGACGAGGTCCTTGAGCTCGGCCGGGCCGCCCCCCACGCCGGCCACTTCGACGTCGACTGGGACCCGCCCGAGCGTCGGCTGCGGGGCCAGTTGGCCCTCGGCGTCCTAGACGACCACTACGGGCGGGTGCTGTCAAGGGGCGTGCTCCGCCTGGAGCTGGACGGCCAGCGGGCCGTAATGGCCTGGCCCGGAGGGCTCCTGCCCCTGGCCCCCCACACCGTCGGTGCCGCCGTCGAGGCCGCGGCTGAGGTGGCGGGCGACGAGGACCTGGCCTTTGCCGGCCGGTCGCTGTCTCGCTGCAACGGGCCCGGCCCGTCGGTTGCGGCCGACGCGGCGGCGGCCAACCGTCTCCTGGCCCGCCTTCTGGCCGAGCGGCCCCAATGTCGAGAGGCCCTCATCCAGGTGTTCGAGGAGGTCAACGGCGACCGCGACCGCCTCCACGCCGTCCTAGAGGGCCAGCACTACGAGCTGATGCGCTGGCAGCGCAGCGCGGATGACCTCGTCCACCGCCGCTTCTTCGACGTCTCCAACCTCGTGGGCCTGCGCCTTGAGGACCCGGCGGTGTTCGACGACGTGCTGGGCCTGCCGGTCCGCCTGCACCTGGAGGGCCTGGTCGACGGGTTCCGGCTCGACCACGTCGATGGGCTCGCCGACCCGACCGGGGCCCTGCGGCGCCTGGCCCAGCAGGCCCCCGACGCCTGGGTCCTGGTCGAGAAGATCCTCACGGGCGACGAGCGGCTGAGCACGACCTGGCCCGTCGCCGGCACCACCGGCTATGACGCCATGGCCCGTATCACCGCGGTGCAGGCCGATCCGGCCGGGGTGGCCGAGCTCGAGGCGGCGTGGCGCAAGGTGACCGGCGTCGAGCACAGCCTGGAGGAGGAGGAGCTGGCCTGCCGCCACCTGGTCCTGTCCACCAGCCTGCACGCCGAGGTGGCCCGCCTCACCGGGCTGTTCGTGCGCACCTGCGAGATCACGCCGGACTACCGCGACTTCACCCGGCGCGAGCTGCAGGCGGCGGTGACGGCCGCCGCCACCGGCGCCCCCGCCTACCGCAGCTACGGGCGGGCCGGCCGGGGTGAGGTGGAGGTCGGGCCGGACGACGTTGACTTCGTGGACCGCTGCCTGACCCGGGCTGCGGCCTGCGATCCGACGGTGGACCCCGACCTGTGGCGCTTCCTTCGATCCGTCCTGCTGTTCGAGGTGCCCGGGCCCGGCCACGAGCTGGCCGAGCGGTTCCAGCAGCTGTGCGGACCGGTGGCCGCCAAGGGCGACGAGGACACCCTCTCCTACCGCTGGACGGCCTTTGCCGGTGCGGCCGAGGTGGGCCACCCCCTCGGGCGGCCGGCACTCGACGTAGAGGCGTTCCACGAGTGGGCCGTGAACGCCCAGGAGGATTGGCCCAGGGCACTCGTCCCGCTCACCACCCACGACACCAAGCGCAGCGAGGACGTGCGGGCCCGCCTGGCCGTGCTCACCCAGGAGCCGACCGCGTTCCTGGGCCTGTGGGACCACGTCGTCGAGCGGTACGGCTCCGGGCCCGATCCGGCCCTGACCTGGCTTCTGGCCCAGGTCGTGGTGGCCGCCCACCCCATCACCCCCGACCGCCTCGAGGCTTACTCGATCAAGGCGGCCCGCGAGGCCAAGTCAGTCACGACGTGGATCGATCCCGATCCCGACGCCGAGGCGGCCATCGCCGAGCTGGCCCGGGCGTTGGCCGGCGACGGGGCGACGCAGGCGGCGGTGGCCTCGTTGCACGAGGTGCTGCAGCCGGCCTTCCTGGCCCAGAGCCTGGTGCAGAAGGCGCTGGCGCTGACCGTCCCGGGTGTGCCCGACCTGTACCAGGGAGCCGAGCTGATCGACCTGCGCCTGGTCGACCCCGACAACCGCACGCCGGTGGACTACGACGAGCGTCGGCGACGGCTGGCCGAGGGATGGGACCCGAAGCTGGCGCTGGTCCAGGCCGTGCTCGCCCTGCGGCGGCGCCGGCCCGACGCATTCGGCCCCGGCCCCCGAGGTGCCCACATCCCCTACCCGTCCTCTTCGCCCGACGTCATCGCCTTTGGCCGTGGTGCCGAGGTCGTGGTCGTGGCCCCCCGCTTTGCCTACAGCCACCTGGCCGGCGGATCCCCGGGCGCCACCGTCGACCTGCCTTACGGGACGTGGAGCGACGTCGTGTCCGGCCACCAGACCGAGGGGGGCAACGGCTGCCTGCTCACCGACGTGCTGGGCGAAGGCCCCCTCGCCGTGCTCGAGCGGACCTGATGGACGCCTCTCAGCCGCTGCGGGTCTGGGCGCCCATGGCCGAGCGGATAGACCTCGTCCTGGTGCCCGGCGCCACCCAGGAGCTGGAGCCTGACGACCACGGCGGGTTCTGCGGACCCATGCTCGACCCCGGCACCCGCTACCGGCTGGCCGTGCATGGCGGGCCCGGCGACGGCCTCACCATCACCGATCCGGCCGCCCACTCGCTCACCGAAGGCGTCTTCGGCCCCGGCCAGGCGGTAGACCACGACGTCTTCCGCTGGACCGACGACGCCTGGGACGGCGGGCAGGGAGCCGACCGCAGGCGGGCTTCGATCTACGAGCTGCACGTCGGCACCTTCACCGAGCGGGGCACGTTCGACAGCGCCGTCACCCACCTCGGCCATCTGGCCGGTCTCGGCGTCACCCACCTGGAGCTGCTGCCCTGCGCCACCTTCATGGGCCGCCGGGGCTGGGGCTACGACGGGGTCATGTGGTGGGCGCCCCACCATGCCTACGGCGGCGTGACCGGGATGAAACGTTTCGTCGACGCCGCCCACCAACACGGCCTGGCCGTCCTGCTAGACGTGGTCTACAACCACCTCGGGCCCGAAGGCGACACCACGTGGGCGCTGTGGCCCATCAAGAACCCCGGACACCAGACCCCGTGGGGCGACGCCATCAACCTCGACGGCGAGCACAGCGGCGGCGTGCGCCGCCTGATCATTGACAACGCCTTGTGCTGGCTGCGCCACTACCACCTGGACGGGCTGCGCCTCGACGCCGTACACGCCCTGGTCGACGACTCCCCTGTTCACCTCCTGACCGAGCTGTCCAGCGCCGTCGACGACCTGGCCACCCGGCTCGGCCGGCCGCTGTGGCTCACCGCCGAATCGGAGCACCGCACCCCTGAGGAGGTGATGCCGCGCCACGAGGGCGGCCTCGGCCTTCACGCCTCGTGGGCCGATGACCTCCACCACAGCATCCACACCGTCCTCACCGGCGAGTCCACCGCCTACTACGCGCCGTACGGCACGCCTCAGCAGGTGGCTGAGACCCTCCTCGACCCGTACCGGGGCCGCTCGCCCGGCAGCGCCGGAGACGCCCCCGGGGACCGCTTCGTCGTGTGCGCCCAGAACCACGACCAGGTCGGCAACCGGGCCGGCGGCGAGCGCCTGAGCCAGCTGGTCGGGGCCGAGGCCGCCATGGCCGCCGCCGCCCTGGTGGTGTGCTCACCGCAGGTGCCGCTGCTGTGGATGGGCGAGGAGTGGGCGGCGTCGACGCCGTGGCCCTTCTTCGCCGACCCGAAGGACCCCGATCTGGCCGAGGCCATCCGCACCGGCCGCCGCCGTGAGTTTGAAGGTTTCGGCTGGGCGCCGCAGGACGTGCCCGACCCGGTTGATCCCGCCACCTTCGAGTCCGCCGTGCTGCGGTGGTCCGAGGTGGCCGACGGCGAGCACGCCACCAGCCTCGCCTTTTACCGCCGCCTGCTCGAGCTGCTCGCGTCCCACCCCAATCTCGGCGCCGGGGCGCCGACCGAGACCGAGGCCCGCGCCTCGGACGAAGGGACGGTGGCCCTGCGACGGGGCCGGGTCCTGGTGGTTGCCCACCTGCGCCAGGGCGCAGCCGGCCATGAGGTGGGAACGGGGTGGTCGGTGCTGGCGGCCACGCCGACGGCGGCGCTCGTCGGGACCGCCGCCACCTTCCCGGGCCCCGGCGCCCTGATCCTGGAGGCCGCACCGGCCCTCACCTGAGGGTTCTGTCGGGAGAAGCTGTCGCTGGGCGGAGGGCTTCTCCCGACGGTTGTCGCTGGCTACTCGGGGGGGGCCACGTTCTTGGTCTTCTCGACGACCTTGTCGATGAAGCCGTAGGACTGCGCCTCTTCGGCTGTGAACCAGCGGTCGCGGTCGGAGTCCTCGGTGATGCGCTCCATGCTCTGGCCGGTGTGGTGAGCGATGCGCTCGGCCAGCTGGCGCTTGATGAAGATGGTCTGCTCGGCCTGGATAGCGATGTCGGACGCCGACCCCTGGAAGCCGGCCGACGGCTGGTGCATCAGGATGCGGCTGTGGGGCAGGGCGAACCGCTTGCCGGGGGTGCCGGCGCACAGCAGGAACTGGCCCATCGAGGCGGCGAGGCCCATGCACGTGGTGGAGACGTCGCAGGGGACCAGCTGCATGGTGTCGTACACCGCCAGGCCCGAGGTGACCGATCCTCCGGGGCTGTTGATGTAGAGGTTGATGTCGCGGTCAGCGTCCTCGGCGGCCAGCAGCAGCAGCTGGGCGCACACCAGGTTGGCGCTGGTGTCGGAGACCTCGCTGCCCAGGAAGATGATGCGGTTCTTGAGCAGCTGCTGGTAGACGTCACCCAGTGGATCGCCGCTGCCGTTGCGGTTCTGGTCCAGGAAGTTGTCTGCGGTCACGGCCGGCCAGGATAGTGGCTGCTGGCGAGGTCCCAGGGCCCCCTCCCCCGGTGCCGGCGGCGGGACTCGAACCCGCACTGTGATGGCCCTAAACCATCTGCCTCCTGCCAATTGGGCTACGCCGGCGTGCTGAGCCCATCTTGTCCGAGCGTCACAGGTAGGCGCGGAACCTCCGCACCGCGCAGTGTCCGGACGGGTCCGTGGTGCCGCGATCTCATGCGCACAGGGAGCGGGCCCGGACCAGGGCCTGACGGAGCTGCTGCGGCGTGAGCCGGTTCAGGTCGGCCAGGCTGACGCTCGACTGGCGAACATCGCCGCAGCGGGCCCGGGCCACCGGGCGGGCGCCGAGCGCCAACGGGAGGGACAGGGCCACTAGCAGCACCGTGGTCAGCGCCACCCGCCGCAGGTCGCCCCGCTCGCCGACGAGGCGGATGACGAGGCCGCCCAGCGCACCCGCCACCAGGCCGCCGATGTGGCCGCCGATGGCGATGCCCGGAAGGGCGAAGGTGACGACGAGGTTGAGCACCAGCAGGCCGACCACCCCCGCCTCGAGCGGCGACCGGCCCCGCTTGCCGAGGACGACGATGCCGCCCATCAGGCCGAAGACAGCGCCTGACGCCCCGATCGCCGGGGTCGTGGGAGGCTGGAGGAGCATCACGCCGATCGAGCCGCCGATGAGGGAGAGGGTGTAGAGCGCGAGGAAGCGGGCCCGCCCGATGCGGGGCTCCAGGACCGTTCCCAGCTGGAACAGGATGAGCATGTTGAACGCGATGTGGATGATGCTGGCGTGCAGGAACCCGGAGGTGACGATGCGCCAGACCTCGCCCTGGGCCACCTTCGAGGCCACGATCTGGCCCCGCTCGGTGAGATCCGATCCCTGCTGGCCGAAGTAGGCGGCGACGCACACGGCGATGAGGGCGTAGGTCACATACGGCTTGCGGCCGCCGGTCAGGCCGAGGGCGCCGCCCTGGATGTCACGCATGCGCCGGACGGCAGGCGCTCCCTTCAGGCACTCGGGGCACTGCCAGCCGACGGGAGCCGAGATCATGCAGTCGGTGCAGATCGGGCGGTCGCAGCGGGTGCAGGTGACCGGCGCCGGGACCTTGTGGTGGCGGTAGCACTCCGTCACCGGTCCCGCTGCCGGCGCCGGGGGAGGCCAGGTGGCGGACATCTGGACCGTCAGGCTACCGATCACGCCCCCACTCGGTGGGCGCCACCGGGCGGTGCGCTCGCTTGGCCCGCCACGGCTGCCAGGCTCTGCGGCGATGCGGCGGTACCTCTCGTTCGTCCTGGTCCTGGTGGCTGCCCTCGTCCTGGCCGGCTGCCCGCAGGACCGCGGCTCCCGCCGGGCCACGACCACCACCACCGCCCGGCAATCGAGCACAACGACCGTCCCCGCCCCAGGGCCCGGGCCGGGCGGCCCGAATCCGGCGCCGCCTCAGGACCTCCCGAGGGCGGTGCTGCTCGGCGGAGCGAAGCTCACCTCGGTCGACCTGGCCAGCGGCCGGCCCACCGATGTGCCGAACCCCCGCCTGGACAACGGCCTTCAGGCCGTCGGCCTCCTCGACCGGGCCTTCGGCGCCATGGTGGTGGTGCGGGGCCCCCTGCCCCAGGACGCCGGCGCCGTCTACGTCCTCAACGACAGCGAGCACCTCCCCCGAACCGTCGGGACCGGCGTGCGGGCCGTGGAGGGGGCCACGCCGGCCGAGGCGTGGGTGGTCAGCGCCGCCGCCCCCGAGGCGGTGTCGCAGGTGCGGCGGGTCGACCTCAGCAAGGATGTGCCGCCGCTGGTCCAGTCGGTGGTGCCCGGGCGCCTCCTCGCCGGGTTCGGTGCCGGCGGGCTCGTTATCGCCCCCACCAGCCGGTCCGGCCGGATCGACCTCGTCGACCCGGTCAGGGGCTCGACGACGCGGACGCTGGCGCCGAACGGCACCTTCCTCGGCGC
>JBBSHM010000060.1:0-15142 GCA_038253125.1 Acidimicrobiales bacterium
CGGCGCGTCGGGGGCGGCCCGGTTGGCGAGCAGGTGGCTCATCTCGGCCACCAGCGGGTCCTGCTCGATCTCCTCCAGAGCCATCGGCAGCGGGAGGCGCCAGTTCGGTCGCTGGTGGTCCATGGTCCCGGGCAGGTTGGGGCGGCGGGCCACGGCGAGGGCGTCTTCGAGCGTGGCCGTCACCACCACCGACGGGGCCTGGGCCAGCAGGCGGTGGGCGTGGCGTACGGCGTCGGCGGCCGGGGCGGCCCGGTCGAGGCCGGTCCACGAGGAGAGCTTGGCGGCCAGCTCCTCGACAGGATCATCGCCCCCGTCCATCCCGGCCGCCCGCTGATCGTTGGAGTCGGCTCCGGTCCACGCCCCGACGACCGTCGGCAGGTCGTGGGTGGTGACGGCGGCCATCGAGCCCTCGGGCCACGACGGGCCGGGCGGCTCCTCCTCGAACCAGAGCAGCCGGGTCGACAGCACCCGGTGGGCGGCCAGTTCCTCGCGCACCCAGGGCTGAACGGTGCCCAGGTCCTCGCCCACGCAGAAGGCACCGGCCCGGGTGGACTCGAGGGCGAGCACGTCCAGCAGCTCCTTCCACGGGTAGCGGACGTAGCAGCCGTCGGCCGCGGTCTGGCCGACGGGGATCCAGAAGAGGCGGAACAGCCCCATGACGTGGTCGACCCGGAGGCCGCCGGCATGGCGCATCCCCGCCCGGACGATGTCGACGAACGGGCCGAAGCCGCGGGCCCGCAGCCGCCACGGGTCGAACGGGGGCAGCCCCCAGTCCTGGCCCTCCGGGGCGAACAGGTCGGGTGGGGCGCCGACCCGCAGGCCGTCGGCGAAGCTGTCTTGCCAGAGCCAGGCATCGGCGCCTGACGGGTCGCAGCCGATGGCCAGGTCCTGAACCAGGCCGACGCCCTGATCGCCCGCCCGGGCTAGCTGGCGGTCGACCTGCCACTGCAGCCAGGCATGGAAGGCGGCCCGGCGGGCCATCCCAGGATCCTCGGCCACCGTCCCCAGGGCGGCCTCGGGTGTGGCGAGCGACGCCGGCCACAATCGCCAGTCGCTTCCCACCCCTTCACAGGCGGCGCAGAAGGTCGCCCACTGGTCCAGCCCCGGCCCGGTCTCGGTGCGATAGGCGTCGAGGCCGCGGCTGTCCCCGGCGGACGACCAGCGCTCGAACGCCTGCTCGAGTACCGGCAGCTTGAGCCGCCACACCGCGTCCCGGTCCACCAGGCCGCCCTCGGAAAGCGCCCGGCCGGCGGCGGCCGCTTCGGCGAGACCGTCCAGGCCGGCGGCGCCGTCCACCTGCTCGGGCCGCAGGTACAGCGGGCTGCGGAACACCCGGCTGGCCGGGTAGTACGGCGAAGCCTGCTGTGCTCCAACCGGCAGCGGGGCGTGGAGAGGGTTGACCACCATCACCTCGGCGCCCTGCCCGGCCGACCAGCGGGCCAGCCGGGCCAGGTCGTCGAAGTCGCCCATGCCCCAGCTGGCCGCCGAGCGCAGGGCGTACAGCTGTACCGCCCACCCCCACGAGGCCGGCAGGGCCGGGGCGCAGGTGCCAGGGCTCACGATCAGCCGCATTGAGCGGCCCGGCTCGTGCAGGTGCACCGTGTGGTAGCCGAGCGGCACGTCCGGGGGAAGGAGCCCCCGGCCCTCGTGCTCACCGCCGTCCTCGGTCAGGAGGGTGAACGCGCCGTTGAGCTTCACCTGAGCCCCCGGCCTCACCACCCACACATCCTGAGCCTCCGACGGCGGCGGCGCCCCGGCCCGAACCGATCCGTTGGACGCCTCGAACGGCTCGGCGCCCATGGAGTCGAGTACGGTCCTCACCGTTGCGTTCGGGGCGTCGTGCCAGCCGCCGTGAACGTCCTCGTAGCCCGGGTCGACGCCCCATGCGTGGGGATCGTGACCGGGTTGCTCGTCCACGCCCCCGAGTCTGGCCGCCGCAGCCAGTCAGTGTCGGGCTCCAGGCCACGGACCAGCTTCGCGCCACAACACCGGGCCAACTGGCGCGCCAGAACACCCCGCCCCCACCCGACCCGCTGGCGCGCCAGAACGGGGGCCGACTGCCGGAGGCGTCCTAGCATCCCGCCCCATGCCCGATGCGGTCGTCGTAGGCGCCGGGCCCAACGGCCTCGTCGCCGCCAACCTGCTGGCCGACCGCGGCCTGGACGTGCTGGTGCTGGAGGCCGAACCCGACCCCGGCGGCGCGGCCCGCAGCGCCGAGCTGGTGGAGCCCGGCTACCGGCACGACCGCTTCAGCGCCTTCCACGTGCTCGCCACCGTGAGCCCGCCGTTGCTGTCGCTCCACCTCGAGAGCCACGGCCTCACCTGGGCTCGTGGCCCGCTCGCCCTCGCCCACCCGTCCTCGGACGGGACCTGCCCTGCGCTGGCTGCCACCCCCGAGGAGACGGCCGCCCTCCTCGATCACTGGTCGCCGGGCGACGGCGAGCGCTGGCACGCGCTGATGCGCTGGTGGGACTGCTACGGCCAGCCCATCATCGAGTCGTTCCTCGGACCGTGGCCGCCGGTGAAGGGCCCGCTGCGCCTCGCCGCCCGCGCCAACGTCGAGCTGCTCGAGCTGGCCCGCTTCCTCCTCCTCCCGGCCCGAACGATGGCACACGAGCTGTTCTCCGGCCTCGCCTCGGCCCGCCTGCTCGTCGGCTGCACGGCCCACAGCGACCTCGGCCCCGACCAGACGCTGTCCGGCTTCCCCGGGCTGCTGCTGCTCCTCGTCGGCCAGCAGCACGGTTGGCCCACGCCGGTGGGCGGTGCCGGGGCGCTCACCGATGCCCTGGTCGCCCGGCTTGGGTCACTCGGCGGCCGCGTGCGGTGCTCAGCCCGGGTCGAGTCGGTGCGGATCACCGGTGGCCGGGCCCGAGGGGTGCGACTGGCCGGCGGCGAGGAGGTCGAGGCGCAGGTGGTGGTGGCCGACACTGGCGTCGAGCAGCTCTACCAGGAGCTGGTGGGGCCCCAGCACCTGTCGCCAAAGCTCCAGCGCCGGCTGGGCCGGTTCGGCCGCACCCCCGGGACGGTCAAGGTCGACTGGACGCTGAACGCCCCGGTGCCGTGGCTGGCCGCCGACGCCCGTCGCGCCGCCACCATCCACGTCGGTGACTCGATCGAGGTCATCGCCGACGCCGCCCATGCCCTCAACCAGGGGCGCGTCCCCGAGCAGCCGTTCCTCCTCTTCGGCCAGTACTCGATGATCGACCCCGGCCGCATGCCCGCCGGAAAAGAGGTGTGCTGGGCCTACGCCCACGTGCCCCGGGACGTGCCAATCGATTCGGGGCGCTTCGCCGACCGGATGGAGCTGCAGATCGAACGGCTGGCACCGGGCTTCCGCGAGCTGATCCGGGGCCGCCACATCGCCGGACCGGCAGAGCTCGAGGGCCACGACGCCAACCTGGTCGGCGGGATGATCGGCGGCGGGACCATCGCCCTGCACCAGATGCTCGTCTTCCGGCCGCTGCCCCAGCTCAGCCCGGCGAGGACGCCTGTGGCCGGGCTGTTCCTCGGCTCCGACGCCGCCCACCCCGGCGGCGGTGTGCACGGGGCGTGCGGGGCCAACGCCGCCCGGTCGGCGCTGCGCTTCCTGGCCACCACCGGCCGCTGGCGTTGAGGTCGGGCGGGCCGGTCCTCGTCGGGGCCTGCTCGTGGTCGGACCGCAGCCTGGTTCGTGACGGTGCCTTCTACCCCCGGGCTTCGATGCGGGCGGCCGAGCGGTTGGCCTACTACGCCGCCCGTCTGCCCGTGGCCGAGATCGGCACCACCCGGTGGTTCCCGCCGACCCCCGATCAGGCCCGGCAGTGGGTGGCACGGACGCCGCCTTCGTTCCGCTTCGACGTGCAGGCGTGGTCGCTGTTCACCGGAGCGTCAACCCTGGCATCGTCACTGTGGCCCGACCTGCTCGAAGAGGTGCGGCCCGAGGCCCGGGACCGCCACCGCCTCTACCGCGACCACCTGTCGGTCGAGGGGCGTGACGAGTGCTGGGCCCGCTTCCGCCACGCCCTCGAGCCGCTGGACGGTGCCGGCCGGCTGGGCTGCGTCACGCTGCGATGCCCCCAGTGGCTGCGGCCCGGGCGCACGGCCACCGCCCTGCTGACCGAGGCCCGGGGGGCGCTCGACGGCTGGGCCGTGGCCGTCGAGCTGCCCAACCACCGCTGGCACGAAGGGGACCAGGCGGAGGAGACGCTGGCCGAGCTCGAGGGGCTCGACCTGGCCCTCACCTGCGTCGACCAGGCCGGCCGCCTGGATCATGCCGAGCCGCTGGTGGCCGCCACCGCGGACGTGGCGGTGGTCCGCTTCCTGGGCCGCCGGCCCGGGCGCTGGCCCTGGCCGTGGCGCTACGGCGATGCCGAGCTCGCCAGCTGGCTGCCGACGCTTGAGCTGCTGGCCGGAGGCTGCCGGGAGGTGCACTGCCTCTTCGCCAACACCCACGCCGACGACGCCATCGCCGGCGCCCTCAGCCTGCGGGCCCTGGTCGATCCCCAGCCGGCGCAGGGCGAGCTGTTCTGAGCATCATATCCTGCCGCCCGCCCCACCATGGCATCGCCGCCGACCTGAGCGCGGCGTGCCACCGTCATCGTGATCTGGCGGGGCTAGCTCAGGGCGGTGGCAGCAGACCCTGGAGCTCGGCCAGGTCCCGAATCCTGATCGGGGCGACCGGGCCTTCGACGGCCACGGCTGCTGCGAAGCCCGGGCCGGCACGGACCTGGCTGATCGTCAACCCGGCGCCGACCGCTTCGGCGTACTCGGGGCGTTCAGCTCCGCTGAGACCGACGCCGGTCGCCTTCACCGCCGCCTCCAGCCGGACCCATCCGGCGAAGAAGGCGGCCAGGCGTTCGGGCTCGGGCATCGTCCGCAGCGCACGAGCCTCGGCCGGGGGAAAGTAGCGGACGGCCAGGATGTCGACATCGGCCAACGGCCGGATGCGCTCGACGTCGACGCCGAGGGACCTCCCACGGGCCACGGCAACCAGCGCCAGCGGAGCCGACCTGGAGAGGCTGAAGCTCAGGTCGCCGCCGTCCACGATGCTGGGCCTGCCCCGCCCGGCGACGGCGAACCGGATGGCCGCGGGTTCGCTTGCGAGGTAGCCGGCGAGAATCCTGCGCAGCGCCACCCGGCTGGCCAAAAAGGCGTCGCCGTCCCGGGGGTGGTGAAGCCGGCGCGCCCGCTGCCTCTCACCGGGCGACAGAACGGTCGCCGCGCCGCCGGTCAAGACGGCGTCGAGATCCACCCGCCACACGTGGACCGCCCCGCCGACCAGGCGGCGATCAGCCGCCACGTCGAAACCGTTGGCCGCCACCTTCTCCGGTCCATCACCCGCCACCGATCTGCCCGCCTCCAGGCTCAGAGCCGCAGCTCCATCAGGTCGTGGCCGACCAGCACCTCGCCGTCGAAGCCGCCGCCGACACCCCCCAGCCAGTGGGCGTCGGGGATCACGTCGTCGCCGGGCACGAAGTGGGTGAGGACCAGGCGGCCCACGCCGGCCTCGGCGGCGATCGCACCCACCTTGCTGAGCGGGGTGTGCGAGGTCACGAGGTGGTGGAGGCGGCGGGATGCCTCGTAGGAGCTCTCGTCCTCGCGTTCAGGGGCGGCGTCGTCGTAGACCTCGTGGACCAAGATGTCGGCGCCGCGCGCCAGGTTCACCAGGTTGGCGCAGGGAGCGGTGTCGCCGGACACCACGATCGACCCGGCGGCTGAGTCGAAGCGGAAGGCGAAGGCCGGGAACACCGGCTCGTGCTGGACGAGGGTGGCGGTGACCCGCAGGTCGTCGTCCTCGCTGACCAGCAACGGGTCCATAGTCGGAGCGACGGCACCGAGGGGGCTGGCTCCGACGCTGGACGGGATATGAATGGCGTGCGGGACGATCAGCTCGGTCAGGTCGCTGCGGCCCGCCTCCCGCATGCGGATGTTGAGGTCGAAGGCGTTGGCCCGCACCATGTGCTCGGTGACCTCGACGATGCCGGGCGTCGGATCGTCAGGGCTGATCAGGGGTATGGCCGGCTCGTCGTCCTCGGCCGGCAGCGCGCACATCGGCCCGGCCGACTCGGGCCCGTAGACGTGCACCGGCGGGTTGTGCTGGAGGATGGGCCACCCGAGGAGGAACAGGTTGAAGTAGTCACAGATGTGGTCGGAGTGAAGGTGGGTGACGAACACCTGAGACAGGCGGGACAGCAACCGGGCCTGGCGCAGCTGGCGGGTGACGCCGCTCCCGCAGTCGACGAGGTGGACGCGGTCGCCGACGACCACGGCCTGGGCGATGCCGGCGCGGGCCATCGAGGGAAGGGGACCGCCAGCGGTGCCGAGGAGCACGAGGCGGGTGTCGTTTGAGCTCATGACCAGGAACCCTAGGGTTCTCCCCGACAGCGAACCACGACCGGCGCTCGGCCGGGCCCGACGCTTCGGAGGTTGACTGGTGCGCACGAGGATCTCGGGACCGGCGCTGTCGGTGCAGACCTGTGCCAGCCGGCTGGCCGCGGTGGGTGTCGCCGCCGACCCCGCGGACCCGGGGGTGCTGGCCTGGCCCCACCCACTCGGCGGGGACGGCGGCGGCAAGGCCGGCGCCGACCTCGACGGCGAGATCTCGTGGTGGGGTGCGGCCCGGCCTCGCGGCGCGCCCGGCAGCGAGGCGCTCGTGCAGGCCGCCACCGGGCTCATGCACCTCCACGGCCGTGACCTCGGCGGCCCGCGCCGGCTGGGCGTGGAGATCGCGTCGGTGGCCGCCGGTGTGCTGGCGGCCCACGGTCTGCTGGCGGCGGCCATCGGTCGGTGCCGGGGTGTGGGCGTCACCAGCGTGGGCACGTCGGTCCTCCAGGCCGGGTTGCTGCAGGTGTCGCACTACCTGGCCGCCTCGACGTGCCCGCCGGAGGAGGTGCCGGCCGCGGCTCCCGCCCCCGGGCCGCCGTTCCGAACCAGGGACGGCCGGTGGTTCGAGATCGAGACGTTCGAGGCCGAGGCGTGGAAGGCCTTCTGGCTCCGGCTCGGGGCGCCGGCCGCCGAGCTGGGCCGGGCCTGGACCCGGTTCCGGCCCCGCTACTACCGGGGCACCACGTCGCTACCGGTCGGCTTCCATGAGGTGACGGTGGCCCATTCACTGGCCGAGGTGACGGCGGTGGCCGTGGCCTGTGGCGTGAGCCTCAGCTCGGTGCGCAGCTACGACGAGGTGCTGGCCCAGCCCCGGCCCGGTTCCTCCCCCGGGCCCTGGGGCGGGGCTCCCGTCATCGACGAGCTGATGGCCGATGAGACGGCGGCGCCGCCTAGGCCGCCGCCCGGGCCGTCGGCGGCAACGTTGCCGCTGGCCGGCCTCGAGGTCGTCGAGGCCACCAGCCGCCTCCAGGGCCCGATGGCCGGGCTCCTCCTGCAGATGCTCGGCGCCCGGGTCACCCGGGTGGAGAGCCCGGGCGGCGACGTCGGCCGGAGCGTCCCTCCCCTGGCCGGCGATACCGGCTCGTTCTTCCTGTGCTTCAACCGGGGCAAGGAGACGGTCGAGCTGGATCTCGCCAAGGCCGCCGACCGGGTCGAGCTGGCTGACCGGGCGGCCTCAGCCGACGTCTTCCTCCACAACTGGCGGCCGGGCAAGGCCGACGAGTGGGGTCTGGCGGCCGACGATCTGGCCCGGGCCAACCGACAGCTGGTCTACGCCGAGGCCTCGGGCTGGGCGCCGGGGTCGGAGGCCACCCGCCTCATAGGGACCGACTTCCTGGTGCAGGCCTGGACCGGTCTCGGCAACGCCATCAACCCCGACCCGGAACCGCCGCGGCCGACGCGGGTCCTGCTCAGCGACTTCATGGGCGCCCTCGTCACCTGCGAAGGGGTGCTCGGCGGGCTGTACCGGCGGGAGCGGACCGGCCGCGGCTGTCGGGTCAGGACCTCGCTTGAGGCCGGCGCCATGGCGCTGCAGGCCCACGTCCTGCAAGACCTGGCCGCCGGACACGAGCGGGGCCGCCGCCAGGGCCGACCCCTGTGGGGGCCACTCGACCGGCCGATCCGGGTCAGCGACGGATGGCTGGTGGTGGACGCCCCGGCCGATGACGACGTGCGACGCCTGAGCGCACTGTGCGGGATCGGTGGCGACGGAGCCGACCGGCCGGCGGTGGAGCAACAGATCATCGGAATCATGGCCGGCGGCCCGGTGGCCGGGTGGGTGGAGCGCCTCACCAGCGGCGGCCTGGCCTGCGGACCGGTGGCCACAGACATCGCCGCTGTGGCCGACGAGCCCTGGCTGGCGCCTCTGCTGGAGCCGCTGGGCGCCTCGTGCCGGGCGCCGGCCTCACCGTGGCAGATCGGGACGTGAACGCCACCTCCCTCGCCGGTGCCCTGGCCGGCCAGGCCGAGGCCAGACCGGACGACACAGCCATCGTCGTGGAGGGAGGATCCAGCCTCACCTTCGGCGCCTGGGCCGGGCGCGCCACGATGTTGGCCGGGTGGCTCCAGCAGCACGATGTCGTTCCTGGCGATCGCGTGGCCCTGCGGTTCGACGCCGCCTCCTGGGCCGGGTTCGCCGTCGCCTACACGGGCACGCTGCAGGCCGGTGCCGTAGCCGTCCTGGTGCCCGCCGGTCTGGCCGATGCGGACGCGGCCCGGATCATCACGGCCTCGGGTGCCGTCGGCGTCCTGTGCTCGGCCTCCCTGGTCCCACCGGCCTCGTCAACCGTCTGGTCCGCCCAACCGGACGAGGTCCGGCCCGCTCCGGGCTGGCGGCCGCCGCTCCCGCCCATCGACATCGCGGCGCCGGCCGAGATCACCTACCCGCACCGGCCGATGACCCGACCGAGGCCGCTTTCCCGCAGCCACGCCGAGCTGGCCGCCGCCCTGCGCCCCGACCGCTCCGGTTGGCTCGTGCATACCTGGGCGCCCGGCTCGCGAGCGGGACAGCAGGCGCTGCTGCACACCCTGGCGGGGGGAGACTCCGGTGCCGCCAGCCTGGCCCGCTTCGGCCCCGCTGGGCTCTGCGGGCTCATCGCCCGGACCGGTGCCACCACCTGCGGCCTGACGCCCGGTCTCGCCGCCGCCCTGCTCGCCGCCGGCGGCGCCGGGCCCGGGCAGCTCGACTCGGTGCGACGGGTGGTCTTGAGCGGCGGGCCACCGCAAACGGGGCGGCCGTCGGGTCCCGACGCCGAGCTGAAGACAGCCTTCCCCCGCGCCACCGTCCACCATGAGGAGCCTGAGGGCGCCCTCGGCGGCGCGGTCCGGGAGCTCGACCCGGCTCCAGCCGGGGCGTCGCAGCTCGGGATGCTGTGGCACGAGCAGCTGTCGCCCGGCAGCTTCAACCTGCCCTGCCTGGTGCGCCGCTACCGGGGCCGCCTCGACGTCGGCGCCTTTGGGCGCGCCCTGGCCGAGCTGGCCCGCCGCCACGAGCCACTGCGCACGACGTTCGAGCTGTCCGCCGAGGGGCCCAGGCTGGTGGTCGGCTCTGAAGGGGAGGCGATGGCCGTGGTGGACCTGAGCTCGCTGCCCGTCGGCGATCAACAGGCGCGGGCGGCCGAGCTCATCGCCACCGCCAGCCAGCTTCGCTTCGACCTGGTCGAGGGTCCCCTGTTCGCCCCCCACCTGGTCAGGCTGGGGCCCGAGGACCACCTCCTCCTGGTGCGCCTGCACCACACCGCGTTCGACGACTGGTCGGTCGACGTCTTCCGCCGCGAGATGTCGGCCCTCTACGCTTCGTCCCTGGCCGGAGAGACATCGGACCTGGCCGAGCCGGTTCGGTTCAGCGACGTGTCCCGGCGCCAGCATGTTCGGGTCCAGGGCGACGCCGGAGTCGGGGCCCGGGCCTGGTGGCGCCAGCAGATGGCCGGTGCTCCGTTCGCGGTCCAGGTGCCGCTCGGACGGCCCGACCAACTCGGGCCCGACCGTCCCGGTGCCGGCGAGCCCCTGCGACGCGACCTCGACAACGACCTGGCCCGCCAGGTGCGGGCTCTGGCCCGGAGCCTGCGGGCCACGCCGTTCATGACGGTGCTGGCCGCCTTCGGGGTGCTCCTCGCCCGGCGCACCGGCCAGGACGACCTGGTGCTGGCCTCGGTCGTCGCCGGTCGCAGCACGGCGGAGCAGGAGGCGCTCATCGGCTGCCTGACGGCCAAGGTGCTGATCCGCCTGCGACTGGACGGCGATCCGAGCTTCCCCGACATGGTGGGCCGCACCCGGGCCAGCGTCCTCGGCGCCCTGTCCCATCAGGGCCTGCCCTTCGAGGAGGTCGTGCAGGAGACCCTCGGCGGCCCGGCCGCCGCTCACGGGGTGGCAGCCCAGGTGCCGGTGATCTTCCAGGGTGAGACGCCCCAGCAGACCAGGCTCGTGCTGCCCGGCATCCAGGCTGAACCGTTTCAGTCACCGGCCGCGGCGCGCCGTGAGCGGCACTTCAGCGCCCGGCGCCAGGACGGCGATGGGGCCTCGCCTCCGCCGCCGTGGGGAGACGGTGCCTATCAGGGAACGTTTCTCCTCCTGTCGCTCATGGAGTCGAACGAGGGCCTGGGCCTGGTGGCCCGCGGCGTGTTCCACCGCCCGGCGGCCGAGGAGCTGCTCGATGACCTCGAGGCGCTTCTCGAGGAGCTCGTCGCCGCACCGGACGGTCGCCCGGCCCGTCGGCCGGCAGGGGCGAAGCCAGAACAGGCAACGCCGGACGGCGAGGTCAGCCTTCGCGGCCTGCGTCTGCGCCCGAGCCGGCTCGAGGCCGCCCTGGCCCTCTGCCCGGGGGTGGCGGAGGTGGCGGTGGGGGTAGCCGAGGTGGGCGGTGCCGGCCCCGCGCTGGTGGCCTATGTGGTGGCCGACGGTCACCCTCCGCCGACGCTGGCCGAGCTTCGGGCCAGGTTGTGGAGCATCCTGCCGGGATCTGTGTGGCCGGCCGCGGCGGTGTTCCTAGGTGCCCTGCCCCGCACCTCCGACGGTCGCCTGGACCAGTCCCTCCTGCCGGCACCGTCGGCCCCATCTGCCGGGGCACCGTCGCCCGTTGGTGACGTGCCGCCGGCCGATCGGGCGGTCCCGCCCGCGCCTGACGCGGCCCTGCTCAGCGCCCTGTGGTCGGCGGCCGGGGGCACTCGCACCGCCGTCGGCGACAGCTACTGGCAGGACTTCACGTTCCTCCAGGCGCTGGCCGACGCCAGGGCCGCCGGCCTGCCCATCACCGACGAACAGGTCAGCCGCTGCCGCACACCCGAGATGCTGGCCGCCATCCTGGCCGCCCTGGCCGCCCCGTCCGGCTGAAGCCGCGGTTCACGGCGCGACGGCCAGGGCCAGCTCGGAGACGGTCGAGGACTCGAAGATGGTCGCCACCTCGACGGGTCGGCCCAGGGCATCGGAGAGGCGGGCGGCAATCTGGGCCGCAGCCAGCGAATGGCCTCCAAGCTCGAAGAAGTCGTCGTCGGCGCCCACCTGCGGGCGGCCGAGCACCTCCTGCCAGATCGCCGCCACCAGTGGCTCGACCGGCCCGCTCGGCGCCACGTAAGGGGTGGCCCCGGGCTCGTTCCCGAAGCGCCGGCGCAGCTCACCCTTCACCACCTTGCCCGATGCGTTGCGGGGCAGCTCGTCCACCAGCACCACCCGGCGGGGGACCTTGTGCTCGGCCAGGCGGGCCCGCACGAAGTCACGCAGCTCTCGCGGGGTGCAGGGGCCGTTGGCCACAACCGCCGCCGCCACCTCCTCGCCCAGCACGGCGTGGTCGGCGCCGAAGGCGGCGGCCTCCACCACCGCCGGGTGCTCACAAAGGGCATCTTCGACCTCGACCGAGGAGATGTTCGCTCCGCCGGAGATGATCAGGTCCTTCAGCCGGTCGTCGAGGTGGAGGTGGCCGGCCTCGTCCAGGTGCCCGAGGTCGCCGGTCCGCACCCACCCGTCGACGAAGACCGAGGCGGTGGCATCCGGGTCGTGGTGGTACCAGCGGGTCGGTGTGCCCCGCCGCCGCAGCCACACCTCGCCCACCTCTCCAGCGACCAGCACCACACCTCCCGCACCCGAGATCCGCACCTCGGTCTCCCCCACCGGCAGACCTACCGAGGACGGCCTGGCCTCGTCCCACTGCACCAGCGTGCGGGCCGAGCCGCCTTCGGTCAGGGCGTAGCCGTTCCACAGCGACGCCCGGGGCAGGAGGGCGCCGAGCCGGCGGAACAGGGCCGGGGGGGCGTGGGCCGACGACAGGATCACCCGGCGGACCGAGCTCAGGTCGTGGTGCCCGGTCGCCTCGGAGGTCACGAGCACTTGAGCCATGGCCGGGACGAGCTGGAGGCGGGCCACCCGGTGCCGGGCCACCAGCCGGCACATCAGCTCGGCGTCGAAGGCCGGTACGGCAATGGCCGTGCGCCCTGGGATGCGAAGCGGCACCCGCAGCGTCTCCTGGCCGGCCTGGGTGCCGATGGGGAAGCCGTGGAGGAACGACACGTTCCCGGCGGCGGCGGCGGCGTCGGCCGGCAGGTCGTGGGCCATGATGCTGAGGTGGCTGCACGCCACGCCCTTGGGGGCGCCGGTGGTGCCCGAGGTGTAAAGGATCTCGGCCAGGTCCAAAGGCTGGACCGCCACCTGGAACGCCTCCCGGCCCTGGCCCGCCTCCAGGTCGGCCAGCGTCGCCGCCCAGCCCCGGCCTTGGTCGGGGCCCACGACCCCGACGGGCTCGGCGTGGGCCAGCGCCCGGTCCAGCTCCCGCCCAGCGAAGCGTGAGCCGAGCGGCACGGCCACCGCCCCAGCCTTGAGCACGGCCAGGTAGGCCACGGCGTAGTCGGCCCATCGTTCGTTGCCGAACAGGAGCGCCACCGGGTCGCCCCGCTGCACGCCCCGGTGCTGGAGTCCCCGGCCGGCGGCGTTGGACCGCTCGTCCCATTCACCGAAGCTGAGGGCGGCGGTCTCGCCGACCCGCAGCCCCACACCGCCCGGGTCCTCGGCCGCCCGCCGGCGCAGCAGGTCGGCCAGCACCACGGCTTCGCCAGGCGGCGCGCTCATCACGCCCGCGATGGGCCCGGAGGAGGCTGAAGCAGCTCGATGGTGACGCCGTCGAGGTCGCGCAGGTAGGCGATGCGCGAGCCCGCCCGGGGGCCGGCGGCCACGTCGATCGGCCGGTCGCTGACCGGGGTGGCGCCGCAGGCCACGGCGTGGCTGTGGCTGTCGTCCATGTCGTTCACGTGCAGGCACAGGTGCACGTTCCCGGGATGGGCCGTGCCGGGATCGTAGGGAGCTTCGTCCCGGTCGAGGTACTGGAGGAGCTCCAGTGACACCCCCCCGGGCAGGTCGACCCAGCACGAGTCGATGCGGATCCCCGGATAGCCGACCATCGTCGCCAGCTGGGGCCCCTGCAGCACCCGGCGGTCGCGTGAGGTGGTGCCGAGCAGGCGCTCCCAGAACGTCACCGACCGGTCCAGGTCGGCCACAGTGATGCCGACGTGGTGAACGCTGCCGAGACCGGGCGCGCCGGGCGGACGCATCGGTCCGGGATCGTCGCTGCCGCACATGAGCGGCCGCTACCCCGACCCGAGCGAGGCCTCGACCTCGCCCAGGGCGGCATCGATGATGGCGGCGCCGGCCAGGGCCTGGCGCTCGCTCATGACCAGCGGCGGCGTGATGCGCAGGACAGGGCCGCCGCCGGCCACGAGCACGCCCCGGTTGGCCAGGGCCAGCAGCAGCCGCCGGGCCGTCTCCGGGGCGATCAGCGTCTTGGTGGCCCGGTCCTGCACCAGCTCCAGCGCCAACAGCATGCCGGCCCCCCTGACGTCGCCGATGATGGGGTGACGCTCGGCCAGCTCGCGTAGGGCGGCCAGGAGCACGGCGCCGACTCGGCGGCCGTTCTCCAGGATCTTTCCGTCGGCCAGCAGCCCGAGCGTGGCGGTGCCGGCGGCGCAGGCCATGTTGCCGCTGGCGAAGGTGGACGCACCGGCCCCCGGCATGCCGAACGGCAGGGTGTCCAGCACCTCACGGCGCGAGGCGATCAGCGAGATCGGGAAGCCGCAGGCCAGGCCCTTGCCGGCGATCAGGATGTCCGGCACCACCCCCGACGCCTCGAAGGCCCACATCGGGCCGGTCCGGCCCACGCCGGTCAGGATCTCGTCGAAGATGAGCAGGGCCCCCGTACGGTCGCAGAGACGGCGCAGGTGGGCCAGGAACTCGGGGGGGAAGGGGATCACGCCACCAACCCCCTGGATGGGCTCGACGATCACCGCCGCCAGCCGGTGCTCACTGGACTGCTCATAGGCCCGGTCGGCCAGGGCGGCGCACGCCACGCCGCAGCTCTCGGGCTTCAGGTCCAGCGGGCAGCGGTAGCAGTTGGCGTTGGGGCTGTGGATGGACCCGGGGACGAACGGCCCGTAGCCCCGCTTGAGCGGGAAGCCGCCCATCAGGGACATCGCCCCGAGCGTCCGCCCGTGCCAGGCCTGGTGGAACGAGATCGTTTCATAGCCCTTGGTGTAGGACTTGGCCAGGCGCAGCGCCGCCTCCACCGCCTCGGCTCCGGTCGAGTACATCTGGAAAGTGCGCAGGCTCTCGGGCAGCGTCGGGGCCAAAGCCTCGAAGAAGGCAGCTCGCGGCGGCGTGGCGAAGTCGAAGTAGTGCATCAACCGGCTCGATTCCTTGGCCAGCGCCTGCGCCACCGCCGGTGGGGCGTGGCCCAGATTGGCGACCACCGCCCCCGATGAGAAGTCGAGGAACAGGTTGTCGTCGACGTCGCGCACCACCGCCCCCCGCCCGTCGCGCAGCACCAGGCGCAGCCACTGGGCACCCGGCGAGGAGTTGCTGGCGTGGTGAACCGAGTCACGGGCCCACAGCTCCTGCGAGCGCGGCCCGGGCACCTGGGATACCAGCCTCGGCGCCAGCTGGGGGTCGAACATCTCAGCGGTGGCGGGGGTGCCGGGATCGCTCATGCCAGTGACCGGGTGAGCGGGCGACGCTCGGCCGCCAGCCTCTCCAGCAGCTCAACCGCATGCTCGGGCCCCGGCATCTCGGTGATCTCCCTGGCGATCGCCTCCGCCGCGCCGCGGTACCCCGGGTCATCGAGCAGGGCCCGGACCTGCGACCGCACCGCCTCTGCGCCCATCTCGGCCGGCAGGAGCCGGCGGCCCACCCCGGCGGCCACGCACGCCTCGGCGTTGTGGAACTGATTGGCGCCCTGGGGCAGAACGAGCACGGGCAGCCCGGCAGCCAGGATCGGCAGGATCGCCGTGCCGCCCTGGTTGACCACGAC
>JBBSHM010000061.1:0-15055 GCA_038253125.1 Acidimicrobiales bacterium
GACGGCTTGGACGCCGGAGCCGAAGAGGGCGTCGACGATGCGGATGCCGAGGACCACGACGGGTCGGCGGGCGACTTCGTCGTCTCGGGTGAAGAAGCCGCCCTGGGTGTAGTGGTAGTTCCGGATGGCGGCGTAGTTGGGGGTGGTGCCGATGAACACCTCCGGGGTGACCGACGACGCCCCCCGGGACGCGGTGGCCAAGGCGTTGACGATCGGGGCGACGTCGCGCACGTCCGCGGCTTTCGCGGCGTTGGAGAGGTTGGCGACGTCGGTCGCGTCGAGGTCGATGCGCCGTGCGGTGGTACCGGCTTGGCTGGTGCCGTTGGCCCCTGCCGGGCCGACGGAGTTGCGCGACACCGTCAGGCTGTTGGACCCGAGCGATTCGAGCTGGCGCTGGATGAGGATCGAGGAGCCGTTGCCAACGGCCACCAGGATGATGACGGCCGCCACGCCGATCAGGATTCCCAGCGTGGTGAGCGCTGAGCGGAGCCGGTTGGCCTTCATCCCGTGGAGGGCGAGGGTGAGCGCGTCGAGGTTCACCCGACGGTCTCGGACAGATGCCGGGGTGCTTGTTTCCGGTCCTCGACGATGTGGCCGTCGGCCAGGCGGATCACGCGGCGGCAGGCGGCGGCGACGTCGTCCTCGTGGGTGATCAGCACGATCGTGCGGCCCTCGTCGTTGAGCCGGCCGAACAGCGCCAGAACCTCCGCGGTGGCGGCCGAGTCGAGGTTGCCGGTGGGCTCGTCGGCCAGGATGAGGGCGGGAGCGGTCACGATGGCCCGGGCCACGGCCACACGTTGCTGTTGGCCGCCCGAGAGGGCGGATGGGACGTGGCTGGCCCGTTCGGCCACGCCGACATCGGACAGCGCGGCCATCGCCCGTTGCCGCCGCTCGGCCCGGCTGACGCGCTGGTAGACCAGGGGCAGCTCGACGTTGGCCACGGCGCTGGTACGGGGCACGAGGTTGAAGCTCTGGAAGACGAAGCCGATCCGGTCGTTGCGTGCCGCCGCCAACTGATTCTCCGAAAGGGCAGCGACATCGGTGCCGTCAAGGTTGTAGCTGCCGGACGACGGCACGTCGAGGCAGCCAAGGATGCTCATGAGCGTGCTCTTGCCGCTGCCCGAGTGGCCCATAATGGCCACGAACTCACCGGTGAGCACCTCGAACGACACACCCCGGAGGGCCTCGACCCTCGTCTCGCCCTGCCCGTAGGTCTTGGTGACGTCGTTGACCTCGATGACAGCCGGCCTCGTCGCCTCGCCGCTCACTTCGCCGCCTTTGGTGTGGCCCCCGGGACCGGAGGGGGGATCACGTCACCGTCGGGTTCGTGCGCGACGGGCTTGTCGGCCAGGATGCGCTCCCCGAGCTGCAGGCCAGACGCGACCTCGGACGTCGTGTCGCCCTGGGCGCCGAGCTTCACCGGGCGGTAAGCTTGGTGGCTGCCTTTGACCACGACCACCTCGGTGAACTCGCCGACCGTGGCGATCGCCGCGTTGGGAAGGACAAGGGGAGCGTCGCGCTTGTCGACCACGACCGACACGTTGGCGGTCATTCCCGGTCGGACCCCGTCGAAGAGCGGGAACGCCACCGTCACCGGGTAGGTGACGACGTTGTTGGCGACGGTCGGCGTGGTCAGCACCGAGGCGACGGTCCCGTCGAAACTGCGACCCGGCAGTGCGTCGAAGGTCACCCTGGCAGCCTGACCCTGGGTGATCCGGGCCGAGTCCGCCTCGCTGAAAGCGGCCCGCACCGGCAGCCCGCTGACGTCGCTCAGGACGATGAAGCCGCCCGGATGGGGCTGGGCTTCTGCCCCGGCGCTGGCCGCCGGCGCCGTCGGCCCTACCAGCTCACCAGGGCGGTTGGCCACCATGTTCACCAGTGCGTCCACCGGGGCCACGACAGAGGTGTCGGCCAGCGCCCGCTGCGCCGCGTGGAGCTCGGCCGCGGCCGTGGCCACAGCCAAGCGGTTCGCTGGTGTCGGCGCGCTTTGCAGGCGTGCGTTGGCGTCATCGGCCGCCGCAGAGGTCCGGGCCAGCTCGTCCTGGGCGGCGCGATCGTCGATCTTCGCCAGGATCTGGCCCTTCGTGACCTTGTCGCCCTGCTTGGCGTTCACCTCGACCAGCCGGCCGGGGTTCGGGAAGTCGAGCGTGAGCTGCTGGACCGGCACGAGGTTTCCCGCCGCCGAAACAGTCGCCTCGATAGAACCTCCGCCGAGCGTGGTGACTGCTGGAGCCGTCCCCCCGCCGCCGCTCCCGCTGACGGCCTGGATCGCGGTGAACCCGCCGCCGAGAGCGACGACCACCGCGGCCCCGATCACGATCCTCTTGTTCTTCACGTTTGAGAGCTCCTCGGCTGTATAGGCGACGTCGGACCGACGAGACACTACTAGCGCTGTAGTAGATCTACTATCTACTAAGCTTGTGGCAACGTCAAGTCCGCGATCTCCTGATGGCTGGCGGCGCGTCGATCCGCGCTGCGGCGCCTCGCCGTCAGGAGCGCGCTTCGGCGATGGATGATGTCGCCGCACCGATGTTCCGGGTCGCCGGCCGCTGATGGGGGCGTCTCGCTGATCACGTCCTGGCTCTCCACGGGTGGGCGGCGTTGGCGGTGACCTTCGCCTTGCCGGCGCTGGAGTCGTCGGTCTTCGTCGGGATCGTGTTCCCCGGGGAGATCGCCGTGCTGCTCGGCGGGGTGTTGGCTTTCCAGCAACGGGTGAGCCTGCCTGGGGCGATCGCTGCCGCCGTCGCCGGGGCGGTGATCGGTGACAGCATCGGCTACGCGGTGGGCCGCCGGTGGGGCCGACGGCTGTTGGAGGGAACCGTAAACCGGTTCGTGGACCACAGGCACTTCGACCGGGCGCAGCGGTATCGGGCGACCCGGGGCGGCAGGGCCGTGTTCTTCGGACGGTTCACCGCCGCGCTGCGGGTCCTGATCCCGGGGATGGCGGGCATGGCCGGGATGAAGTACCGGACCTTCGCCGCCTACAACGTCGCCGGCGGCACGGTATGGGCCACCGGGTTCGTGCTGGCCGGCTACGCGGCGGGGAACGGGTGGCGGCACGTCGAGCATGTAGCCAAAGCGGGCCAGCCTGGTGCTCGCCGTCGTGGTCGTGGCCGCGCTGGCCATCAGCCTTGCCGCCCGGTGGGCGGCCCGTCACCAGGACGCCGTCCGAGGCTGGAGCGCACGCCAGCTGAAACGCCCGATCGTGGTCGGCCTCCGGGGCCGTTTCCGCCGCCAGCTGGACTTCCTGGGCCGCCGGTTCCGTCCGGAGGGCGCCTTGGGCCTGTCGTTGACCGCGTCGCTCGCGTTGCTCGTGGCCGTCGGCTGGCTGTTCGGGACGGTGGTCCAGGACGTCCTGGCCGGCGACGACGCTGCCCGCCTCGACCGGCCGACCCTCGAGTTCTTCGCCCGTCATCGGGAGCCTTGGCTGACCACCACCATGAAGGTCCTGACCAGCCTGGGCAGCTCAGCTCAGCGGTCCTGGTCCCGGCGCTCGTCGTGGCTGGCCTGGTGTGGTGGAGTGCATGGAGCCGCTCCTGGCGGCCTCTCGGGGTGCTGGCCGTCAGCTACGGCGGCGCGGTGATCCTTTGGAACGCGGTCAAGATCCTCACCGACCGGGCTCGGCCACCGGCGGCGCTAGCCGTGACCCGATTGGACGGGTTGGCGTTTCCGTCCGGTCACGCCACCCAGGCGATGGTGGCGTGGGGTGCCGTGGCCGCGCTCGTTGCCGCCGGGGCGTCGAGCTGTGCTCGGAGGGTGGCGGCCTGGGCTGTCGCCGGGTTGGTGGTGGTCGTGGTCGGCATCACCCGCCTCTACCTCGGAGCCCACTGGCTCACCGTGAAACGTCCTGGGTCTCGCGCAGGCCGGGCAACTTGGTTCTGAACGTCGACCTTGGCCCGCCAGCATCGAGGCTCGCTGGGACACGACGGTGTGGCTCCCTAACGTTCAGGAAGTACATGCAGCCGGCATCCCGCCAGCCGGACGGTCACTCGGCGTCAGCAGCGGCGCCTCGGGAGGCGCAAGCTGCGCACCCTAAGCTAAGCCAAGTTAGAGGGCGACGATGCCGGTGATCGGCGACTGAAGCAGGATGTCGGCGACGCTGCCGAAGAACTCGGCATCGAAGGAGAAGACGCCGCCGTCGGCGCCGGCCATCCAGTAGCCGGTGCCGTCGCGGTCGAGGGCGATCCCAACGACAGGAGCGTCCAGCCGCATCCCACCGAGGCTGCCGGCGAAGGCGGGCCCGAACGTGAAGGCGCCCCCGTCGGAGGCGGCCAGGATGTAGCCGCCGTCGGGGGCGACGGCCATGGCCACGATCGGCTTGTCGAGACCGGTGGCGCCGAGACTGCCCCGGAAGGTGGCGTCGAAGGTGAACACCCCGCCATCGGAGGCCACCAACAGGTAGCCGGAGCCGTCGCCGTCGAGGCTCATCGCCACGATCGGCTTGTTGAGCCGGGCACCGCCCAGGCTGCCCTTGAACGGCGCGGTGCCCAGGGCGAACACGCCACCATCAGCGGCCACCAGATAAAGGCCGGTTCCGTCCTTCGTGGCGGCGGCCCCGACGATCGGTGACCGCAGCGTAAGGCTTCGGAGGTTCCCGACGTCGGGTGCGTTGCCGATAGGGATGACACCGCCGTTAGCCTGGACCAGCCAGTAGCCCTGCCGGTTCGGGGTGTAGGCGATGGCGACGACGGGGAGTCGATGGGGGTGCCACTGGCACCGACGATCCGGCCCTGGCCGTCGCGTAGGACCCCGTCACCGGGACGCAGGCGGGCAGTGCCCAGGAAGCCTTGGCCGGACGGGGCGAACACCCCGCCGTCTCTGGCCACCATCACATACGGCGCGGTGGGCGGCGGCGGCGGGCTGGTGTCGAAGTCGGCGGTGACCGTGGTGCCAGCGGTGAGCGTGGTGACGCAAGGGCCGGTACCGGTGCAGCCGCCGCCGGTCCAGCCGGTGAAGGTGGAGCCGGTCGCCGGGGTGGCGGTGAGGGTGACGGCAGTGCCATCGGGGAACGTCGCCGAGCAGGTGGTGCCGCAGTCGATCCCGCCCGGTGAGCTGCTGACCGTGCCAGCCCCGGTGCCCGTCTTGGTGACGGTGAGGGTGCGGTTGGTGACGGGTGCGATGACCACCGATTCATTCGCCGCCCCGCACGCGGAGGTGACCGGGTTGTTTTTGGCGTCGCCCGAGTAGGAGGCGACGAACCGGTAGGTGCCCGCGGCGGTGGGGGTGAAGCTGTCGGAGGTGGCAGTGCCTGCCCTCACGAGGTTGGTAGAGGTGAAGACCTCGATGGCACAGCCGGCGTCACTGAAGAGGCGAAAGGTGACGCTGCCGCTAGGGCTGGAGCCCCCCGAAACCGTGGCCGTGTCGCGTACCGGAGCGCCCAGCAGGTTGCCGGGCAATGCCTGGGTGAGCTTCCTGGCCGGTTGTGGCGCCAAGGTTGGCACCAGGTGCCGCCACCTGTCCGGGATCCGGTTCGCCCACAAGACGCGGGACCTCCACGACCCCACCGCCGCCGCCCGGGTCACCGCCGTCTGGGAGGGCATCCGGCGCACCCACGGCGCCCCTGCCGAGCAGGCCGCGCCGCTCGTGCCTCCCGAGCTGTGGGACGTCATCGACCGCTGCCCCACCCTCAAGACCTGGAAGACGGCCAAGCGGCCACCGGAACCGGACCTGACCGGCCTCCGAGACGGGCGGGCGAGCGTGGCGCGTACGATCAGGGCTCAGGCCAGCGAGGCGGTCCGCCGGTAGCCGTGCGAAGTCTTCAAGGCGAGGATCGCCGACTGTGCCTCGGCGAGCGTCCGGCTGCCGGCGCACACCTCAGCATGCAGCTTATTCTCCTCTCCATCGTCGGCCCTGGCCACGCCCAGCGGCTCGGGGAACAGGTTTGCCGCCGCGGTGGGCGAGCCGCCCACCTCCAGCGAGATGACGTGGTCCTCCTCGTAGCCGCCCGGATTGGTCGCTGCGTAACCGTAGGAGGCGATCTGGGCCACCTTGATCGGGCCGGTGAGCGTTGTCGCCGGCCGGATTCTGGCCGTGTACCCGGCCGTGCAGATCGTTGCGCTTATGGTCGCCTGGGATACCGCCAAGTTCAGCATGTCGACCGGAACCACCGTCGATCTGGCCGTCGTTGCCGTAACCGTCGGAGCTGTGATCGGAGGCTCGGTGCCCGGCGCGTTCGAAGTCGTCACGGGGCCGATCGACGACTCGGTGAAAGCCCCGGGCGTCGCCAGCGCCCTTGAGGACCCGAAGTAGCTGGCGACACTGACGACCAACCCGAGCAGGGCTAGCCCCACGACCACTGCCGCCGCCACGATCCTCAGGGTGGCCCAGGGCTCCGCGGAGGGAGAGGTTCTCGGCGGGCCGGAGCCCGCTACGCGGCCCGCCACCGGTTCCGTGAATCGGTTGCTGTCGTCGTGCAGACCATCGGAGTGCCAGTAGCCGTGATACCCCTTGCTCCCCCAGTGGTGCAGAAGGCCCCCGGGTGCACGTTCTGCTGCACCGCGGGGAAGATTGCCGGTGGGACATACGCGGTCGTTGGGCTTGTTGGGGGAGCCACGAATGGCGCCGTCGGGGGCGCGCGTGTTGTCGGCACGACCACAGTCGACGGAGGCGGGGCTGGCGTTGTCGGCGGGGCTGGCTTTGTCGGCGGGGCCTGCGTAGTCGGCGGTTCGGAGGAGGTGGGCGCGGGCGCCGTCGTGACGGTCGTTGGAACGTCCACGAACTCCGTCGTCGTAATCTCCGCCGTCGTCGTGGTGGTGTCGGACATGGCGGACCCGGGCGGGGCGTGCTGGGCTGGGTGCGACGCCGCGTAGGCCACCGCAGGAACCCAGAAGAGCAACCCAACAAGCCCGACGACGATGGCTGTCAGCGGCGCCCAGCGTCTCGTTGCGTCCTTGCGGCTGACGAGCCCTAGGACGACCCCGGTGACCGACCCTACGAACGGGCAGAACAGCAGCCCCAAGCCGGAAGCAGCGACACCGCCGACTGCCCGCTTGTTCGCCACGACAGCAAACTTCCTCGTCGTTGACAGCTGGGGTGGGGGCCTCCATCCGGCCGGCTGGGCGGCGCCCGACTGACCCGGTACGGGATCAAAGCCCGGCTGGCGCGACGGGACCCTGAGCGGATGCTCGACCGGTTCGCTGGGCGGATACCACTTGTCATCGGATGCCAGCCACCATCCAGCGCCCTGCGATTGGTCACTCACGACCTGAGTCCTCGCCTCGTCGATCGCCTGGCGGAGCGGCTAAAGAGCCGGCCCGAAGCCGCGTTTGGACCTTATGAACTTTTCGACGTTGGCTCCCGCGTCTTCTTGAGCCTTCTCCTAGGACGGCTTGTCCGTCCCGCTCTTGGGAGCCTTCAACATTGACGTAGCGCGCAAAGTCTTCATGGATGGTACCCGGCGCACCAGATACCAAGGCACGCTTTGCTCCGCCGCTCGGGTCGTCATACCAACCAGGCGCCGTGATCATCGGGGCTGCCTTCGCGATCGACGAGCTCCATCGTGCCACATAGGTGCCTGATCGGTTCCCCGGGGTCTAACATGAGCGAGCGCTCCCCGTTTTCGGGTCGAGCCGGGCTCTCGAGACCGCAACCCCATCACCGGGCAGCCCGGAGGGTTCAAGGATGCCTCGCAGTGCCGCCGGTCGCGCCGCCACGTCGACCAGGACATGGCCTCGGACGATCCCGGCCAACCTCGCCGAGCCGCCGTCGCTGCTCGTGGCGGTCCAGAAGGAAAACGAGAGGACGCCAGCGCCGGGGCGTTCCTCTGTCCGGGTCTCGGTCAGCACGACCACGGCGCCGCGCTTGTCGAGCGCCTCGCGGGTCGCGGTGACCTGACGGTGCATGGTCCGATAGCAGCGGCCCGGATACGGGTCGGGCTTTCGACGCCCATCGCCCCTCAGCCTGGTTGACCCTCCGCACAGGCGGGCGCCCTCCCGGGCGTAGGCGTCCGGTTCGCTGGGGTGGTCGGGATGGTCGGGCTCGAGGACCGCTTTCGCCGAGGCGCCGCCATCGGCGGAGGGTGCTCCCAACGACCCCGGCCGCTCGTGCGGCGTCTCCGCACTGCCCGGTCAATGCCGGTCGCGTGGCGAGTGTGGCGGCGGGCGTTGGTGATCGACTCCTGGGCGATCCGGTACACGGCCGCCTCGACCGACGGCAGCAGGTCGCCAAGATCACCCGACAGCCGGACCTCGACAGGCAGGCTGTCGCGACCGCCCTTGGCCAGGCGCTGGATGTCGCCAACTCGGGGCGGTGGTGCGAGGCTGGGCTCTTCGCCCGCCCGTAGGACACCCAGACGCATGTCGGCCAAGGTGCGCGATGCCGCATCCTCGATCCCGGCCAGGGCCTCAACCGCCGCCTCCGGGTTCGAGGACGCCAGAAAGTAGCGAATGAGATCGGCCGATCGAGAACCACCTGCTCAGCCGATGCGCCGGGCGAAGGGCTCCTTCACCATGACTGCGGTCGGTGTCCCGCCGACGCGAGTCTCACCGAAGGAGACGTTCGATGACGAAGGCCCTGGACCGGACCGCCCCTCACCACGACCACCCCATCGATACGCGATTGAAGGTCTCGGCGCTGTGGACTGCGCTGCTGTCCATCTTCGCTACGTCGATCTGTTCTCGCTGTACCGGCCCGACGTCCGCGCCAACATCGAGCCCGGGAAGGTCTTTGTGTTCGCCAGCCCCCGAGACGCTCTGGCATTCACCCACGCCGTCCGCTCCTGCTCGGCGCCGAACACGGTAGGACCGATCAGCGCGGCGGCGACGGGCCGTCCTTAGCGTGACTTTTGGTTCCGATGTTCCTCACGGTCCACGCCCGGCACTTGGTCAGGACCCTCGAGGCTGAGCCTGCGGCCGTCCCGACCGCATGACCGGCGCGGGGGCGGGGGGCTTGGCCTCCTCGGGCTCCTCCCGCTCGACCGCCGCCGGGGCGTCGCCGTTGGTGGGCGGCCCCGATGGTGGTTCGGGTGATCCGCCGTCCCGGGCCGCCAGGTCTCGGCATAGGCGGTTCGCCACGGCGCCGGCCACCACGGGCACGACCACCAGGGCGACCCGGATGGCCCAGATCAGCTCGTTCACCGACAGGCCGAAGGCGGTGGACAGCACGTCGCTGCCCCCGGCCAGGAAGAGCACGCCGTAGAAGCCGATCGTCGCCACCCCGAGCGAGGTGCGAACGGGGCGGTCGCGGGGCCGGTCGAGGAGGTGGTGGACCTCACGGTCCTTGGTCCGACGGGCTTCGAGGAACGGCCACATGTAGAGCAGCCCGAACGTCACCCCCGGGAGCAGCACCCCGGGAAAGAACGGGTTCGGCAGCTCACGGCCAAAGGCGTGCAGCTCCCAGCTCGGCATCACCCGCAGGGCGCCGTCGAGCCAGCCGACGTACCAGTCGGGCTGCGAGGCCGAGCTCACCTCGGAGGGGTTGAAGGGGCCGTAGATCCAGATGGGGTTGATCTGGGCCAGGCCACCGAGGGCGGCCAGCGTCCCGGTGACCAGGAAGAACAGCCCTGACGCCTTCACCGCGTAGGTGGGCCAGATGCGCTCGCCGACCACGTTGTCCTCCCGGCGGCCGGGCCCGGCGAACTGGGTGTGCTTCTGGCGCACCACGATGGCGAGGTGCAGGCCCAGCAGGACGATGATGACGGCGGGCACGAGCAGGATGTGCAGGACGTAGAGGCGTTCGATTATGTCGGGCCCGGGGAACTCGCCGCCGAAGACCAGCGAGGTGATCCACGTCCCGATGAAGGGGATCGACAGGACGATCGAGTAGGCGATCCGCAGCCCGGTGCCCGACAGCTGGTCGTCGAGCAGCGAGTAGCCGGCGAAGCCGTTGCCGATGCCGAGGAGCAGAAGGGTGACCCCGATGATCCAGTTCAGCTCGCGAGGCCGCCGGAAGGCCCCCGTGAAGAAGATGCGCCCGAGGTGCACGACCATGGCGGCGATGAACACCACCGCCGCCCAGTGGTGGATCTGGCGCATGACCAGGCCGGCCCGCACGTCGAAGCTCAGCTCCACCGCTGACTGGTAGGCCCGCGACATCGTGACGCCGTCGAGGGCCTTGTAGCTGCCGTGGTACACCGTCTCGGCCTGGCTGGGCTTGAAGAAGAACGTGAGGTAGGTGCCCGTGAGGAGCAGCACCACGAAGGAGTAGAGAGCCAGCTCGCCGAGGAGGAACGACCAGTGGTCGGGGAAGACCTTGTGCAGCGTCGTGCGGGCGATCTTGGCCAGGCCGAGCCGGTTGTCGAGCCACTGCCCGGTGCGCGAGATGCGTGAGCGACGGGGCTTGCCGCGGCTCATCGGGACCGATCCCAGAAGCCGGCGCTCACCGGGCCGTCGAAGTCACCCATGGCCACGAGGAACCCCTGGTCGTCGACGCCGAGCGGCAGCTGTGGGAGTGGACGGTGGGCCGGCCCGAACACCGGTCGGGCCCCCGCCAGCACCTCGAAGGTCGACTGGTGGCAGGGGCAGAGCAGCAGGTGCTTCTCGGCCTGGTAGAGCCCGACGGGGCATCCGGTGTGGGTGCAAAGCTTTGAGTAGGCGATCACCGAGCCGACCGTCCACCCCAGCTTCACCGGCTCGCGGAACAGCGACTGGTCCTCGACCCGTATCAGCAGCGTGGAGGAGTCGGCAGCGTCGGTGTGGCCGTCGGGCCACACCGTCAGGGTCCCGGCCAGGGGGACGTCCTCGGGGCGGACCGGGGTCTCCTGCTCGGTGACCAGCCGGCGGCCCTTGGCCATGCTGGTCTTGAACAGGCCACGTCCCGGACGGGGCCCGAGCGATCGCACGGGGAAGACCAGGGCCAGCCCCAGGGCGCCGAGGCCGCCGATGATGAGCCCGACGATGACGCGGCGGCTGCCGATCGCCTCCTCGCCACGCTCGAGCTCGGCTGAGAACCTGGTCACGTCCTCGGGCTCGGAGGAGAGCGAGCCCCGCTCCTCCTCCACGGTGTCGTTGGGCAGGAACCTCTGGGCCCAGATGACCAGGCCGGCGCCGATGCCGAGGAGGGAGACGGCGAGCAGCACCCCCTCGAGCTGGGGCTGGCCGCCCCGGGCGTAGACCACGGCCAGGGCCAGGCCGGCGAGGATGCTGAGCGAGAGCGAGACAACGACGCTGCGGTAGGCCCGTCGCAGGGCGGGCGCGTCGCTGGCCGGGGTCTCCTCGGACTTCATGTGCGCCTCCGTTGGTTCATCCGGGTCCCGATCCAAAGGGTTGCCGCCAGCAGGGCGCCGATGCCGAAGACCCAGCCGACGAAGCCCTCGGGGATCGGTCCGGCCCCACCCAGGCGGGCACCTCCGGGGTTGGGGGCGTGCTGCAGGAAGCGCACGTAGCGCACGAGCGACGCCACCTGGTGGTCGTCGAAGACCGCCGGCGCGAACAGGGGCATGTTGCCAGGACCGATCCGCAGGGCCGCGGCGATCTGCTGAGGCTCGGACTGGCGCAGTGGCGGGGCGTAGCCGCCATAGCTGAGGGCGCCGCCAATGCCGGCGGCCGAGTGGCATGCGGCGCAGCTGGCCCGGTACAGCTCACCGCCCAGCGCCAGGTCGCCCTGCGCCGGATCGACCGCCGGCACCGGTGGGCCGTCACCCAGCGAGGCGACGTAGGCGGTCAGCAGACCGATCTGCGCCGGGTCATAGGCCGGGTCCTTGCGCCGGGGCTGACCCTCGGCGGTGAGCGGCATGCGCCCGGTGCTCAGGTAGTAGTAGGCGCCGGCCCCGCCCGAGTGCTCGAGCGACGGCCCACGGTCGGTCCCCCGGCCGTCGACGCCGTGGCAGCTGGAGCAGCCGGTCACGAACAGCTGACGGCCCGCCTCCTCGGGGGGCCCGGCCGGTGCCGGCGACTCCTGGGCCCGGGCCCCCAGCATCGGCCACAGCGCCAGGGCCACCACCAGCACGCTGGCCACCGCCCACACTCGCCGCATCGTCAGCGCACCACGTAGAGGGTGGCGAACATGGCCACCCACACCACGTCGACGAAGTGCCAGTAGTAGATGGCCACGCTCACCGTGCTGGGCAGCGGCGCCTTGCTGGTTCGGCCCGTCGCCACCACCAACGAGGTGGCTAGCAGGAACAGGCCGCCGAGGACGTGGGCGCCGTGGAAGCCGGTCATGAGGTAGAACAGCGAACCGTAGGCGTGGTCGGTGGGAGTGAAGTTGAGACCTGACCACTCCGCCGCCTGGTTGGCTAGGAACGCCGCTCCGAGCAGGATCGTGAGGATTGTGAAGCGGCGGGTGCCTCGTTCGTCACCGGCGTCGGCCCGCAGGCCGGCCATGTGAACCGTGCCGCTGGAGGCGACCAGGAGGGCGGTGAACAACGCGGCCCTGCCGGTGCCGAGCTCGACCCCCGCCGGTGGCCACGGCGCATCACCGCCGCGGAGGAAGAAGTAGGCGGCGAACAGGCCGCTGAAGAACATCAGCTCCGACGCCAGCCAGACGACCATCCCGATCCTCACCAGCGACGGGTTGCCCGAGGTCGCCTCGGTGTCACCCACCGGCCCATCAGAGGTCGTGGCGGTCACGAGACCTCGGCGGCGGCGAGCCGGTCGAGGCGACGGTCGTTGCGGACCGCCTCCCGCTCGTCGGCCGCCATCCACTGGTGCAGGACAAGACCGGCGCAGGCCAGGCCCACCACCTCGCCGGCGGCCCACAGCACCCCGCCCCCGAGGCGCTGGTCGGCCAGCGCGGAGGCGGGACCGCGGGCCCGGCCGTACCAGCCGGCGGCCAGGAGGCGGTCGCCGCTCAGGATGGCCAGGCCCAGGATGGTGTGCAGCGGGAGGGTCAGGAAGACGGCCAGCAGGCGGAGGGGATGGGGGGGGCGCGAGGCCACCGGATCGACCGCCACCACCGGCCACAGGAAGACGGCGCCGACGGCGAAGAAGTGCACGTGGACGGCGGCGTGGACGGCGGCGTTGCGCAGGGAGAGAGCGAACAGCGGGGTGAAGTACAGGGCGAACAGCGAACCGCCGAAGAGGGCGATCCCGATCAGCGGGTTGGCCAGGAGCCCGGCGGGTCCGCTATGGAGCAGACGTCGCAGCCGGGCGCGGGTCCTCGGACCGCCGGCCTGCAGGGCGAGGGTCAGCGGGGCGGCCAGCGCCAGCAGGAGCGGCCCGAGCATCCCGAGCAGCAGGTGCTGACCGGTGTGGGCGCTGAAGCTCGTCTCATCCGAGGCCGCCAGCGGGCCCTGCGTAGCGGCGAGCAGCGCGGCGATCCCGAGCGCGAACAGCACCGAGCGGTGCGTCGGCCACCCCCGCCCCCGGGCCGCCAGCCGGCGCGTGCCGCTGGCGTAGAGCACCGACGCGGCCAGCACGGCGAGCAGGGCGACCGGGTCGAGCCCGGCCCAGCCGGCCACGTTGCCGAGCCCGCTACCGGCGGCCAGCACTGGTCTTCCAACGCTCCGGCAGCCCGACCACGATCACCGACGGCCACACTAGGCGCCGTCGCCGGCCACAACCCGGTCCCTCCCGGGAGCTCGCGAATCCCGGCGCCGCCGCCTAGTTTCAGGCCGTGATCCCGCTGAAGGACTACAACCCGACGCGGCGGCGGCCCTGGGCCACACTCGGCCTGATCGTCGCCTGCGTGCTCGTGTACTTCTGGGTTCAGCCGCCGACGAGCGGGGCGGTGCTCGACATCAGCGCCAACCGGTTCAGCTACTCAAAGGCGGCCATACCCGAGGAGCTGAAGAGCGGCGAGCCGCTGACCGTCGGCGAGGTGGCCGCCAGCAACCCGGCCGCCGCCGCCTCCTGCGCGGGGGTCACAGCCAGCCGAACCGCTCAGGGCCTCACCCTCACCGGTGACCCAAGTTCCCGGTGCTTCCCTCAGAAGAACGTGTACCTGGCCGTCCTGACATCGTTGTTCCTCCACGGGTCGGTGACCCACCTGGGCTTCAACATGCTGTTCCTGTGGATCTTCGGCAACAACCTCGAGGACCGCTGGGGGCGCTTCAGGTACCTGCTCTTCTACCTGGGGGCCGGCGTTGTCGCCACGCTGGCGTTCGTGATCTCCTCGCCCAGCTCGGTCGTCCCGCTGATCGGGGCGTCGGGAGCCATCGCCGGGGTTATGGGCGCCTACCTGGTGCTCTTCCCGCGGGCCCGGATCCTGGGGCTCCTCGGCTTCATCCCTCTCCCGCTGCCGGCCTGGGCCTTCCTCGGCTTCTGGTTTTTCAGCCAGTTCATCGGCGGCAGCGACGGGGTGGCCTACGCCGCCCACGTCGGCGGCTTCCTGTTCGGCATGGCCGTCGGCGCCGCCGCCCGCTCCGCCACCCCCCGCCCACCCGAGTACGCCCCCGCCACCCGTTGAGACCGAGGTTCGTGACACAGCGCCCTGACTCCGGCAGCCACGCCGAGGTCGACGGGCCAGGTCACGAGCTCGGTGACACGACGGGCAGCGGTCAGGTGCGGGCGGACGTGAGGTCTTTGACGAGAGTGACCAGGTCGGCGGCCACCGCCTCTGGGGCGGGGTCGACACCGTCGGCCGACTGGGCGACACCGGAGAGGACGAGGCCGAAGCGCGCCCCCACAGCCGTGGCCATGGCGCCATCGGTGTCGGGGCGGTCGCCGACCAGCCAGGAGATCGTCCCGACGCGCTCGGCCAGCATGTTGGCGGCCGGGGCGTTCGGCTTGCCGGCGATCTCGGCGGTCACCCCGGTGGCATACGCCACGCTGGCCACGATGGACCCACCGCCGGGGATCTCGCCCTTGGCTGTCGGGAAGGTGGCGTCGTCGTTGGTGCCGATGAGGCGGGCGCCGCCTCGGACCGCCCGGAACGCGGCGGTGAGCCTGCGGTAGTCGAAGGTCGGGTCGAATCCGACGATCACCGCGCCGACCGGCCGGTCGTCCTCGACGACCTCGATCCCCCGAACGGCCAGGGCCTCGCCCACCCCGGGGCCGCCGACGACGAGGGCGCAGGTTCCCGGCTCAAGCAGCCCGGCGGCAGCCTGGGCCGAGGTGCAGATGTCGTCCACGTCGGCCGGGACCCCCATCTGGCGCAGCTTGTCGGCCAGGTCAACCACGGTCGTGAAGGAGTTGTTCGTGAGGAAGGCCACACGGTGGCCGGCGTTGCGGAGGGCGGC
>JBBSHM010000062.1:0-14761 GCA_038253125.1 Acidimicrobiales bacterium
CCCATGGGCGTACCAGCCGGGCTGGCAGCCTGGGTGGAACTCGCCGACGAGCTCGGCGTGGGGGCCGGACCGGGGGACTTCGACGACAAAGAGATCGGCGCCGCGCTCGAAGGTGTTGCCCGCGACGAGCAGCTCGCGGAGGCGACCGGGCGGTGGACGCTGACGCGAGCGCCCCGCCGCCAGCCCTCGTCGTACGTGCCGGGCGACGTCTTAGCGCTGCGCAGCCTGTACGCGGCGGACCTGATCCTCGACCCAGAGATCGGACCCCGGACCAGCGACGACCTGTCACTCATCAGGGTGCGTTACGACGGTCTTCCCCTTGCCCGGGTCCTGGCCGAGGCGGAGACGTACTGGCTGCCGGCCGGCGCGGAGGAGGCGGTGCTCACCTCCGAGCCACCGCCGGCCGACCGGTTGGGCGAGATCCGCCTGCGCCGCCCCTACACCGTTGTGTGGCTGGCGCACCCGGCCGAGATCTCGACGCCGGCGCTGTCTGGTCTGCTCGTCGATCTGCAGGCCGACATGGACCTGTTCGCGACGACCGAGCTGCAAGCACCAGCGCCACTCGTCTCCACGGTGACGATGCTCGACAGCCTCGCCGAGGGGCCCCGCACCGGCCGCCTGGAGGGCATGGTGCTCTTCGCCGATGCGGAAGGCGCCATGACCGACGGCGTCGCCTGGCTGGTACAGGTGCCGCCGGTGGTCGAGGGACTGGCCGATCGCGGCATCGTCCTCGGGCGCCGGAGCCTGGCCGGATGGCGCTCGGTGGCCGACATGGTGACTGCGCTCGTGGCGTGGGGCGACTGGACCGAGCCGGCCTCACTGCCTATGCCACGGCGCCTGGAGCGTGCCGATCTCCGGCGGCTGCGCCATGGCGCCACCCGGCGCTTGGAGGAGTCGGGAGCACTGGCGGGAGTCCGGGTGCTTGACGCCCGGCAGCGGCCGACCGCCCGCTCCGGTGAGGGCTCGGGCACCCACGCCAGCCCCATCTCGCATCCCCGCCGCGGCTACTGGCGCAACCAGCCGGTGGGGCCGCGAGAGGATGGGCGGCGGGAACCGAGATGGATCCCGCCCACCTGGGTGAATGCCGACGGCCCTGGACGCGGACCGCTGCGCGTCTACCGCCTACCACCGCCGCCACAGCGCTTCGTCGCTGCCAAGGGGGTCACAGCGCAGTGGGGGGGGAGGAAGCTCGGGGAGCAGCCCATTGAGGGCCTGTGACGACGCTCGTCGGTTGGTGACCGGTGTCGGTCCCGCCTCAGAACGGTGGCGCGGGCGCTTCTGGGTCGCTGATTGTGGCCATAGCCACGCGCATTCAGGATGCTGCACCGATCCTCGTCACAGGCCAAGGCCAGCCCGGAGGGCATACGATTGTGTGACATGGTGAGTGTGTACGACGAACTGCCGTCGCCGGCCGCCGGGTTGCTCCGTCAGGCCCGGCATCAGGCCCGGCTGACCCAGGCCGAGTCGGCCGCTAGCGGGGTCCCCGCTCGATGGTGTCGGCCTATGAGCGGGACGTGCGCCAGCCCACCATGGCGACGCTTCTGCGGCTGCTCAAGGGCCTGTGACGAGGATCCTGAACGAGGTTCATGCCGGGCGTCGGGCGGTCTTGGCTTCCAGGACCGAGCCCTTGTCAGGGGGTGGTAGGCGAGCCGATCGGTTGGCTTGTTCAGCGCCCTTCGCTCGTCGGCGGCCCGGCGCAACTACTAGCCGTCGCTGCCGTCCTCGTCGGGCGCCAGGGGGTCGGTCCTGGTGAGTCCGATCCGAGTGCCGCCACTGACTCCGGTCCGCAGATTGAACACGGCCCACGCCTGTCCCGGGTCGATCTCGATGTCGAAGTTTCCGTCGTCCATGGAGAGCACCCGAAGCTCGATCCCTGTTTGCGGGTGTGTGACCGGGCTAGTACTAAGCTAAGTCGCTTGCGTTTCGCCATTGAGCGATTATCCTATTGTTGACGGTCAGCAACGGTAGCAGGGGTCCAGCCGGCCGGCCTGGTCTTGTGCCCGGCGATTTCGGAAGTCGACAGGTCTCCTCAGGGAGTCGTCAGAGCGTTATAAATCAGGGCCGTAGGCCCATCAGGTCACAGGCGGCCGTCGCCCCGACGCCGGCAGTCTCCCGGACTCTACTCCTTGTCCTCGAGGGGGTTGTTGGGCTTCCTCGTGGGCTTCGAGTCGTCTCGAGTAGTCAAGGTTGGCGTCGTCCAGATGCTTCCAGGCGATCTCGGCGGTCTGCATCAGCTCGAAGACGAGCGTGTCGGACTGGTGACCCGACCGCGTAACCGTTGACGGAAACCGTTGAGGCTGTCACACCCTGGGTCTACTATCTGTTGAGGTCATCAACGGAAAGGCGATAGGGTGGACAAGGAGTTCCGACGGGTGATTCGATAGAACCGCAGCGGCGGAGGAGGAAGCACCGCTCAATCCGAGGGAGCCGAGGCTCCCGACCGGCGGCCTCCCGGCGGTCACCGCGTCGTGCCGTGTCCACGTGCGCACGTGCCGAACCGAGCCCCGGGCCCGGCGCTTCCCACCAGTGCCCTCGCCGCACCTCGATCGCCACGGTCATCTTGCGTACCGCTTCCCGCAGCGTTCGTAGATGGCTTGAACGTCGTCGTCGATCCTGATTTCGACGTCGTCGTCCTCGTCCACGAGGCGGGCCCGTAGCTCGTTCCAGACGTCGGTGACCCCGGCAGGGTTTCCGGCCTTGTGGGCGGCCAGCATGAGGTCTCCGTAGAGCCGCTGGTCCCATGGTGACCCCAGCAGTCCTTGTCGGGCGGCTTCGGTTGCTCGCGGCAGGTCCTTGGCCTCGAGGCGGAGCTGGGCCAGTTCGTGGGCGGCGTCGCCGATGGCGCAGCGCATCTCGGTGCCGTTCGGCATGGTCCACGGCCATTCCTCGCCGCCGGTGAGCGGTTCGCCTCGGACCAATGCCAGGGCTTCGGTCAGCCGGTCGGCGGCGGCCGCTCCTCGGGCGTTGCGTCTCAGCCATTGGAACTTGTCCCAGGTGGTGCCGACGCACGGCGCCACCCGGTATCGGGTCATCCCACCGTCGACGGCGGACTTGGGGATCAGGTCCTCGTCCTTGACCCGGCGGAGCCAGGCCCGGGCGGCGCTGACCGTCGAGTGGAATGTCGGGCGAGCCGGCGGCTTCTTGGGCCAGAGGAACCCCTCGATCTGGGCGGCCGTGTACCCGGGCCGGTGGAGGGCGAGGAGGACGGCCATCTCCATGCCCTTCGACCGTGGTGGCTTGCCCCGGCGGCCTTCGTGGTTGCCGGTGACCCCGATCGGGCCGAGGACCTCGATGCAGACGTCGAAGGCCGGCTCGGGGTCGTCGGCCTCGGGGACGACGTGCAGGTCCACCCGGTCGTTCTGTTCCTCGGCCCCGTCGAACGCCTCGAGGTCCCCGCCGCTGTCGGCACCCAGGTCCGACCACACCCACTCGTCCAGGGCGTCATAGGGCGGCTCGGCCGGGGAGACATCGTCGGTGCGTGCGGCTGTCTCCAGGACCGAGCTCACCGCCTCCGCCTCCTCCGGGGTGTAGCCCACGACGCTGGCCGTCGCCGTCGTCCTGTCGCTGGCGTCGGTGGGGTCGACGGCCAGGCCCAGGGGTCCGACGTCTACGAGGTCGTCGTCGAGGTCCAACACCCACCGTGTCGCGGTCCGGTCGCTGGCCACGACCACGGCCATGCCGGATCGGGCCGGGTCGGCGGTGAGTTCGGCGGCACGGTGCAGCTCGTCGTCGGTGAACGAGCCGGCGGCGAGCACGACCGATGGCGCCCACGTGTCGTCGTTCAGCCCGGCGGCGCGGGCGCCGTCGGCGGACACGGCTCCGTGGGCGACCAGCTGCTTGCCGCTCCATCCGCGACGCGACGTGGCCAGGTCCAGTGCGTCGCCCAGGCTGGGGGCGGTCTCGACGTGGTCCTCGAGGCCGGCCACCTCGGGTAGGCCGACCAGGACCACGTTGAGGACGGCGTTCAAGTATGGGGCTCCGAGCTCGAAGGCCATGCGGCGCAGGACACCGGCGACCCGGCCGGGGTCGCCCTCCAAGGCCAGCAGCCCGATCCGCTCGAGGTTGACCATCAGCGTGCCGTCCTCGGTGTCTCCCAGGGTCACCATCGTCGGCGTCGGGTTGCACGGGCGGTCGGCCGGTGCCACCAGCCCGATGACGTCGGCTGCCGCCGCCGTCCAGCGGCGCCCGTCGGCGCTCGCCTCGAACGGCTCGGCGACGTCGTCGAGGGGTGACGCCAGAAGCAGCTCCACCCGGTGGCCGGTCAGGTGGGCACCGAGGATCTCGGGCAGACCGGCACCGTCGGCGTCGACGGCGACCGCGACCGCCGCCAGCGCTTCGTCCACCAGGGTCGCCCCGTCGGAGTCGGCGCCCACCCGTAGTGCGGTCTCGGCCTGGGCGGCGTCGCCTGTCGGGAGCGGCGGTCGCCGCCCCGGGCGGCGAAGGCCGATCTGCCGGTGCCGGCGCCGGGTCACCAACCCGATGATTGCGGCGGCCGCCGTGCCGGCCGCGGCGAGCCCCCACGGCAGCGGCGCTGTTCGATCCGAATGGTCGAGTTTGAAGTCCATCCGGCGAGGATGCGACCCTGCGCCGCGATCTGACCAGCAGGCGACCTTGGGTCAGGCCCCCGCTGCTCCCGTAGCCTGCGGGCCGCTCCACCCGGTCCTGGGGCTCAACGGAGCCGGCCTGGTCGAGATCGAGGCGGCCCACAACGGCTGGATGGTGAAGCCCGAGTGGTGGGACGAGGCGCTCGACCAGGCGGTTGCCACCGGGGCGGCGCAGCACCTGGACGCCACCTGATGAGTCCGGTTTCAAGGCCGTCCGGTTCTAGAGGCGGGCGGTGACCCGGGCGGCGGCCTCGACGATCGCCTCGGCCAGTAGCCCTGGTGCCTCGATGTTGGCGAAGTGGTCGCCGTCGAGCTCGACGACGTCGGCGTCCAGCGCTTCGGCCAGGGCCCGCTGCCGCCACGGCTCGACCAGCTGGTCGCGGGCGGGCAGCACGACGGCGCTCGGCAGGTGGCGCAGGGCGGCGGCCCGCTCCCGCATGTCGAAGCCGGCCATGGCCTCGCCGCCCTCGACGATCTCCTTGGCCGCCTGCCGCCGCCACTCCCCCAGCATCCACGCCCGGTAGGGGGCGACGCCAGGCTCACGTTCGGCCGTCCACCGCAGGTGGCGGGCGACGATCCGGTCGAACTGGCCGAGCCGGATGACGCCCCCCAGCAGCGGCATGAGGCGCCACCGGCCGGCGGCCATCCAGGAGCCCGAGGAGAAGTCGAGCGTCGTGGCCGCCAGGATCATGCCGGCCACTTTCTCCGGGTGGCGCTCGGCCATGAGCATGGCGATCGGGCCACCCATCGAGTAGCCGCACACGATCACCTTGGACATCTCCAGGAGGTCGAGCAGGGCGGCGTGGTCGTCGGCCGCGTCCTCCAAGCGGAAAGGGGCCTCGTTGCGCATGCTGCGGCCGTGGCCACGGTGGTCGACGGCGACGACGGTGTGGTCGGCGGCGAGGGGCTCGTACACCGACCACCAGTTGAGATCCCCGGTCCACATCCAGCCGTGGAGGAGCAGGACCGGCACCGACCCGTCGGGGCCGTCGAGGTGGCGCATGAAGATCTCGCCCCGCCCTGGGACGGTCACGGTGCGGCCGGCCGGAAGGGGCGGCGGGACCGACGCCTGCGGGTCCAGCCTCGGGCGGCGGCGGGCGATCTCGCGGACCCGCCGCAGCTCGGTGCGCAGATCGGCCACCCTCAGCTCCCGGCCTCGGCCAGGATCAGCACGGTCATCCGGTAAACCAGAGGCGGCCCATCCCCCTGTTGTACCCGAAGTGGCCACCCTCTCAAAGCTTCTTCATACGCACTCCCGAAGCCACCGCAGCGGCGGTTGCAGCTAACCACCACAGGGAGTCAGCGGTCGAGGAGGTGGGCGGAGCGGAGGCGGCGCTCGAGGTTGACCTCCAGCGCCCGGGTGACGAGGGCGTCGACCTCGGCAGTGGTGGCCGACGCCGGATCGGACAGCGCCGCGCCCAGGCCGCCGCCCAGGATGCGTCGGCACAGCTCCAGGGCAGCCTCGGAGACCCTGACGCCGCCGGCTCGGTGTGACCCGCACAGGGTGCCGCCCTGGACGTGGTCGAAGGCGGTCAGGCCGTCGGTGGTGCCGCACACCGCGCAGGCGTCGAGCATCGGTTCGGTGCCCTCGGCGGCCAGGAGCTTGAGGAAGAAGGCAGGCACCAGCACGGCCGAGTCCCGGGCCTCCAGGGCCCGCAGTGCGCCCACCAGCATCTGTAGGAGCCGGGGGTTGGGCTCTGCCTCCTGGGCCACCTGGTCGCACGCCTCCAGCAGGGTGCTGGCCCGGGACAGGCGGTCGAGGTCGCCCCGCACGGCGGCGAACGTCTCGATCGTCTCGGCCTGGGTGATGGTGTCGAGCGACCGGCCCTCGTACAGCTGCAGCGACACGTGGCTGGTGGGCTCCAACCGTGAACCGAACCGGCTGGAGGTCTTGCGGACCCCCTTGGCCACGGCCCGCACCTTGCCCCGGGTGGCGGTGAGCAGGACGATGATGCGATCGGCCTCGCCCAGCCGGTAGGTGCGCAGGACGACCGCCTCGTCCCGGTAGAGGTTCACACGCCGCCGAACCGGCGCTCCCGCAGGGCGTAGGTGTCGAGGGCGGCGATCAGGTGCTCGCGGCCGAAGTCGGGCCACAGCGTGTCGACGAAGACCAGCTCGGCGTAGGCGGCCTGCCAAAGCAGGAAGTTCGACCAGCGCATCTCACCCGAGGTGCGGATGACGAGGTCGGGGTCGGGCAGCTCGGGGACGTAGAGGTGGGCGGCGATGAGGTCCTCGTCCACCTCCTCGGGCGACAGCCCCTTGGCCACGATGGCCCGCACGGCGTCGGCTATCTCGGCCCGCCCGCCGTAGTTGAAGGCTATGCAGAAGGTGAGCCCGGTGTTGGTGGCGGTGCGGGCCACCGACTCGTCGATGTGGTCCAGGACCGAGCTCGGCACCCTCCCGTCGCGTCGGCCCGCCACCACGACCCGCACGTTGCGACGGTGCAGCTCGGCCATGCGCTTGGCCACCACCTCGCCCGGCAGGCCCATGAGGTATGCCACCTCCTCCTCCGGCCGGGTCCAGTTCTCGGTCGAGAAGCCGTAAACCGTCAGTGCCTCGATGCCGAGGTCGATGGCGGCGTCGACCACCCGGTAAAGCGCCTCCTCGCCGGCGGCGTGGCCCGCGGTGCGGTGCAAGCCCTGGCGCTCAGCCCAGCGCCCGTTGCCGTCCATCACCACCGCCACGTGACGCGGCAGGGCGGCCGGGCGATCGTCGGGCATCGCCGCCACTGTACGGTTCGGGCCCTGGTCGGGTAGGCCAGAGACGTGCTCGACCGGATCCTGTTCCCCCTCACCTCCCGCTTTCGGTGGGCCGCCACCGCCCTCGGGGTCCACAAGCGCTTCGGCGCCGTGCAGGGAGGCGCGCTGGCCTCCTTCATAACGCTGGCTGCCTTCCTGTCGCTATTCCCTCTGCTGCTCGTCGCCGTCGCCGTCATCGGCGTCCTGGCCGGCGAGCGCGACATCGCCGAGTCGGTCATCCGCCAGCTGAGCCTGCGTGACCAGGCGGCAGAGCTCGTGCGCAGCACCCTGAACACGGCCAGCTCCTCCAAGAGCTCGGCGTCGGTCGTCGGGGTGGCCGGCCTGCTGTGGAGCGGCCTCGGCCTGGTCGCCACCCTGGAGACGGCCTTCGACGCGGTGTGGCAGTCCGAGGGACGGGGCCTCAAGGACAAGGCCTTCGCCCTCCTCTGGCTGGTCGGGGCGACCGTGCTGCTCGTGGGTTCGGTGGCCGCCACCGCCGCCGCCGGTTTCCTGCCCGGCTTCCTCACCTGGCTCTCGCTACTGCCCACCCTTCTGATCGACGTCGCTCTGTGGCTGTGGACCTTCTCCGCCCTCACCGGCCGCAGGGGGCTGCCCTGGCGGGCCCACCTGCCGGGGGCCATCCTCGGCGCCGTCGGCTTCGAGGTCCTGAAGGTCGTCGGAGGCGTCTACGTGCCCCGCCTCGTCGGGTCGAGCTCGGCCCTGTACGGCTCGCTCGGCGTGGTGTTCGCCCTGATCGCCTGGCTGGCCCTGTTCGGCCGCCTGTGCGTCTACGCCGCCTGCCTGAACGTGGTGCGCTGGGAGGAGCGCCACGGCACCGTGCACGTCGATCTCGAGGTGCCGAACGTCCCGGCGGCCGACGACCCGGTGGCCGCCACCCGGGCCGGGCGGTCACTGCCCATCACCTGAGGCGGACAGGGTGCGGCGGTGATGGACACACCCCCGCCCGGAGGCGAGGATGGCCCCATGGGTCTCCGTCGTCCGCTGGTCGCCGTCGCCGCCGCCTGCCTCGGTCTGATCGGCCTGCTGCCCGTCGCCCCGGCGCGGGCTGACGCCCCCGACCGCTGCGCCGGCGTCGACCCCTTCACGCCCGCTCTGAAGTCCGACGTGGCCCGCCGGTTCCCCGGGCACCACATGACGGCCACCGCCTACGACACCCGCTCGGGGTGCACCTGGCGCCTCAACCCCGGCACGCAGGTGACGACCGCCAGCGTCATCAAGGTTGAGGTCGGCACGGGGGTGCTGCTGCGGGCCCAGCGTGAGGGGCGCGGCCTCACCTCCGGAGAGCAGGCCCGCCTGACGCCCATGATCACCGAGTCGTCCAACGGTCCCACCACCGAGCTGTGGACCTCGCTCGGGGGCGCACCGGCCATGGCCCAGCTCGACCGCACGTTCGGCCTGCGGGACACCCGCCAGGCCGGCCCCGTCTGGGGCCTCACCTCCACCACCGCCGACGACCAGGTGCACCTGCTGCGCCAGGTTGTGCTGGGCGAGGGCGGCATCCTCGACGCCGCCCACCGGGCCCCGCTCGTGCAGGCCATGGGATCGGTCGTGCCCAGCCAGCGCTGGGGCGTGACCGCCGGAGCCCCGGCCGGCACCGTGGTGCTGCAGAAGAACGGCTTCGCCGCCTCGGCGTGCTGCGGCTGGCGGATCAACTCAGTCGGTGTGGTCGAGCACGTGGGCGGCCCGATCGTCATGGCCGTGCTCTCCGACGGCTGGGGCTCGATGGCCCAGGGCATCCCCGCCATCGAGTCGGTGGCCCAGGCGGTCAACAACTCGGTCGCCCTGTTTCGCTGGAACGGGCTCGCCACCGACGCCACCGGCTCGGGCCACCTGGCCGTGCGGGCTGACGGCCGGGTGGCGGCGTCTGGCGGCATGGTCCAACGGGGCGACCTCGCCGGTACCCCGCCGCGCTCACCGGTCACCGGCATCGGCTCGACGACGGCCGGCGACGGCTACTGGCTGGTCGCTGGCGACGGCGGCGTATTCAGCTTCGGCGCCGCCCCGTTCCTCGGGTCGATGGGCGGCCAGCGGTTGGCGCGGCCGGTGGTCGGGATGGCGCCGACCCCGTCAGGCCGGGGCTACTGGCTGGTGGCCTCCGACGGTGGCATCTTCAGCTTCGGTGACGCCGCCTTCTTCGGGTCCGCCGGGGGCTTCCGGCTGGCCTCCCCCGTCGTCGGGATGGCGGCCACGCCGAGCGGCGACGGCTACTGGCTGGTCGCCGCCGACGGCGGGATCTTCTCCTTCGGGGCCGCACCGTTCCGGGGCTCGATGGGCGGCCAGGCCCTGGCCAGCCCGGTCATGGGCATGACCCCTGCGGCCGACGGCTACCTGCTGGTGGCGGCCGACGGCGGCGTCTTCGCCTTTGCCGCCCCCTTCCCGGGCTCGGCCGTGGGACGCATCGGCGCCCCCGCCGCCGCCATCGCCCCCCGGTCCGGCGGGTCTTACACGATCCTGACCCAGGACGGCGCCACCCTCGACCTGTAAGCCCCCCTTAAGTACGGTCAACCTCTGTGTCGGAGGTCGCCGCCCAGCTGGCCCGGGTGGTCGCCCAGCTGCCAGGCGGCGGCGAGCCCCGGCCCGGCCAGGCCCAGATGGCCGAGGCCGTGGCTTCTGCTGTAGAACACCAGCGCCACCTCGTGGTCCAGGCCGGCACCGGCACCGGCAAGAGCCTCGGCTACCTCGTCCCCTGCATCGTCACCGGCCAGCGAACGGTGGTGGCCACCGCCACCAGGGCCCTGCAGGACCAGCTGGCCGGCAAGGACCTGCCGTTCCTGGCCGAGCACCTGGATCAGCCGTTCACCGTGGCGGTGCTGAAGGGCCGCAGCAACTACCTGTGCCGCCAACGCCTGGCCGAGGTCTTCCCCGGCGGCGACGACGCCGGCCAGCAGCCCAGCCTCGACCTCGACACCGGAGCCGCATCGGGCCTGGGTCAGGAGCTGCACCTGCTGCGGGCGTGGGCGGAGACGAGCCCCACGGGCGACCGCTCCGAGCTGGACTTCGAGCCCCGCCCCCGGGCCTGGTCACAGCTGAGCGTCTCAGCCGTCGAGTGCCCGGGGGCGGCCAAGTGCCCCAAGGGCGACGTGTGCTTCGCCGAGAACGCCAGACGCCGGGCGGCCGAGGCCGACGTCATCGTCGTCAACACCGCCCTCTACGGCATGCACCTGGCCTCGGGCGGCTTCCTGCTGCCCGATCACGACGTCGTGGTCTTCGACGAGGCGCACGAGCTCGAGGACATCGCCGCCACCTCGCTCGGGCTCGAGCTGTCCGCCGGCCGCTTCGACGCCCTGGCCCGCGCCGCCCAGGGCGTGGTGGCCAAGGACGACCAGGCGGCGGTGACGGCCGTGGCCGAGATCGGCGAGACGCTGAGCGACCTGCTCGGGCGGATGGAGGGCGAGCTGGTCATCAGCGGACCCGGTGGGCTGGCCGACGCATCGCTGGCCGCCGGACTGGCCCTGGCCGATGCCCGGGTGGAGGCGCTGTCCTCGGCGCTGAGGCGGGCTGAGGCCGACCCGGGGAGCGACCTCGCCGGCCGCAGGTCGCGGGCCCAGCAGGCCGCCGGTCACCTGAAGGGCGACATCGCCCTTGTCGCCGCCCTGCCGGCCAGCCACGTCGCCTGGGTGGAGGGGGGCGGCGGGCGCGCTACGCTCGAGCGTCAGGCGGTGCTGCGGGTGGCGGCGGTGGACGTCGGCGCCATCCTGGCCGCCCGGCTGTGGGGCCAGGTGTCGGCCGTGCTGACCAGCGCCACCATCCCGCCGGGCATCGTCCGCCGGCTCGGCCTGCCCGCCGCCGGCACTGACATCCTTGACGTGGGCAGCCCGTTCGACCACCGGGCCCAGGGGATGCTCTACGTGCCGGCCCACCTACCCGACCCCCGCCGCCCCGGAGCCGACGAGGCCATGATCGAGGAGCTGGGCTGGCTGATCCGGGCCGCCGGCGGGCGGACGCTGGCCCTGTTCACCTCGTTCCGACGCATGGAGCTGGCCGCCGCCGCCCTGGACGGGGCGCTTCCCGGCCCGCTGCTGCGCCAGGGCGACCTGCCGAAGCCGGCGCTGGTGGCCGCCTTCGCCGAGGATGAGTCGGCCAGCCTCTTCGCCACCATGGGCTTCTGGCAGGGCATCGACGTGCCGGGCCGCACCCTGTCGGTGGTCGCCATCGACCGGCTGCCCTTCCCCCGCCCCGACGAGCCGCTGTGGCGGGCGCGCCGGGAACGGGTCGGCGCCCAGGCCTTCTCCATGGTCGACGCGCCCCGCGCCGCCACACTTCTGGCCCAGGGCGCCGGCCGTCTGCTCCGCTCCTCAGCCGACCGCGGCGTGGTGGCCGTCCTCGACCCCCGCCTGGCCACCGCCGGCTACCGCCGCGACCTGCTCCTGCCGATGCCGCCCCTCAAGCGGTCGATCTCGCGGGACGAGGTGTCGGCCTTCCTGGCCGAGGTCGTCCTGGTGGCTCAGACCTCGCCGTTGCCGTCGTCGTCGGCGTCGTCCTCCTCTTCGTCCTCGATCTCCTCGGCGTAGGTGCGCGACGCGGCGTCGGCGACGTCGTGGGGGTAGCCGAGCCGACGCAGGCGGGCGTACTCGCGCTCCAGGGCGCTGGTGGCGCCGCCGCTCAGGTCGCTGACCTGCTTCACCGCCGGGGCCAGCTCGTTCAGCAGCCCGATGAGGTCGGGCAGCCCCTCGACCACCACGGCCTCGCCGCCCTCGCCCACGGTCACGATCACCGCGTAGCCCGGGCTCTCGCCGCTCTTGGAGTACACCTCAGCGGCGAAGCTGTCGCTGTCCAGGTCGCCGAGGCGCATGGCCGGGTCGGGCTCGTAGCCGTTGCTGCGCAGCTCCTCACGCCAGCCCCAGTCGTCACTTGACTTCCAGTCGCTCGTGAGGTCGGCCCACGAGCCCTTTTCGTACTTCCACGCAACGGTGCCCACGGACCCGACCCTAATGGCCGGCACCGGGGCGGCGGCGCTCAGTAACCCAGCCGCTGCAGCGCCGCCGGGCGGTGCTGCCAGTCCTTGTCGACCTTGACGAACAACTCGAGGTAGGTGCCGGGGGGCAGCTGCTCGCGCACCGCGGTGCCGACCGCCTTCAAGACGTTGCCGCCCTTGCCGATCACGATGCCCTTCTGGCTGTCGCGCTCGACCAGGATCTCACAGCGCACCCGGGGCCACTCCCATTCGGTGATCCGGCACGCCACCGAGTGGGGCACCTCCTCCTTGGTGACGTGCAGCAGCTGCTCACGAACAAGCTCGGCCACCCAGAACGCCTCGGGCACGTCGGTGACCATGTCGTCGGGGTAGAGCTGCGGCCCGGGCGGCATGCGCCCGACGATGGCGGCCACCAGCTCGTCGACCCCCGCGCCGGTGGTAGCCGAGACCGGGTGGTAGGCGGCGAAGGCCATCTCGCCCACCCGCCGCAGCTGGTTCATCACCTGCTCCGGTGAGGCGAGGTCGATCTTGTTGACGACGCAGATCGAGTCGGCGGGCACCAGCCCGCCGACGAAGCGGTCGCCCCTGCCCACAGCAGCGGTGGCGTCGACGGTGAACACGACCACGTCGACGCCCTTCGCCGCCGCTCCGGCCACCTCGTTCAGCCGCACGCCGAGCAGGGTGCGGGGCTTGTGGATGCCCGGGGTGTCGACGAACACCACCTGCACGTCAGGCCGGGTGAGAACGCCCCGGACCTGGGTCCGGGTCGTCTGGGCCTTGTCGGAGACGATGCTCACCTTCTGGCCCAGGATCCGGTTGAGAAGGGTTGACTTGCCCACGTTCGGGCGACCGACGAGGGTGGCGAAGCCGCTGTGCACGAGATGTACATGGTGCCACGACGCCGCCACCCGAGCTGAGGCTTCGGCGCCGAGTAGACAGGGGGTGGCTCGTTGAGCCGGCCGGAGCAACGGGGGGAGGCTGGTGGGCATGAAGGCGCCGGGTGGAGCGGTGCTGCGCAGGGGTGGGGTGACGTTTCATCATCCGGCCGGCTTCTGGTTGGGGGCGGCGGCGGTGACGGTGGGTGTGGTCTTGCATCTGCCGATGTACCTGGGGGCCCGGCACTTGGGCTACCGGCTGGCTGGGATGGCGGTGGACGGGCCGATGAAGGTGGGGGTGGTCCTGATCCTGGTGGGGTTGGCGGCCACCGCGTATGGCCTGTTGCCGTCGCTGTCACGCTCGAAGGCCAGGTCGGCTTCGCTGCGGGTGAGGGCGCTTGACGATGCCCGCCTGTCTGGGGCGCATGTCGCCAGTCGAAGCTGGTGCTGAACGGGACCGTCTACGGTCCCACCGCCGCCCTCGACCTCGAGCTCTCCGGCGTCTCGTCACCGGTCGTCAACGACGGGGTGATCGCCGGCAGCACCCGGCTCACGATCCACCCGTCGGCCTGCTACACCGGGCCGGCCATCTCCCACCTCGACGCCCAGTTCCCGAGCAACCCGCCCGAGGCCGGGGAGGTGTTCACCGCCTGCATCCGTGGCACCCCCGTCCTGCGCCGCCGCGTCACCTTCTCCCCCTCGCCGGTCAAGGCGAAGGTGGAGTCGTGGACCGTTCTGCGCTGACCCAGAACCTTGATCTCCATCGTCGCCCGGCCCGTCGGGCGCCGGAGTCAGCCTGCGATCGCAGAGGACGCCCCGGACCGGAACGTCCAAGCCAGCGGCATCCAGTCCCCAGCCAGCGCCTCAAACAGGAGGCGCCACCACCCGCCTACCCCTCCGATGCGTCGAACGCTCGCCGGTCGACCCTGCGCATCCTCGAACGTCGACACCGAGGGACGCCTACCACTCGTGACGCTTGACGTCCTGCGATGTCGGTGTCAGCAGGCCATCACCTTGGCCATCGCTGAGCAGAACTCTGGCCAGCGCTCGGGCGAGACCTGCCCAGCGCGTTGGAGCAGCCAATCCACTGGCACCTGCTGGATGTTGTCAAGGCTGGCGACGCTTCCGTCCTGAACTCCTTCGGCGGTTCCCAGAGCCACTTCGGTAGCGAGTCCTCGGACGGTCGTGGTGATAGGGGCGACCAAGATTCGGACCAGACGTGACGCCACTCGCTGGCGGGTCAGGACTACCACCGGACGCACCTTGTCGAGATCGGCCCACCACAGCTGGCCGTGGCCGAGGGCGCTCACGTGGGGGGCCGCCGGCGGCGGCGCTGGGCCGCCATCCGCATGACGTCAGCGGGCACCCCGCCGTCATAGGGCAGGTCGCCGCCCGGAACCGGCGCCCAGTCGAGATCTGGATCGTCCTCGTAGGGGTGGGCCGCCAGTGCCGCCAGCTCCTGTGCCTCATCGAGCTGGTAGATGAGGGCCCCGAGGGCGCGATCAAGGAGCTTGCTGTCGGGAGCGTCCAACATGTGACGAGCGGTGGCAAGTCGCTGGGCATCGACTGTAGTCGAAATCCGAACACGTGTCATGCTATGTGTTATAG
>JBBSHM010000063.1:0-14343 GCA_038253125.1 Acidimicrobiales bacterium
CACCGTTCTGAGGGCGCCAGCCGCTTCCTGAGCCAACTGACGTCGGTTACCGCATGGCCCTGCTGGTCGTTGATGAAGTAGGCTCCAGGTGTCAGTCTGCGGGGGACCCTGGGCGACCCGTAGGAGCGGCGGTGTCCTAAGCGCTAAGACTAAGCGTAGTAACCCGAGGTGCCCTCGTGTCGGGCCCCGACAAGGACCGCTCCCTGCAGCGGGGCGTCGAACTGGCGAAGGAGCTGGCCGGCCTGCCGGACGGCTGCGGTTCGCGTCAGACCTGCTCCGGCCGTCAGCAGCACGAGGTCGACCGACCGGGAGAGCGTTAGGGCGTCGGCCACCGAGAGCAAGGGCGGGCTGTCGACCACGACGTAGTCGTAGCGCGACGCGACCTCCTTGAAGAGGTTCCTCGCCTTTTGCGACAGGAGGAGCTCGGCGGGGTTGGTGGCCAGGGGGCCAGCGGTGAGCACGTCAAGGGAACCGCCCTCGAAGGTCACCGCCTGCACGGCGTCCAGGAGCGGGGAGGGCTCGGTGACGGCGGAGGAGAAGCCCGCCTCGTTCGGGATGTCGAAGAGGTTGTGCAGGTTGGGCTTGCGGAGGTCGCAGTCGATGACGAGGACCCGCTCGCCGGCCTGGGCCAGGCTCACCCCCAGGTTGGCGGTGACCGCCGTCTTGCCCTCCGCGGCCCGAGCACTCGTGATCAACAGGATGACCGCACCACTGTTCTCCACGCGGTGCAGAAGATCACCCGGCAGATGAAGGAGAAGCGGACCGTCTTCGGCCAGGTCACCCACCTGCGCCAGGCGGGCGAGCGAGGTGCCGGGCGGGTTGGCGAGCTGGAGCTCGGCTCGCAGCGTCCGGTAGGACTCGGCCAGCTGCCCGTTGTTGGACGTCAGCAGGTCGACGGTGGCCTGCCGCCGGCGCAGCCGGGAGCGGTTCGGCGGGATGGCGGTGACGAACTGGATCTCGGGCACGGCGGCCTTCAGATCGTCGGTGGTGGTGACCCGCTCCCGCAGCCGGACACGGAGCACGACGATCCCCAGGCCGAGGAGCAGGCCGGCCAGCGCGGCGATGGCGGCATCGCGTTTGGGAAGCGGTGAGACCGGATCCTCGGGGAGGGCGGGTCGCTGGACGAAGTCGAGGACGGCCTGCCGGTTGCTGCTCTCGACGTCGGTCTGGGCGGCCTGGTTCAGGAGCGCCGCCGACTTCTCGGCCAGGGCGTTGCGTTGCAGGCTCAGGTTGTGGAGCTGCTCGGTCTCGGGAAGGACGATGGGGCGCCCGTTCTGCACGACCACCTTGCCGCCGCCGGTGGGTTGCAGGTCGACGATCTGCTTGTCGAGCTGGGCGATCTGGGCCTGCAGCTCGGTGGCCTGGGTCCGCAGCGACCCGGCCTGGCCATCGAGCCGTCGGGCCAGGGCGGCTCTCTGGCGGTCGATGTAGGCCTGGGCGTAGGTCACCGCCCCGTCCTGGGCCAGCTTCGGGGTGCTGCTCTCGACGTCGATGGACACCGCGTCGGCGGTCGCCACCGCCGATACCGTCGTCGAGAGAACCTGGGACGCCGCGCCACCGAGGCGGGTCTGGAAGTCCAACATCACCTCGGGCGACTGGGCGTAGAGGACCTGGATGTCGACCTCGCGCGCTGAGTCGACGCGAGCGGGACTCGACGAGAGACTCGGAAGGGACGGGTCGAAGGCCCGGACCAGAGCCGTGCCCAGGTACACCTTCGGCCTCCCGTTTGACCAGAAGTAGACGCCGCCCGCCGCCACCCCCACCGTGAGGATGAGGATCCAGCAGTTGGCCAGCAGGGTTCGAAGAGAACGACCGATGTCGATCGCCTGTGTCTCTTCCACCTCCACGGCCCTGCCCCTTCCTCGTCCGGCAACGAGCTCCCGCTTCGAGCCGCTGCGTCAGCATACCAAACACGTTCACGCCTCAGCCTGCGTGCCGGAGCACCCACGAACCGGGCTGGACCCGCTAGCTCGAGGCCACCGGGGCGCTGCTCTCGTGCGCCATCTCGGAGACCGGCATGGCGCACGGCATCTCCGGCGACCCGTGGCGGACGAGCAGCTCCAGGCTGCGCAGCGCCACCCGCTGGAAGGTGCTCACGAGAATGGCGACGTCGAGGCTGACCGACCAGTTCTCGAGGTAGAAGAGGTCGTAACGGCGGTAGGCGGAGAAGCGCGGGTTGTCCCGCGCCTCGACCTGCCAGAGCCCGGTGATGCCCGGGAGCACCCGGAGCCGCAGGAGCAGCTCCTCGTCGAAGTTCGCCACCTCCGAAGCCTGCGCCGGGCGGGGGCCGACGAGACTCATCTCCCCCCGCAGGACGTTCAGCAACTGCGGGAGCTCGTCGATAGACGTGCGCTCGAGGATCCGCCCCACCCTGGTGCGGCGGGGGTCACTGGCCAGCTTGATCAGCGGCCCGTCGCGGCCCCGCAGGGTCTGGGCCAGGTCGTTGTAGAGCCGATCGGCCTCGGGCACCATCGTCCGGAGCTTGATGATGGTGAATGGCGTACCGTTCCTGCCGATGCGTTGCTGCCGGTAGAACGCAGGGCCGCCGTCCTGCAGCTTCACCACGATCGCGGCGGCGACGATGACTGGGAGGACGAGGACCCCACCGAGGGCCGTGATCGTCAGGTCGATGCCCCGCTTTACGGCGAGCTGCCAGGACGCCAGGCGGAGTGGCTCGATGTAGAACAGCGGCTCGTGGGCGAAGGGTTGGGGCCGGAGCCGGCGGTGGTCTATGCCGCGCACGCCGCTCGAGAGCTGGACGTGCACGCCGGCTCGCAGGAGCGAGCGCAGCAGCAAGTTGAGCCTCGCCGTGGACAGGCCGCTGGCGGCGATGAGCACGCCGCACGCTCCGGCTGACCGGACGGCCTTCAGGGCGTCGTCGTAGCTGCCCAGGAGGGGGGCGCCGATGCCAGCCTCGAGCGAGTCCGGATCCCCGACCACCCCGGCGAGGCGGCATCCCGCCTCGGGGTGATCACGGATCAGCCGGCAGAGGTTCGCCCCCTCGTCGTTCGTGCCCACGACGACGACCTGGCGGAGGAACCGGCCGTTGCGCCGACCGGCGGCCAGCCAGTGGCGGTAGATGCCTCGCATGGTGAGCAGCAGGATGAAGGTGAACCCGAAGCCGGCCAGAACCGTCTCGCTCTCGAGGACGACCGGCAACAACCGGGGCAGGAGCAGGGCGCCAACGCTGGTTATGATCGACGCCCGCCACAGACGGGCGATCTCGACCGCCCGGACCGAGCAGATGCGAGCCAGGTAGAGCCGCTGGGTCGTGATGGCGAGGACGGTTCCAAGCGTGAGCAGGGTCACAACCCCGGCTTCGGCTGCCGCCTTGGCCGGCCCGTGGAAGCGCAAGCCGCCCGTGAGCAGCGAGGCGGCCGTCCAGCCCACGGCGGCCGCCGCGGTGTCCAGGCCGACCAGCAGGCGACGAAGCCGGGGCGCACCCGCGGCGACGACGCTGCCCTCGGCGACCGGTATGACGACCGGCGTCACTTCGACCGGCGTCACTTCGACCGGCGTCACGTCGAGCACCGGCATGCGAGCCCCGCACCGGGGCTCAGGACACGCTCCTCTCGAAGCGGAGGCGTAGCAGACCACCGATGCACGAGTCGTCCGGCCGGGGACGGGGTCGGCGATGGATTGAGGCCGAACCGGGTCGCCTTCGTCACGGAGCGGAACCCTAGCCCCGATCTTTCGTGAACAGGCCGAAGTCGCGTCACGGCAGGTTGACTGGATCGTTTCGGTGTCTGGTGCCGGCGGGCGGAGCTCGAGGCCGTATAGGGCCGCGTTGGGTCAGGCCGTCTCGTCGAGGTCGTCCGCGCGCAACGAGTTGAACCACGGACCGCCCGGAAAAAAAATCGGCCGAGACCTTGCTTTGGGACGATTGAGACTCTACCGTGCCATAGCCGCGCGGGATAGGGGACCGCACTATCTGTCCGTCACACCTAGGTGTCATGGACCTTACTCCGCGCGTACCCGAAGCCCACCAGCATGACCTACCGGTCAAGAACAAGGACGGAAGCCAAGACATGAGACTCCGAAAGATCACCGGTGCCGCCTGCGCGGCCACCGCCCTGACCGTGAGCGGCGTGGTGTCGATAGCCGGCCCCGCCTCGGCGGCCGTCGTGGCCTGTGGCACGACCATCACCCAGAGCACCACATTGACCGCCAACGTGGGACCGTGCGGTGATGACGGCATCATCATCGGCGCCGACAACATCACCCTGAACCTGAACGGCTTCAAGATTACCGGGGTGAGCCGTTCGCCGGGTGACCACGCCGGCGTGCGAGTCCCGAACAAGACGGGCGTCAGCATCCGTGGCAAGGGCACCATCCAGCGGTTCGACACCGGTGTGGCCATCTTCGGTGGCTCGGGGAACCTCGTCTACGGGGTGACGGCGAAGGACAACATCAACGACGCCAAAGGCTCATGCGATCTGGGCGACGGCATCTCCGTCAACGACTCGAACAACAACACCATCCAGGCCAACAACGCCATCAACAACGGCCCCTACGGCGGGATCTCCCTGGTCGGGGACTCCGACGGGAACATGATCAAGGCCAACACCACCGTGGGCAACAACGTCCAGGTGTGCGGCAGGGTCGAGGACGAGGGCATCCGCCTCGAAGGACCGGGGGCGAACAACAACACCGTCCTCAACAACAAGGTCTCCAACAGCCTCCTGGCGGGCATCGGTGTCCACAGCAATATCGGTTGTCGGAACAACCCGCCCCAGCCAGGTGACACGCCTAACAACGACTTCAATACCATTCAGGGCAACACCGTCAGCGGCACCGCCGGGCGGCAGTCGGACGGCATCAAGATCCTGCGCCAGGGTCCGTTCGGCACCATCGTGTGCGCGGCGGCCAACACCACGATCGTGGGGAACAACTCGTCAAACAACGAGGGTAGCGGCATCATAATCCCGGGGACCTCGGTCAACAACGTCGTCAACGACAACACCGTGAACAGCAACGGCGTCGACGGCATCCGCCTCGGTGGGCCGATCTTCCAAACCGCGCTGACCGAGAACGCTCAGACCGTGCTCGACCTGATCTCGCCCGACCAGCCCACATTCACGCCGGGCACCGACTTCAGGGCCCTCTTCGGCTCGGGCAGCGGTAACGTGACCGCTCAGCTGGTACCCGTCGGCGCCATCAAGGTGACCCCGCCCATAGCCTTTGACAGCGCCACGAGCGGCTGTACCGCGGCCGACTTCACCGGCTTCCCGGCGGGTGCCATCGCTCTCATCCAGCGGGGCTTCTGTGACCGGGCGACGAAGGTCAACAACGCCGTCGCCGCAGGAGCCAGTGCCGTCGTGTTCTTCGACGAGGGTTCGCTGGGCCGTGAGGGCCTCGTCATCTCCGGTGTCAGCAACGTCGCCATCCCGGTGGTGGACGCCACATTCGCCACCGGCCAGACGCTGTACAACCTCACCCAGTCCGGGCCGGTTACCCTCCACGTGGCCACCGACGTCAGCTACGGGCAGCAGCAGGTCAACGTGGGCGCAGAGAACAACACCCTGCTCAGGAACACGGGCTTCGAGAACGCTGAGCACGATGGTCACGATGACAACGAGCACTGTGACAGCAACATGTGGGCCGGCAACCGGTTCGGCACCGTGAACAAGGAGTGCGTCAAGGCCAATGGCGGCACCGGGGCCGTCACGACCCCAGCGCCCTAGCCAGCTCAACAGTTCGTCCGCCGGCCTCCTCGGAGGCCGGCGCCGAAGCGAAGCTGACGGTCCCAAGGCGGCCGCAGCGGTTGGACGGCGGCCCATCGCCCGCCCCCGGCCCCTGCGGCCGCCTCTTCTATTCTCGGGCCGTGGCCGCCGTCGTCAAGCGCCCCCGGTCGGTCCACCTGGCGGGAGCGGCGGAGGTGGCCGAGAGGGGCCGGTGACCCCGATCGGCACCTGGCCGTAGAGGGTGGCCAGGGCCTGCTGCTGGGCCAGGCTGCTGTGGCGGCGGCGGAGCCGCTCCCCGCAGCGGTGCGCCTCGGTGATCGCCGGCCCGGCCGGGAACTCCCGGATCAGTTCCAATAGGTCGGTGGCCGTCTCGAAGAGGGGCTGGACCTGCAATGCCTCCATGGCCGCGGTGCGCCGGGCCAGCACCGGGACCCCGGCCGCCACCGCCTCCAGGATCGTCATCGGGGCACCCTCCCACGTCGCGGTGTGCACGTAGAGGGATGAGCCGGCCACAGCGCGCAGGGCTCGGTCGCGGTCCAGCCAGCCGGTGACCTCGACCCCCGCCGACCGCAGGATGGCCTCCAGGGCGGGGTCACCGCCGCCGACCCACACCCACTGCATCCTCCGGGGGGATCGGCGGCTGAGTTGGGCAGCCTCGGCGAAGAGCCCGGGCGCCTTCTGGGCCGTGATGCGGCCGGCCGCCGCCACCCGGACCACGTCCGGCGGCGCCGGCTCCCAAGCGCTGTCGGGGACCCGGCCAATGTTCGGCACGTAGGTGACGCGCTGGGTCCCGGGGAGGGAGCGGGCGCGGGAGGCCTCGAGAGGACTGCAGGCGGCCACCTGGCCGCCACGGAAGCTGAGCGCCGCCTCGGCGAGCCAGAACGCGGCCCGCACCCCGCGGCCGACGTCGAGGCGCTCGAAGGCGTAGCAGTGCGGGGTGTAGACGATCCTCGCCTGCCACCGCCGGGGGAGGGCGACGCGGGCGTAGGCGCCGCCGAAGGAGGAGTGGGCGTGGACGATCTCGGGGCTGAGGGCCTCGCAGGTGGCTCGCACGCAACGGACCTCTGCGAGGCGCCCCGCAGGGAGCTCGGTCACCGAAGCGGCCAGCCTCTCGAGGCGGTCGCCGATCTGGCAGGTCGGGTCCCGGGACAGCAGCAGGTGGTGGTCGAAGCCCTCCCCGTTGGCCATGTGGTCGGCGATGGCCGCCGCCACCCCCGAACCGGTGTCCACCGCGACGTGGAGCACCCGTGGCGACCCGCTGTCGGGGAGGGAATCTCGACGTCCGCGCCTCATGGCCGCGTAACGACCCTAGCAAGGGCATCGTCGAGCGCCCCACGCCTCAAGTGCCCTGAGGGTCCTGCCGAAGAGGCACACCATGGGGTGGCTGCTACGCCTTCGACGCCCATTGGAGGCTGCACCGTGAACGATCTATCCCACATGCCAACAGGAGCGGGCAGGAGGCGCTCGCTCCTGACCACGCTGGCCATGGTGCTCCTGGTCGCGAGCGTCGACCTCGCCGGCGCCAAGCCCGCCGCCGCCGGCCCCACGAAGGGGTCGACGCCGGTAGAAGGAGCGGTGAGCGTCCTCTCCCTAGGCGCCGACCGCTCGGGCACGGTGGACAGCACGGCCGCCTTTCTGCGTGCGCAGGACGTAGCCCTGGCCTCGAGCTTCCGCTTCGCCGCCGGGCCGGGCGGGGCGCCGCAGGCCGTCGTGTCGGTCCCGGCCGGCACGTACCGGCTGCTGCGGCTGCCCTTCCGCTCCAACATCCGCATGGAGGTCAACGCCGGGGCCGTGCTGCAGCAGGCCGGTGGGCGGGCCGTCGACGTGCGCGGCGGCGCCCCGACCCTGATCGTCTGGGACGGCCTTCCCGGCGCCGAGCTCACCAACGTGACGCTCATCGGGTTATCCAGCTCGACCGGGGGGTTGAAGTCCCTGGCCGATCCGGTGTTCCCCGGCTGGTCGGTCGGTGCGAGCTTCACCTTCAACCTGGACCCGGCCACCACCGACGCCAGCACCCTGGTGACCGGGCTCCAGGCCCTCAACGTGCGCGGCTTCCTCATCCAGAACGTCTATTCCATCCAGAACGACTTCCAGCCCGCCGTGGCCCCCACCACCGACGACGGGTGGTGGCCCCAGACCCGCAAGGCGGCCCTCGGGCTCCGGTCGCGGGGCGACGCCCCCGCCGACGGCTCCGCCTACTACGACCCCCACCAGGGCAGCGTCGTCAACTGGTACAACATCAGGGCCCCGAAGGGCTTCGGCCCCAACCAGGTGAACGCCGGCCATGACGTCACGTTCTCGCACATCTTCAGCTCCGGGGGCACGCCGATGCGCTTCGAGACCGACGCCTCCCAGGGCAAGTCCTTCGCCTCCGAGATCCGTGGCATGAGGGCCGACGACATCGCTGGTCGCGACTGCAGCCGGACCGTCATCTTCGCTCCCCACGCCCAGACCAACCGCGACGTCCACGTGAACCATGTGCAGTCGGTGGGCTGCGGCCAGGGAGTGCAGGAGTCCGTCGACGAGTCGAACACCTTCCTTCCCGGGTCGTTCGTGAACTCGACCATCGCCGACGTCACCGTGACGCCGGGCGCCAGGGCCCAGATCGGCACCCCGGGCACCAACGGGATGTGGACGGCCGGTCGCTCGGACCGGGCCTACGCCAAGGACAAGCCCAACCAGTTCGTGTGGTCGGTGGTCTACACCGCCGGCACCTACAGGTGCTCGGGTGCGTTCGCCTCCCCGTCGGACCTCCTCATGACGACAGCCGGCCAGCTCCGGCCGGTCTGCACCTGATCGGCCCTAGGATGCCCTGGTCCTACCGGCCGGGCTGAGGGAGACAGCATGGGCACCACCGCCACGCTGCCGAAGGCCGTCCTCGTCGGTGTGCCGCGGTCGGGGACGACCTCGCTCTACCGCTACCTGGGCCAGCATCCCCAGATCTGCCTGAGCGAGGTGAAGGAGGTGAACTTCCTCTCCTACCCGGGCGAGGAGGTGGCCCGCACCGACTACCCGTGGCTGCGCTTCCCCGTCCGCTCGTTGGCCGAGTACGAGCGTCTCTTCGAGGGCGCTGGCGACCGTGTGCCCGTCGACTTCTCGGCTTCCTGCTTCCGCAGTTCGGTGGCCATCGGGCGGATCCACCGGTTCCTCCCCGACGCCCACTGCTTCGTCGTGCTTCGCGACCCGGTGACCCGCGCCTGGTCGGCGTACCTGAACCGGCTGGCCAAGGGGTATGAGAGCCGAGGCCCGGCGGAGGCGTTGGTGCCGGGCGAGCTGGCGGTGGACAACGGGTTCTACTACGAGCGGCTCAGGGCCTTCCGGGACGCGTTCGGGCCGGAAAGGGTCCGGGTGTGGCTGTTCGACGACCTCCTGGCCCGCCCGCAGGAGACGCTGGGGGAGGTCTTTGAGTACCTGGGCGTCGATCGACCCGTCAGCGTCGACACCACGGTGGTCTACAACCGCAGCGGCGTGCCCCGGAGCGAGGCGCTCCAGCGGCTGCTCCCGAGCTACGAGCGGCGGCGCCAGCTTGGTGATGCGCTGCCGAAGCCGGTGCGGGCCGCGCTGCAACGGCTAGGCCACCTCAACCGGGGGCCGGCGCCCTGCCTTCCGCCCGAGGTGGAGGGGCGCCTGCGCGACCTCTACGCCGACGACGTCGACCGGGTGGCGGGGCTGCTCGGCCGTGACCTCGGCGCCTGGCGCTCGGGCTGACGGTCGCTCCCTCGCCTCATCGGGGTGAGAAGGACCCCTCGTACCGGCAGGTGAACCCTGCCTTCTTGGCCACATAGACGTACTCGCTGCCGACGCCTCGCTCCTCGAGCGCCCGGGCCAGGGTCTGGGCGCCGAAGCCGTAGCCCGAGGAGAACGGCCCGGGGAGGACGGCCAGGACCTCGAAGCCGGCCTTGGTCAGCTCGGCCTCCCAGCGGGATCGGGAGAACGCCGCCAGCTCGTCCCGGTGGGTAGCGCTGACACCGTGGGGCTCGGGCAGCAGCACTCGCCGCAGGACCGACCGGGCGGGGCGCACGACCGTCGGGTTGTTCTTCTCCGTCCCCCCAGCCGATCCAGCCGGTCCGCTGCTGAACTTACGCATCCGGTCGACCAACCCACCACCGCTCCGGCCAGCCAGGAGGTCGTCGGCCGCGGTGGCCACCAGGTCAGGTACGTGGAGGGCAAGCTGGCAGAGCTTCCATGCCCGGTTGGGCATTACGTGGATGGTGATGCCATCGTCGGCCAGCACCTCGGAGACAGCTTTCAGCACGGCTGGCGGGTCAGGCACGTGCTCGAGCATGTTGGACGAGTAAACGAGGTCGAACTCCCGGGCGAGGAACTCCTCGCCCAGACGCTCCGCCGGCAGGGCCAGCACCTGGATCCTGGGGTCGGCCTGGTCGGGCGGCCGGCGGACGTCGGTGCTCACCAGGCGCTTGGTGTAGGGGCCGAGCATCCCGGTCTGGAAGCCGTCGCCCGCCCCGAGCTCGAGCGCCCGCTCGAAGCAACCGGGTGGGAACCGATCGAAGATGAGTCGGAACTCCCGACGCCGGAACTCGTGGATGTAGGCGAACCAGTCAGCCCTGAGTCTCACCGATTCCAGCATAGGATGCCGGGCGGACCTGAGAGACGGGGCCGACGATCCGGGGGCAGGTTCGGCCGGTACGATTCGCCCACGATGTCCCTTTCCCCGAGCCGCTGCCCGTCGGCCCAGCCCTGGCGACAAGGCGTGGGCTCGAGGATGTCGCTGCGGTGCCTGGCCATCGTCGCCGCCCTTCTCCTGGTGGCCGCCGCCTGTACCAACAACCCACCCGACGGGCCGGGCACCTCGACCGCGGCGTCCTCGACCGTGGCGCGTGCCGGGCAGCAGACGCCCGGCGCCACCGACGCCAAAGCGAGCGGGGCCCGAGGCGACGGCGCCGGGGACGACACGGCGGCCTTCCTGAAGGCGCAGGATGCGGCCCTGGCCTCCGCCGTCCGCTTGCCGAACGGCCCTGGTGGCCGCCCTCAGGCGGTGGTGTACGTGCCTCCCGGCACCTACCGGCTGCTGCGCCTACCGTTCCGCTCCGACGTGCGCATGGAGGTCGACGCCGGTGCCGTGCTAGCCCAGGCCGGCGGGCGCGACATCGAGGTGAAGAACAACGCCCCGTCGCTCATCGAGTGGGACGGCCCCCCCGGCAAGGCCCTCACCAACGTCTCGCTGGTGGGCGTCAACTCGTCGTCCGGAGCCCGCAAGGCGCTGGCCGATCCGCTGTTCCCGGGCTGGACGGTGAAGGGGAGCTTCACCTTCGACCTCGACCCGGCGGCAACCGACTCCAACGTGGCCGTGACCGGCATCCAGGCCCTGAACGTAGACGGCTTCTCGATCCAGAACGTCCTCTCCATCGAGAACGACTCGCAGCCCGAGGCCGCACCGAAGGAGAAGGACGGTTGGTTCCCGCAGAGCCGCAAGGCGGCCCTGGGCCTGCGCGGCCGCTCGGACACACCGGCCGACGGCACCGCGTTCTACGACCCGCACAACGGCACGATCGAGAACTGGTACAACGTCCGCGGTCCGAAGGGGTTCGGCCCGAACCAGATCAACAGCGGGCACAACCTCACCTTCCGGCACATCTTCTCCCGCGGCGGCACCACCTTGCGCTTCGAGACCGACGCCTCCCAGGGAAAGCCGTTCGGCTCGGAGCTGCGGGGCGTGCAGGCCGAGGACATCGCTGGCGAGAGCTGCAACCGCGCCGTTGTCTTCGCCCCCCACGCCCAGGCCAACTTCGACGTGCACGTCTCCAAGGTGCAGGCGGTGGGCTGCTCGGCCGGCGTGCTCGAGTCGTTCGACGAGACCAACGCCCAGACCCCGGGGAGGTTCGAGAACTCGACGATCACCGACGTCACCGTGACCGGGAACGGCCGGGCCCAGAACTCCACGCCGCAAAGCAAGGGGCTGTGGGTGGTCGGCACCTCGGAGAAGGCCTTCGCCAAGGACGCGACGACGAGGAAGTCCTGGTCGGTGCTGTACAAGGGCAGGATCCGCTGCACCGGCACCTTCCTCGGGACCCCGGATCAGATCATGACCGAGCGAGGTCTCAAGGCACCCGCGTGCAGCTGAGGTGAGCGCCAGGGTCTGGTATAAGCAGCAGTTCCGGGGCTCCTCGCCTCGGGCTACGTGGCGGCCAAGCGGATGAGTCGCCGGTTCCGCCCCTCCGCCCTGTGGTCCAGCACCTGACCGCCCGGCGCCGCCGTCGGGTCAGCACCCCGACGGACGGCCGCCGGCGACGTGTGGCCCTGGCGCTGCCCTGCCTCGTCGGAGGAGGCGCCGAGCGGGTGTTCCTCGACATCGCCGAGGGGCTCCTGGAAAGCTCGGTCGACGTCGACGTCGTCGTGGCCCGGGACGGCGGTGAGCTGCGGGCCGCGGTGCCGGCGGGGGCCCGCACGATCGTCCTCGGGACGTCGGGGGTGGCGCGCTGCCTGCCGCGGCTGGTCCGCTACGTGCGCGCCGAGCGGCCCGACGCGGTGATCTCCGGCCTCAGTCACATGAACCTGGCCAGCATCTCGGCCTGCCGCCTGGTCCGGCCCCGGGTGCCGGTGGTGGTGACCCAGCACAACCACCTCTCGACCGCGACCTCGAACGCCAAGACGGGGCGGGACCGCTGGATGCCCCGCCTCCTCCGGACCGCCTACCCGTTCGCCGACCGCATCGTGGCGGTGTCCCGCGGCGTGGCCGACGACCTCGCCACCACCACGGGCCTGGACCGGGAGCGGATCGAGGTCGTGTACAACCCGGTCGTCTTTGATCGGATCACCGCCGCGGGGACGGCCGCCGCCGACCACCCCTGGCTGGCCGCCAAGACCGCCCCGGTGGCGGTGGCCATGGGACGCCTGGTCGACCAGAAGGACTTCGCCACCTTGATCCGGGCCGTGGCCCGGCTCCCGGAGGGCTGCCGCCTGATCATCCTGGGCGAGGGGCCACAGCGCCAGGCCCTCGAGGAGCTGGCCGAGGACCTGGGGGTCGGGGCCCGGGTGGACCTGCCCGGCTTCGTCGACAACCCCTATCCCTACCTCCGGGCGGCCGACGTGTTCGTCCTGTCCTCGCGGTGGGAGGGGCTGCCGACGGTGCTCATCGAGGCGCTCGCCTTCGACACCCCGATCGTCGCCACCGACTGCGACAGCGGGCCCCGCGAGATCCTGGACGGCGGACGGTGGGGGCGCCTGGTGCCCCCCGATGAGCCCGCGCCCTTGGCCGACGCCATCCTCCACGCCCTGGCCGCGGCGCGGGTGGACCGCCCCGAGGCCCGCCTGGCCTACGCCCTGGACTCCGTCACCTCGCAGTACCTGGCGCTGCTCCGGTGAAGCCCCGGGTCCTGTACATCGGCGGCACCGGCCGCAGCGGAAGCACCGTGCTGGCCGGCGTGCTGGCCAGCTACGAGGGACTGGTGCCGGTGGGCGAGCTGCGCTACCTCTGGGACCGAGGCCTCCACCAGAACCAGCTCTGCGCCTGCCGGCAGCCGTTCCGCTCGTGCCCGTTCTGGACCGAGGTGGTGACCGATGCGTTCGGGAGCTTCGCCGCGGCCGACCGCCTCGACGTCGCCGGCTGGTCGGTGGCCCTGGACCGCCTGCGCTTCGTCCCCGCCCTGGCTTGTCCCCGGCTCCGCACGGCGCGGTTCCGCTCCGTCCTGGCCGAGTACGGCGACGCCCTGTCCCTCCTCTACCGGTCGATCGCCTCGATCTCCGGAGCGCGAGCTGTGGTCGACTCGTCGAAGGACCCCTCCTACGCCTTCGTCCTCCACGCGCTCCGCGCCTTCGACCTCTCGATCGTCCACCTGATCCGCGACAGCCGGGCCGTGGCCCACTCGTTCACCAGGGACCGGGTGCGTCCCGAGATCCACTGGAGGGTCGAGTACATGAAGTGCCGCTCCCCCCTGCGCACTGCGCTGTTCTGGAACGAGTACCACGCCCTCTTCGAGCTGCTGGGTCGAATCGAGCCGGGGTACCTCCGCCTGCGCTACGAGGACTTCGTGCGTGCCCCGGACCCCCGTGCCGCCGAGGTGGCATCGCTGGTCGACGGCGGACCCCCAGTCCTGCGGACCGGTGGCGGGTGGGCCCACAGCATCTCGGGCAACCCGGTCCGCTTCGAGCAGCGGCCCGTGACGATCCGCCTCGACGACGAGTGGCGGACGCGGCTCGACGCCAGGCAACGGCGTGTGGTTACCGTCGTCACCGCCCCCCTCCTCAGGCGGTACGGCTACCTCGGCGGCGACGTCTCCGGCTGATTCCCGGGAGGTGCGCCCGGCCGGTCGGCGCCCGGCGGCCAGGCAGGCGTCACCGCGCCGGGAACGTCGGCGGCGAGGGGGGACCGGGAGCCGTGGCGGCCTCCCCCGGCTAGGCACCGGTCGAGCAGGCCCAGCCAATGCTCGCCCAGCGCCGCCAGCGAGTACCGCTGGGCGACGATCGTCCGGCCGCGGGCCCCCATGGCCTCCCGGCGGGCCGGCGGCGCGGCCATCACCTGGCCCATGGCCGACGCCAGGGCCGCCGGGTCGCCGGGGTCCACCAGGAGGCCGCTGGCGCCCTGCTCCACCAGCTCGGGCGTCCCACCGACCCGGGTGGCGACGACGGGCCGGGCACCGGCCATGGCTTCCATGACCACGTTGGGCAGCCCCTCGAAGCATGAGGACAGCACGACGCCGTC
>JBBSHM010000064.1:0-14234 GCA_038253125.1 Acidimicrobiales bacterium
CGCGTCATTCACACGGCCGCGGCTGGCCTCTCGCTGGATGGTGACCCCGCGGCTGAGGTGCCTGGCAGCCGGCCCAGGACGGCCAAGGGCAAGGGCCGCCGCTGCGGCTCCGACCAGGGTTTCGAAATGCTCAGCCGGACGGAGTTTGCGGGCGTCACTAAGAGCGGCTTGAAATGACTCGTAAGCCACCACATGATCAGATACGGCGGCGGCGGCGCGCCCCTTCAGGACCAGTGTGCGGGCGCGTAGGGAGGCACTAACACCCGGTCCGCCAAGGAGATTGCTGGCGAGTCGCAGAACCTCCGCCGGATCGCTGGCCAAGAGAGCGCGGCCGCTGCGCAGGACAGCAACCACCTCAGCCTCGGCGGCCGTCGGAGATCCGGCCTCTTGCTTCCAAGAGTCCGACGGAGGTGCCGTCTCCTCGGCCGGCTGCCGGACCCGATCTTCGGTGTTGGCGTCGTCCCGTCCCAGGTGTGCGGTTATGGCCCGCACCGACCACAGATCGAGCGCCACGAACGGCAGTAACGGGGCCGCTGGCGCCGGCAGCACCAACAGTAGGCCCGCCTGGATGTTGCGGCGCAGCTCGTCACGACGACGGTTGAGGGTGGCCAGGACATCCTCCCAGCCGGACCCTTGAATGCTCGGGTCCCCGCCCCGGTCCAGCTCGAGCCAGACGCAATCACCCGCATCGGCATCCACCCCAAAGATCTGACGGACGGGGCTGTCCGGTCCATCGGGATCCAGACGGTGAAGCCGGCGAGCTCTCCCGCTCAGCAGTGCTTCCAGGCGGTTGCGCAGCGCCAAGGTGTGGGACCGCTCGGAGCTGAAGACCAAGCCCAGCCAGAAGCCGTCCTCGAACGAGACCAGACGCGCCAGCCGACCCCACTCCTGTTCGCTGCGCCAGGACAGCAACGGAACCGGATCGCCCAGGGTCATTGCTGGCCGAGGCCCAATTCCACCCGGAGCATGGGGTGCACGTCGTACCATGTCTGATGGTTTCGATAGCAGAGCATGAGACCGCTGTCGAGGAATGACATGATGCGGCTGAGGTCGACTACATCCAGGTTTGCGGTGTGGGTGGTCGCCACCATCCTGAGCCAGTCCAGCTCGGCGGTGCTGAAGAGACCTCCTAGATCGCGGCGGAGAGTCTGCTCGGCAAAGGTGGCGTCCTCGTCGTCAAACGGCAGGCGTCTGGCGCCGAGGGCCATCTGCCGGAGCAGGAAGAAGAATGCCCGTAGCTGGCCTCCTGAGGCCAGGGCAAGCCGGTCGAGCCGCTCCCGCGAACCAAGCAACTCCAACCAGCGAGGATAGCGGCGACCGATCACCTGCGCGTAAGCGTCGAGACCTACCTGGACAGGCGAACCATCTCGATCGCGCAGACGGTTGGCGTAGAAGGTGTGAACCGAGGCGTCATGGCCGCCCTGCAACATCGTCAGGTACGGTGGAACGGTGTAGACGAGGTGGGTGTCGTCGAAGCGGAGCCAGCTGACGTAGTCGGTGAAGAGGCGTCGCGCCGCTCGGTGGAACTCCTCCGGCTGAGAGCCTGTGGTGTGCTTCTCGATGGAGTCGACGAGAACTACGACCTTGCCCCGGGCTCCCACCTCATCGGCCACTTGGTTGAGGGTGGACCCGAAGAATTCGTGTAGCTCGGCCAGCTGCGAGCTCTCCTGCTCATCGGCAGCCTCGTCCAGACGATCACGGAAAGAGCGCAGGGCCTCCCTGGCCGCCCTCACGTCATAGGTGACGGGGCCAGCCTTCACTTCTTTGATGCCGCTGAGGAAACCGTTCAACCTGTGCACCAGGCCATCTCGTTCCCTCAGGCCCTCAAGCAGACCAGCATCCTCAAGCTCGGCCAGCAGGCCGACGGACAGGCTGGCGAAGAAGTCGAGCGGCCGTAGAGGTTTCGACTGGTCCAGCCAGCCCAGCGTGTCGAGGTAGACCACGACATAGCCTTGGTCCTGCAGCTCGTGGCGCAGCCGGAAGAGCTCAGTGGTCTTGCCAACCCCTCGAAATCCAGAGAGGAGCTGCACCGATCCAGCGACAGACCAGTCGACCACCCGGCACAGCTCAGCCACCGGGTCGTAGTGTTCGTTCCAGCCGGGAAAATCGTAGAGCTGCACGTAGCGATCGATGTCGGCAACCGGGTCGAGGGGCTCATCGGCCAGGCTTCGCCACAGCCTCTTCAGGTTCGACATTTCCTCGTGGTCCACATACAAAGGTTAGATCAGTGCCGCGTCCTTGAATGCCTTCCACAGGCAGCTACTAGGGATCCTGGTCGTCCCCGGCTGCCGCCAGCGCCCGTCGTGCGGCGTCGCGGCCCGAGCCGATGCAGGCGGGCACGCCGACACCCCGGTAGGTGGCTCCGGCCACCTCCAGGCCGGGCGGCAGACCCTGTTCGACGGCGGCCACGACCTCGGCGTGGCCAGGGGCGTACTGGGGGAAGGCGTCGATCCACCGGGTCACGTGGCGGGCCACCGGGTCGCCTGAGATGTCGAGGGCCTCGACGAGCTCGCGGTGGAGCTTGGCCGCCAGCAGGTCGTCGGCCAGGGTCAGCGCCCGGGGGTCACCGGCCCGGCCGGCCGATACCCGCAGCACCACAATCCCCGGCGCCGCCACCTCGGGCCACTTCGACGACGCCCACGAGCACGCCGTCATCAGCCGACGGTCCCGGCGGGGGACCAGGAAGCCGCTGCCGTCCAGGAGCGTGCCGACCTCGCCCGCCCGGTACGCCAGGCAGACCATGGCGACGCTGGAAGAGGCGATGCCGCCCAGCCTGGCCGCGGCGGCGGGGGCGTGGGGTTCGAGGAGCGAGGCGGCCGGGCCGGCGGGCACGGCCAGCACCACGGCATCGGCCTGGAAGCGGGCGCCGGAGTCGCTCACCACGCTCCAGCCGCTCGGCTCCCCGGCCCTGGTCCGCCTGTCCAGCCGCTCGGCTCGGAAGCCGAGGACGACCTGGACGCCGCGCTCGACCAGCAGCCTGGCCACCTGGTCGGCGAAGCGGCCGAGGCTGCCCTTCACCGAGGAGAAGACGGGGCCGATGGGCTCGGCCCTGCGCTGGCGCCGCCGGCCCAGCCAGGCCGCCGCCAGCAGGCTGCGGTGGCCCGACAGGGCGGTGGCCAGCTGGGGCACGCCGGCCTGAAGCGACAGCTGGTCGCTGTCACCGGCGTTGATGCCGCCGAGGAGCGGGTCGACCAGGCGGTCGTGCACCTCAGCCCCGAGGCGGCGGCGGACGAGCGGCCCGACGGCGACATCCACGTCCGAGCTGACCGGCGGCCCGGGCAGCACCAGGTCCAGGCCGGCGCGGGCCACGCCGAGCGGCGACAGGACCCTGCTGCGGGCCACGGCCGCCAGGTTGGACGGCAGCCCGAGAAGCAGCCCTTCCGGCAGCCGCTGGAGCCGACCCCGGCTCCAGACCAGCGCCGATGAGGTGGCGGGGCTGGCGAGCGAGCCGCCGAGACCGACGTCCTGAACGAAGGTGACGCCCTCGGGTCGACGGGCCAGGAACGCATCCGCGCCGGTGTCGATCCGCCGGCCCAGCAGGCTGGTCGAGGCCAGCTTCCCGCCGGCCCGCCAGTCGGCGTCGAGCAGAACCACCTCGGCGCCGGCGTCGGCCGCCTCCCATGCCGCCGCCAGCCCGGCGATGCCGGCGCCGACCACCACGATGGTCGGGCGAGGCTGCCTGCTCCCGTGGATCACTCGTCAGCCGGTATCGGCGAGGCCGAGTCCGGAATGAACAAGATCGACGACCCGGGCGAGCACGTCGGGGTCCACCTCGGGCAGCACGCCGTGGCCGAGGTTGAAGACATGCGCCGGGGCGCGACGGCCGGCTTCGAGAACGGCCTTCACCTCGGCCTCCACCGAGGCGGCGTCGGCCAGCAGCACCGTCGGGTCAAGGTTGCCCTGCAGCACCTTGCCGGGCACCCGGGCGGCCGCCTCGTCCAGCGGCACCCGCCAGTCGACGCCGAGGACGTCGGCCCCGGCCTCGGCCATGGCGCCCAGCAGCTCGCCGGTGCCCACACCGAAGTGGGTGCGGGGCACGCCGAGGTCGGCCAGCCCCTCCAGCACCTTGCGACTGGCCGGCAGGACGTGGCGGCGGTAAGTGGCGGCTGACAGCGAGCCGGCCCACGAGTCGAACAGCTGGACGGCGGCGGCGCCGGCCTCGACCTGGCTGCGCAGGCTGGCCAGGGCGAGATCGGCCAGGCGGTCGAGGAGGGCGGCCCACAGCTCGGGCCTCGACCGCATCAACGCCCGGGAGCGGGCCTGCTCACGGCTGGGGCCGCCCTCGACCAGGTAGGAGGCCACCGTGAAGGGGGCGCCGGCGAAGCCGATGAGGGGGACGTCCAGCTCGGAGGCCAGCAGCCGGACGGCCGCGGCCTGCCACGGGCAGTCCTCCTCGGGTACCAGCGGCCGGAGGCGGTCAAGGTCGGCCTCTTCCCGGAAGGGGTGCTCGACGACCGGCCCGACGCCGGGCCGGATCTCGACGCCGAAGCCGATGGCGGCCACCGGCGCCACGATGTCGGAGTAGAGGACGGCGGCGTCGACGCCGAGCCGGCGCACCGGCTGGAGGGTGAGCTCGACCACCAGCGCCGGGTCACGCAGGGCGTCGAGGATGTTCAGCGAGCCCTTAGCCGCCCGGTACTCGGGCAGGGACCGGCCAGCCTGGCGCATGAACCACACCGGAGGCGTCGCCGCCCGCTCGCCCCGGCAGGCGGCCAGATACGCAGCATCGGCGGCCCACATCGCTGCGACAAGGTAGGCCAGCGGGCCGTTCCGAGTGGAGGAGCAGCCGGTGTGGTGCGGGCTGGTTGCACAGCGCTCGCTGGGTGGTGCGAAGATATCCGGCCGCCATTGGCCAGGGAAGGGAGCCCAGGGGAGCGTGTCGCACCCGGAGCGAGGAAGTGAGCAGCAGTACGTCGATCACGCCTACGCCCGCCTCCAAGCGACGCGCGATGCGGCCCGGTTGATGCTCGGAGACGCCTTCGCCCAGCGGGGGCTAGGCACGCCCCAGTCGATAACCGAGCGTGACGTGTCTGTGCGCACCAGCCTGGCCCGGCTCGGCCAGCTGGAGATCGGCGACGAGCCCCTCATCTTCGGCCGCATAGACACCAATGGGGGCGAACACGGCTTGGGCGACGGGACCGAGGCGTTCCACATCGGGCGCCTGGCCGTGTCGGACGATGATCAGGAGCCGCTGGTAGTCGACTGGAGGGCTCCGGTCGCCGAACCGTTCTACCGGGCCACGGGCCGTCATCCGATGGGCCTGGCCCGCCGGCGCCACTTCCTGACCCGGGGCCGCGAGGTCACCGATCTCGAGGACGAGCTGTTCGGCGGTGACGGCCCCGCCGCCGGCCTGGGCGTCGGTGGCTCCACCGTCCTGCTCCGGGCCCTGGACCGCAGCCGCACGGGCCGCATGCGCGACATCGTGGCCACCGTCCAGCGCGAGCAGGACGAGGTGATACGGGCTCCGCTGGCTGGGGTGCTGGTCGTGCAGGGCGGCCCAGGGACGGGCAAGACAGCCGTGGCCCTGCACCGCGCCGCCTACCTGCTCTACACCCACCGCTTCCCGCTTGAGCGCCAGGGGGTGCTCGTAGTCGGCCCCAACCCTCTGTTCCTGCGCTACATCGAGCACGTCCTGCCCAGCCTGGGTGAGAGCGGCGTGGAGCTGTCCACCATCGGGGGCCTGGTGCACGGGATCCCTGAGGTGGTCGAGGAGACGGTGGCCGCCGCCCGGGTGAAGGGCGAGTCCCGCATGGCCCGTGTCCTGGCCAAGGCCGTCGCTGACCGGCAGCGGCCGCTGCGTCGTGACGTGCGGGTGCCCTACGGCTCGTACCTCCTCACGTTCTCGGTGGCCGATTCGGTCGAGGTGGTGAGCCAGGCCAAGCGGCGGGGTGGGTCGCACAACGCCCGGCGCAAGGTGGTGGAGCAGGGACTGGCCCGGGTGCTCGGGGCCAAGCTGGACTCGGCCCAGGAGCGGGCTCGCAACGCCGGCCTGCTGCCCGACGGCGACGGCTCCGACCCGCCCCGCCGCGACCTGGCCGAGCTGGCCCGGGAGCTGCGGCGCCTGCCGCCGCTCGCCGAGGCCCTCGACCGGATGTGGCCGGTCCTCACCTCAGAGGAGCTGCTGCACGACCTGTTCGGCGCCGTCCCCCTGCTCGAGCTGGCCGCCTCGCGCTGGCTCGGCCCCGAACAACGGGCGCTGCTGGTGCGGCACCGCTCTGCGTCGGTGGCCGCGGCGCGGTGGACCGACGCCGACCTGCCCCTGCTGGATGAGGCCCGTGCGCTGCTCGGCGCCACCACCCGTCCACGCCAGGTCGGCGGCCAGGACGACCAGCCGGAGCTGCGGACGTTCGGCCATATCGTCGTGGACGAGGCCCAGGACCTCTCCCCGATGCAGCTGCGCATGCTCAGCCGCCGGTCGCTCTCCGGATCGATGACCATCGTCGGTGACATCGCCCAGGCCACCGGGCCCTTCGCCCCCCGCCGATGGGAAGACCAGCTGGCCCACCTCCCGACCCGGCGCGGGGTCCAGCAGGTGGACCTGTCGGTGAACTACCGCACTCCGGCGGAGATCATGGAGCTGGCCGGCCGCGTGCTGGCTCTGGCCGCACCTTGGCTCGCCGTGCCCGAGTCGGTTCGCACGGGCGACGCCGAGCCGCTGCGGGTGCCGGTCGGCCAGGATGAGCTCTGGGAGGACGTCGTGGCCGGCACGGTGGCCGCCGAGGCGAAGGCCGTCGAGGCCGGCACCGTGGCGGTGGTCGTGCCCCGGTCGCTGATCTCAGCCACCAGCGGGGCGTTGGCGGCCGGCGGGGTCGCCCACCAGGTGGCCTCGGTGCGCAGCGATCTCACCGTCGGGGTCACGATCCTGCCGGTCGAGGCCGTGAAAGGCCTGGAGTTCGACGCCGTCGTGGTGATCGAGCCGGCCCGGCTTGTGCGTGAGTCGGCCCAGGGCCTCCGCAGCCTCTTCGTCGCCCTCACCCGCCCCACCCAGCGCCTTGCCCTGGTCCACTCCGAGCCGCTGCCCGAGCCGCTGCTCTAGCGGACGAATCGGTATGCCCTCATCCCCAGGGGCCGACGCCGAGGACGCGGGTCGGGGTGGTGCGCAGCACGTAGCCGGGCGGCGGCTCCGGCATGGGCGGGAACGTGACCCCAGGTCCGAGGTAGACGTCGGCCAGGCGCTGGAGAAGCTCGGGTGCTCCGCCGTCCTGGACCCGGGCGGTGCCGTGCACCACCAGGTAGTTGTCGAGGCCCATCTCGTTGCGGCCGCCGGTCTCGAGGGAGATGGCGACCCGCGGGTCGCGCTGGCAGTTGCGGATCTTCTTCGTGGCGAAGAGGTGGGCCGACACCACCTCGTCGCCCTCGACGCCGATCCACACCACCGACACCTGCGGCGCGCCGTCAGGGTCGAGGGTGACGAGATGTGCGAGGTGGCCGGCGGAGAGGGCGGCCCGGGCCGCCTCGTTGAGGATGGTCATGCCGACATCCTGTCCCGTCACGCCCTTGTTAGGTTCGTGAAGAGTGCCCAGGAAGCCGGATCGCCAGCAGCTCAGGAAGTCACGGGCGGCGAGGGCGGCCCGCGCTGCTGAGTTGGTCAGGCGTCGACGGCTCCGCCAGCGACGGCTCTCGGTCGTCGGCGTCTTGGCGGTGATCGCCGCGGTCGGTGTGATCGCAGTGTTCCTCGTCAAGGGCAACGGCTCGACGGATCTGGCCACTAGGCCCTCAACGACGGTGCCCGCCACCGAGTCCACCACCGCCGGCTCCACCCCGTCGAGCGAGGTCCGGCCGGAGTCGGCAGCCGGCAAGCCCTGTCTGGCGGTGGCCGACCCGCTGCCCCCGGGGGCGCCAGCGGTGCCGGTCAAGGTGGGCCCGCCGCCCACCCAGCTCGTCGCCGAGGACCTCAAGGCCGGAACGGGTGCGGTGGTGACCGCCGATCAGAGCCTCAAGGTCAACTACATCGGGGTCTCGTGCTCGACCGGGAAGATCTTCGACTCGTCCTACAGCCGCAATCAGCCGGCCGAGTTCCCCCTGAACGGCGTGATCGAAGGCTGGCAGAAGGGCATCCCCGGAATGAAGGTCGGGGGTCAACGCCTCCTCGGGATACCTCCCGAGCTGGGCTACGGAGACGCCGGGTCCCCTCCCGACATCGCACCGGGTGAGACGCTGTGGTTCGTGGTCGAGGTGCTGGAGGCCAAGGCCGCCTGACAGGCTCAGGCGCTCTTGCGGGCGCCCAGCGAGAGCAGCTGGCCCCGACCGGCCTGTTCGCCGCTGAGACGGCCGCGGAAGTCCGAACAGCCCGAGATCGAGGCGTAGTAGGCGGCCTTGCGCTTGGCCACCCGCCCTTCGGGCCGCTGTTCCACCACCAGGTCGGGCTCGAGCTGGCTGTTCATGCCGTCCTTCATCAGTGCCAGGGCCTCGGCACGCATCTGGCTGATACGGCTCTCCGACACCCCGAGCTCGTCGGCCAGCGCCAGCATCGGCAGCTCCTCGAAGAAGTAGCCGACGATGACCCGGCGCAGGCGCTCAGGCAGCGAGGCGACGGCGTCGATCAGGTAGGCGGTGCGCTCCCGCTCGAGGAGTGCCGTCTCAGGGCCGGCCTCGTCGGCAGCCATCACCGCTTCGCCGTCACCCGAGGCGCCGAGCGCCTCGTAGTTCAGGACGACCGCCCGGTGGACGTCGTCGGCCAGCCGGTCGACAGCGGCGACCTCCATGCCCGTCCGCGCCGCCACCTCGGCCGTGGTGGGCGTGCGGCCGAGGCGCGAGGTGAGCTGGTCGGTGGCCGCCGAGACGGTCCGGGCCTTGGCCCGCACGGTGCGGCTGGCCCAGTCGCGGCTGCGCAACTCGTCCAGCAGGGCGCCTCGTATGCGCTGGGATGCATAGCGGTCAAAGGCGATGCCCCGTGCGGGGTCGAAGGATCGGGCGGCCTGGGCCAGGCCCACCATGCCGGCCGAGATCAAATCGGAGCGGCTGACGTGGCGGGGGACCCGGTTGGCGAGCTCGGCCACCAGATACTGCACCAGGGGCAGGTGGTGCCGGACCAGGTCCTCCTCCGCCCGCTTGTCGGCCCTGATCGTGTCAAGCGCACCCTTCGAGGTCATGTGCACCATCTTCCGGCCCCACCGCCTCGGCCGCCATCGCCCAACAGGATGATCTGAGGCCGCCGCTGACCAGACAGGGCACCACCCGTTCGGCATGGCCAGGGTTGACACTCAAGGCCCAGAGCCGCGGCCACCCGAGGCCCGGAAGCGGCACGTCGGTAGGCTCGGCGGCTGTGGAGGGCGGCGTGCCGGCGACTGCGGTCGTGGTCGACCGGTGGCCGCTGGTGCGCCTCGGCCTGGCCGGCGTCTTGTCAAAGGGCGGCATCGACGTCGTGGGCCAGGCGGCCAAGGTGAGCGAGGGCCTCCTGCTGGTGCGCCTGCGCAGCGTCGACCTCGTCGTCTTCGGCTCGCCGCTCGACGGTCTGGGCCCAGCCGCGGTGCGCAGCGCCAAGCACGGCCTTTCCCCGCCGAAGGTCCTGGTTCTGGTCCCGTCGTCGCCGACCTCCACCCCGGACATGGTCAGCGTCCTGTTTGCGGCGGGGACCGACGCCCTCCTCCTGGCGTCGGTCGGCGCCGACGAGCTGTCCGACGCCCTGGCCCGGGTCGGCCGGGGCGAGCGGGTGGTCGGGCCCGAGCTCGGACGCTCCTGGGCGGCCGAACCCGAGCCGATCGTCGGCCGTCCCCCGCCGGACGGGACCCACGCGGCTGTTGGCGACGAGGGCGGGCCGTTGACGGCGAAGGAGCTCGAGGTCATTGGCCTCCTGGCTCAGGGCCACTCAAACAAGCAGATCGCCCGCGCCCTCTACGTATCCGACGCAACCGTCAAGACCCACCTCCAGCACATCTACTCAAAGCTTGAGGTGCAGAGCCGCTTCGGCGCCCTGTCCCGGGCCACCGAGATGGGCCTGCTCACCCCGCACTGAGCGGCCGTGGGACCATTCGGGAGGTGCCCGACATCTCCAGCATCCGCACCGACTACGACTGGGGCAGCCTGGCCGAGGCCGACCTGCCTGCGGAGCCGCTCGACGCCGTGGCCGGCTGGCTCGACGAGGCGGTGGCCAGAGGTGTCGCCGAGCCGGGGGCCATGGTCGTGTCCACCGCCAGCCCCACGGGCATCCCGTCCAGCCGAACGGTTCTGCTGCGGGGCATCTCGGCGGCCGGGCTGGTCTTCTTCTCGAACCGTCGCAGCCGCAAGGGTCGCGAGCTGGCCGCCAACCCCCGCTGTGCCGCCCTGCTCCGGTGGGACGACGTTCACCGCCAGGTCTGTGTGACCGGCCGCGCCGGACCCACCACCGACGAGGAGTCCGACGGCTACTTCGCCAGCCGTCCCCGGGCCAGCCAGATCGGGGCATGGTCCAGCGCCCAGAGCCAGGTTCTGGCGGACAGGGCGGCGCTCGAAGCGGCCGTGGCCGAAGCCGAGGCCCGATTCGCCGGAGGCGAGGTGCCCCGCCCCCCGCACTGGGGCGGCTACCGGATCGTTCCCGACGAGGTCGAGCTCTGGCAGGGCCGCCGGAGCCGCCTGCACGACCGGCTCCGCTACCGGCGCAACGGGTCACGGGCCTGGATCGTGGAAAGGTTGTCTCCATGACGCAGGATGCGGTGGTGGTGCCTGAGGTCGGCCTGGTGGCCTTTGAGGCGGCGTGGCGGGACGGGGCCAGCGTGCTGGACGTCCGCAACCCCGACGAGTACCTCAACAAGCACGTGCCCGGTGCGGTGCTGGTGCCGTTGCCCGAGCTGGGTGGGCGGCTCGACGACGTGCCCGCAGGCCGGCCGCTCTACGTGATCTGCGCCCACGGCGGCCGGTCCCGCAGCGCCGCCGAGGCGTTGCGCCTCCAGCTCGGCTGGGACGTCCTCAACGTCTCCGACGGCACTGAGGGCTGGGCGGCGAGCGGTAGGCCGGTCGCCACCGGCCCGGGTCCCGGCGAGCCCTGAACCGGCTTCGGCTCAGGGGCTGGCCGCCACCTTCTCCAAGGCCTCGGCCAGCAAGGCCAGCTCTCCAGCGCTGAGCACGTCGACGAAGTGGCGGCGGACGCCGGCGACGTGCACCGGCGTGGCGGCTTCGAGCGCCTGCCGTCCGCTCTGGGTGATCCGGGCGAAGACCCCGCGGCCGTCAGATGAGCAGCGTCTTCGGCTGACCAGGCCGCTGCCGGCCATGCGATCGACCCGACGGGTCAGACCCGAGCGCGACAGGGCGAGCAGGTCGGCCAGGTCGGCCATCCGGCAGGCGCCGTCAGGCTGCTCGGACAGGACGATGAGAACCTCGTGGTCCTGGAGGCTGGTGCCGAGGGCCGCCTGGAGCTCGAGGTCGAGGACCCTGTGCAGGCGGTGCTGAGCACCCAGCAGGGCGCGCCAGGCCCGCATCTCGTCCTGGCTGAGCCACCGCGGGTCGTCCACGCTCGACGAGTTTCCCACCTGGGAATGCTGTTCCGCTTCAGCCCGTTGGAGTCAGTTGCATGTGCAATCATCTGACCACCAACTCTGGAGGAACCATGACAGTCGCAACGCTCCCGCAGGCCGGCACCTGGAACATCGACCCTGCTCACTCGTCCGTCGAGTTCGTCGCCCGCCACCTCGTGGTCTCGAAGGTCAAGGGCCGCTTCAGCGCCTTTGCGGGCACCATCAACGTCGGTTCGGCCGACTCTTCCGGCGCCAAGGTCGAGGCCACCATCCAGGCCGCCTCCGTCGACACCCACGACGAGCAGCGCGACACCCACCTGCGCTCGGCCGACTTCTTCGACGTCGAGAACCACCCGACCATCACCTTCGTTTCCACCGCGGTGCGGCCCGACGGCGACGACTTCGAGGTCGAGGGCGACCTCACCATCCGGGGGGTGACCCGGTCGGTCGCGATGCGCCTTGAGTACAACGGCACCTCGGCTGACCCGTGGGGCGGCACCCGGGCCGGCTTCAGCGCCGCCACCGAGGTCAACCGGCGCGACTTCGGCCTTAGCTTCGACGTGAAGCTGGACACCGGCGGCGCCCTGGTGGGCGAGAAGATCAAGATCAACCTCGAAGTCGAGGCGGTCCTCCAGCAGGGCTGACCTCAGGCGGGTACGCGGCCCAGGAGCTGGCTCATCTCGCCGATCTCCTTCTCCTGGCTGGTGGTGATGTCACGGGCCAGCTTCTGTGCGGCCGGGAACTTCCCCTTGTCAAGCTCGGCCTTGGCCATCTCGACCGCGCCCTTGTGGTGGCCGGTCATGTCCTGGAGGAACATCCGGTCGAACTGCGCTCCGGATGCTCCTCTGAGCTTCTGAAGGCCGTCGTCGCTCACCATGCCGTTCATGCTCATCGAACCCATGCCCCCCATGTCGGTCGGCGTGGCGTTCCAGTCGGTGAGCCAGCCCTTCATGGTCGAGATCTCCGGCGCCTGAGCCGCCTTGATCCGGGTGGCCAGGTCCTTCACCTCCGGACTGCCGGCCTGGGCCAGCGCCAGGTCGGACATGACAACGGCCTGCTCGTGGTGGGGCACCATGTCCTTGGCGAACGTCACGTCCTGGGCGTTGTGGTCGCTGCCTCCACCGCACCCGGCCAGGGCCACGGCCATGAGCAGGATCGCTCCATTGGTGAACAAGCGCTTCACTGCGGTCTCCTCGAGGCTTCAGGTTGGCGAGCTGTGCGAATCCCTATGGTTCTCAGTTCGCCTACCCGACGCGCTGCACCCCGAAGCGTGGTGTCGGGAGGGCGGGAGGCCGGTCCTGTTAGGGTTCCAGACCCGTGGCCCGCGCTCGCAGACCTGGGGCTCCCAGTCGGCGTGGTCCGTGGCTCCGGCTGCTGGTCGCCGCCTCGGCGCTGACGCTGGCCGCCCCGGCGGTGCCCGCTGGCGCCGACGCCAGGAGCGATCAGGCCGACGTGCGGCGCAAGAAGGCCGAGGCGGCGGCCCGCCTCGACGTGCTGAAGGCCTCAGACCAGGAGGTACAGAAGGCCTTGGACGCCCTCGACGCCTCGGTGACCGACACCACGGACCTGGCCACCCAGGCGGCCGAGGCCGAACGGCGGGCTGCGCTGGAGGCCGAGTCAGCCGACCGGCAGCTCGCCGTCGGCGAGGAACGGCTCAGAGCCGCCCTCGTGGGCCTGCGGGGCCAGGCCATCCACGCCTACACCAGCCCGGCTCCCGGCACCATCGAGCTGTCCAACGTGTCCACCGCTGGCGACATCTCCCGCTCGCTGGTGTACGCCGACATCCGCATCGGGCGATCGGCCGACAAGCTGGACGAGGTGCGGGGAGCCCGCGCCGACCTCGCTGTTGCCCGCCGCCGGGCCGCCAAGTCGGCGAAGGACGCCGCCGACCGCCGGGCGGCCAGCGACGCGCAGCTCACGAACCTCCAGAACCTCCAGGCCACCCAGACCTCGGTGGCCAGCTCGCTCGAGGCCAAGGTAACCTCCGGCGCCAACGAGGTCGACTCGCTGGCCGCCTCCGACGCTCAGCTCAGCGATGCCATCGCCCGCCAGGACGCCGAGGCCGCCGCCCGGCGCCGGGCCGAGCTCCTGGCCCAGCAGGCGGCCGAAACGGCACGCTTAACCCGCCTGCTGCCTCCGCTTCCGCCCGCCTTGGCGCAGGCGGTTCCCCGCCAGGCCGGTGGAGGCCAGGGCGGCGGTGCGCCGGCCCAGCTGCAGCTGCCGATCCTGCTGGCACGTCCGCAGCCCGGACCGCCGCGGGCGGTGCCGACCGCCCCCGCCGGCCCCGGCCTCAGCACAGTCCGTGGGATAACCGTCTCATCCTCGATCGCCGGCCAGCTCGCCAGCCTCCTGTCGGCATCCGACAGCGCCGGCCTTCAGCTCGGCGGCGGCGGCTACCGCTCGTCCGACCAGCAGATCCAGACCCGCCGCGCCAACTGCGGCTCGAGCAACTACAACATCTACGAGGAGCCGGCTTCCTCATGCTCGCCGCCCACCGCCAAGCCCGGCTCGTCCATGCACGAACGCGGCCTGGCCATCGACTTCACCAACCGTGGCTCACTGATCTCCTCCCACTCCAACCCCGCCTGGCAGTGGATGGCTGCCAACGCTGGCCGTTTCGGTTTCAGCAACCTCCCGTCTGAACCCTGGCATTGGAGCACCAATGGGGGTTAGGTTGTCGCTAAGCTAGGCTCTGTGTGCGGGCGGCGGTTGTCGCTGTCTTGGGACGGGAGTCGGGTGGCGAGTTCGAAGGTGGAGGGGTTGGCGGGGCGGGCGGCGGAGCTTGCCGCGGTGGGGAACGCCAAG
>JBBSHM010000065.1:0-14197 GCA_038253125.1 Acidimicrobiales bacterium
AACGTGACCGACCGTGCGATTGCCGACTACGGCATGCTGTCCGACTGCCACTCGGCGGCCCTGGTCAGCGGGGAGGGTTCGGTCGACTGGCTGTGCTTCCCCCGCTTCGACTCGCCGTCGGTGTTCGGCCGGATCCTCGACGCCGAGGTGATCGGCACCGGGAGCGGGTCCATCCACCCGCCGGTTCCGGACCTCGACACCGTCCCGACCTGGACCAGCGATCAGGCGCTGAGCACGGAGGAGCACCCCGCCCCGCTGATCATCCTGGGTGGGGGCCCGATTGGCTGCGAGCTGGCCGAGGTGTACGCCCGGTTCGGGGTGCAGGTGACGCTGGTCGAGTCGGCGCCCCGGCTGGAACAGCCGGATCAGCTCGAGCCCGAAGCCGGCCGACCCGGCGATGGCAATGCCCGAGTGGCGATCGGCGGCGTGCAGCTTGCGGACGTCGCGCTGGGCGATGGAGCTGCCGGCGGTGGCCCGCCGATCGGCCGCCATCACCCCGCCCTCGGCGTAGGTGACGGCCACGATGGTGGTGGCACTGGCACACTCGGCTCGTGCGTTCCCGGCGGGCGGTGCTCGGTGCCGCCCTCGGCGGGGTGATGGGGCTGGCCGGCGTCGTCGGCGCCACCACCGAGGCGCGGGGTCACCACCTCGGCTTCACCAGCGTGCCCAGCCGGCGTCCGGCCGTGGGCCTCAGCTTCGACGACGGACCCGACCCCCGCTTCAGCGCGCTGGTGCTCGACCTCCTCGCCGCCCACGGGGCCCATGCCACCTTCTTCGTGGTCGGCCGCGGCGTCGCCGCCCATCCCGACCTGGTGCGGCGCATGGTGGCCGAGGGCCATGAGGTGGCGAACCACACCCTCGGCCACGAGCGCCTCGACCGGCTCGACCGGGCCGGGGTGCGGGTCCAGCTCGAGGGTGGGGCCGCCGCCATCTCGGCGCTGGGCCTGGGCCGGGGCGCCCGGCCCCGCCTGGTGCGGGTCCCCTACGGGTTCGAGGGCGCCGCCTCCCGGGCCGAGCTGCTGGCCGGGGGCTGGGAGGTGGCCCGGTGGCACGGCTGCCTCGAGCACTACCTCACCCACCCCCCGGCAGGCGCGGCCGCCACCCGCATGGCCGCCGCCGCCCGCATGGCCGCCGCCGCCCGTCCCGGCGACGTGCTGCTGGCCCACGACGGCGGAGCCCCCGACCGCCGCCCCACCCTGGCTGCCCTCCCCGCCCTCCTCACCGCCCTGGCTGCCCGCGGCCTGCTGGTCGCCAGCATCGGAGGCCTCCAGGCGGGCTGAGCGCCCTCGTCACCCGTGGCCCTCCTCGGCCGGACGCCCGCCAGCCTGGCCGGGCCGGAGGACGGCAAGGAGGCCGCCGGGGGTGAGCGTGGATCACCGCCATGCGCGCTCGGCCGGCGATCCCACCATGTGGACGGTCGCGGCCGGGGCGGAAGGCGTCGCCCCGCCCAATTCACTGCTCCTATGCCTGCCGACATGTCGTGACGGCTGCCCTCGCAGCGCCGCTTCGGGGCACGCTGTCTCCCGAGGACACCAACGTGCCGACCGGGCTGAAGGGCTGAAGGGCTGAAGGGGTGAGCAGACCCGGGGACTCAGGGCTGTCGGTCAGAGGGGCCAGCGTGTCGGGTGTCGGCCGAGGCGTTCATCGAGGCCCCAGGCGTAGCCGGAGGGCACGACGGCCAGGACGAGGACGGGGACCAGCAGGAGGAACTGTTCGGGTAGCCACCGGTCATTGGACAGGTAGACGAAGAAGAGGAACACGATCGGGCCGAGAGCGATGAGGGCGCCGACGCGGGGGAGCAGGCCGAGCACGAGCAGCAGGCCGGCGGTTAGCTCGACGACGGTGAGGGCCCAGCCGAACAGCCCGAAGTGGGGGAGGACGAGGCTGTTGGTGATCCGCCCGATCAGGGGCAGCAGGTGCTTGGCGTTCTTGTTCACCTCGACGTCGAGGATGGAGCGGGCATCGGGGCGGCTTATGAGGTTCGCCACGACCGGGCCGAACGCCACCTCGTGGAACCCGAAGAGCTTGGCCAGCCCGTTGGAGAGGATGGTGAAGCCGAGGAGGATGCGTATGACGGCCAGGCCCCGGGCCAGGAGGCGGGCATCGACGGGATGGTCGGGAGCCGGTTCGGATGGGGAGGGGGCGGTGGTCCGGTAGGCGGTCACAGGTTGGCTCCTGAGGTGGAAACGGCGAGGCTGCCGGCGGCCGCGAGGTGCTGGCCGGATATTCGGGTGCTGGGTGTCGGCCCGACCGGGCCGCAGCGGGTCACGCTCACCGGATGCCGAGGTGGGCGTCTGCGTCGTCGGGGAACGACCGCTCATGGATGCGGGCTTCGGCCTGGGCACTGCTCAAGAGACGTCTGGTCGAGGGCACGACCGCCTACCTCCTCGCCTGTATGTGCCCGAGCCGAGCGTCCAACCGGCAACGTCGCGTCATCGGCGGTCCAGGCACCTCAGTACCCTTCCACGGCGCCATCGACCCCCCATCGGATTCAGCGGACTTGTCCGCGTTCTGTAAGAAGTGGCCACGTGGAGCCGATAAGATGGGTTGGGCCGGGATGGCCGTCCAGCAGAGGGCGCAACATCTTGAGTGCAGCCGGCCCCGGGGGGAGCGCCTCAGCTTCCAACGGCTGCGGGCCTGCAGCGACGTCCCGGTGGTGATGATCAGCCCCCTGGCCGACGATCAGGAGCGGACATGGGGCCTGCGGCTTGGTGCCGACGACTACGTGCCCAGGCCCCGTGTGTGCCAACGAGCTGGTGGCCCGTTCCTGGCAGCGCATCCGGCGCGTGCATTCAGACGAGAGGAGCTGCTCGAAGCGATCTGGGGCTACACCGTCGGCGATCTGTCGACCGTGACCGTCTACGTCCGACGTCTCCGGGAGAAGATCGAGCCCGATCCGGCCCCCCCGGCGTTCATCGTCACGCTGTGGGGCGTCGGCTACCGCTTCGACCCTCAGGCGGTGCCGACGACGGGAGCCATGTTTGACAATGCCCACGCCGCGTTTACCAGGCCGACGTGGCTGAAAGCCTGGGGGAAGTTTCCCATGAGTTCCCCGGTGGCGGGGTGGGCCTCCTCGCTCAGCAGCCCGAGGTCGTTGGCGTAGGCCGTGGCCCGCTCAAAGAGCTCGGTGGCCCGGTCGGCTTGGCCGGCGGCGGCCAGACACTGGACCAACCAGTACGTGCAGATGATGAAGACCCCTTCGCCACCGCCCAGGCCGTCGTCGCCGGTGTAGCGGTAGAGCAGCCCGCAGGGCGCGGCCAAGTCGACCGCCACCTTCTCGATGGTGGCAGCCATGCGGGGGTCGTCCACGCCCAGGAAGCCGGTGATGACCATCATGAGGCACGAGGCGTCGAGGATGTCGCTGCCGAATGACTGGGTGTAAGCCCCGACGTCGTCGTTCCAGCCGTGATCGAGGATGGCGGCGCGGATCTCCTCCCGATGGCCGGACCACTCGGCGACCCGGTCGTCCCGGCCGATCCACTCCGCCAGCACCACCGCCCGGTCGAGAGCGACCCAGCACATCAGCTTCGAGTACAGGTGGTCACGGGGCTCACCCCGGCCCTCCCAGATGCCCGAATCGGGCCGGCCCCAGGCTGTGGCGGCGGCGTCGGCGACGTCGGCCAGGAACGCGCACGTGCTCTCGGCCAGCGTCCCGATCTGGTCCTTCAGGCGCACCACGGCGTCGAGCAGCTCGCCGAAGATGTCAATCTGGGTCTGGTTCCACGCCCCGTTACCGACCCGGACCGGGCTGTTGCCCCGCCAGCCGGCCAAATGGGGAAGCTGGCGTTCGGACAGGTCATGCTCGCCGCCGACGCCGTACATGATCTGCAGGCCGTGGCCCTGCTGCAGCGACGTCCCCGCCGTCTCCAGGATCCAGCGCACGAAGTCGGCAGCCTCGTCGGGGCAGGCGGCCACCCAAAGGGCATCGAGGGTGAAGCTGGCGTCGCGCAGCCAGCAGTAGCGGTAGTCCCAGTTCCTGGAGCCACCGGCTTGTTCGGGCAACGAGGTGGTGGGGGCGGCGACGATGGCTCCGGTGGGCTGGTAGGTGAGGCCACGCAGCACCCGGCCGCTGAGATGGACCAGATCCTGGGCCGGCCCCTGGTAGTGCTGGTGCAGGTCTGACCACGAGCGCCAACCCGTCACGGTGTCGTCCAAGCGCTTGCGGGTCTGCCTTTCCGACCACGGCTTCGCCGCTGGATCCCAGCGTTGGGAGTGGCGGAGGGCGAAGACGCAGCGCTCACCCTTTTCGAGAACAATCCGCCACCGGGCCCGCCCGCCCCCGATCTCGGCCGGCGCCGGCCCGGACAGGCACAGGACGTCGGCGCCCCCCCGGGACACGAGCACGTCGTCGACCCACTCCAGGCGGGGGCTCACCAGGCCGTACTCGGGGCGCGGGCAGAAATCGACCTCCAACTCCACCGCGCCCTCGGAGGCCTCGGCCACCCGCACCAGCACGTGCGGGGCGTTGGAGCCGATCTGGTGGCCGCGTTCGTCGGCGTCGAAGACCAGGGCATCGGTGACCATGACCATCCCCGCCGCGGTAGTGAATTGCGTCTCGAGCACCAGCGAGCCAGGCAGGTAGCGGCGGCGCACGTCGAACTCGGACGCGGGCCGGATCGACCAGTGGCCGGCGTCGGGGTCGAGCAGGCGACCAAAGACCGACGGGGAGTCGAAGCGGGGAAAGCACAGCCAGTCGATCGAGCCCTCCCCGCTGACCAGCGCGGCAGAATGACAGTCGGACAACAGGCCGTAGTCGGCGATCGAACGGTCACTCATCGGCTGTCGCGCTCCGTGCTCTCGGCTGGAACCGGTCCCAGGGCCAGGGGTTGTCCGCCCCGTAGCGCTGGGTGACCGGATCCACGGGCGCGGGCATGCGCCCCAGTATCCCCGCTTCCACCCGAAGGACGACCCGTCGGGAAGATGTTGGTGAAGGGATCGTAGGCCAGTTCTCCCGGACTGTCATCGAACCGGTCAGCGCCGCGACGCAGCGATCGTCGCCATGCACCAGGGTGGAGAAGACGTCTGCGGGGGGCATGGACAGCACCATGCGCGTCGCCTGGGCCACCGCCGGATCGTCGAAAGGCAGGAACGGCCCGCCGGAACCCCGCGCCCATGACACCCAACCGGGGGCGCCGGTTGGGTTCCGCTGACGCCAACGCATCGGTGACCGTCCCCGGGCAGAGGTCAAACCAGAGCCAGCTCACGGCCTGGGGCTCTCCCAGTCGGGGCGGATCGCGTGGCTGATGGCCCGGAAGTCTTGGCGCAGCTCCTCGTTGGTCGGCCGACCCCAGAACCAGTAGCCGTCATAGACACGGTGAATGGTGAGATCCGGCCGCAGCGTGAACACCATCGGCAGGTACGGCCGGTGGGTGGTGTCGGTGGCCTCCATCAGGCCGAGCTGAGCGATCCACGAGCGCTGCGTGTCGGACAAGAACGTCCATCGGGCACCGATCCCAGCCCGGAACGCGGCCTGGGTCTCGGGTGGATCGATGCTCACTGACACGAACCGGGTGTAGGCGACCTCGGCCTCGGCTTGCAGATCCACCAGGACGTGGAAGAAAGCCTGTTCCTTCGGACACCACCAGCCCCGGTAGAACTGCAGGAGCACCGGGTCGTCGCCCGCGAGCTGCGACAGCTGGCGCTCGTTGCCGGCGTGATCGGGCAATGCGAGGTCGGGAAACACGCGGCCAATGCTGAGGTCTGCACTCATCAGGCGGTTCTACCCCCTCGGCTGGCCGGTCGGTGGTGCCCGGTCATTACGACTCTCTGAATAGCGCCATGAGGGTGAGATCCTCGTTCGGCGAGCTCGAGCTTGGAACCGGCGACCGCCAGGGTCAGCCAGCTGGTGGTCGAGCTGGTCGCAAGCGTGGGTCGAATCGCCGGTTCCTGATTGGACGTGGAGGCCGGCCGACGCGCAGCCGCCCAGGCTAGGCTCGGCCCCTTCGGACGGAGGCACGGACGTTGTGGCCGGCGGCTGTCGTTCCCTGACCACCGGGAAGGGACGATGACATCGTCGAGACGGACCGATGGCCGCTGCTGGCAGCCGTCTCCTATGACGCATACGCTCCGCACCACCGACAGCGAGGAGGCGTCCTGATGGACCCGAAGGTCGACGGATGGTGTTGACGGCCGCCGAGCGGGCGATCTGGCCCGTACGGGATGAGGAGTGCAACCGGGCCGGCCGCGCCCGGGCCATGACGGTGTTCACACCGGTGCGGGGATGGGCACGCCTCCCGTCCCACGCCGGGGTGGAGGGCAAGGGCGTACGGGTCCCGGGGTGGCCCGCCACCGAGGCCGTCTTCCTCTGGGTCCGGGCCAACCGAACGGGCTTGGCCGACATCAAGAAGCTCTCGTTCATCCACTTCGCACGCTGGGGGATCATCCGGAGCATCCCTGACCTCGGGCAGGGCGCCGAGCATCTCCGCCGGCCGCTGTTCATGTTCGAGAGCAACTACAACGGCACGTTCGAGCAGTACATCGACGCCTTCTCCAAAGTGATCGGGTCCGGGATTCAGGCGTTCTGGTTCACGTCCGACGGGTTCCCCGGGCCCATCCCGGTGCAGCCGTTCAAGGAGTACATCCGCGCCAACGAGCTCGTCCTGGACCACTACTACTGCGCCTACCCGGTGGAGTCGGCGACCCAGGTGGTCGCCGCCCTCGAGCTGCGGTCGGCGAACCAGTCCCTGCTGGCCAAGGCCAAGGACCTCGATCCGGAGGCGTTCGCCAGGGCCCTCGACACCGTGCTGAGCCCAGCGAGCCCAGCGGCCGAGCTGCGTGGCCAGGATCCGCTGCGCCAGGCGTGGAACGCCGCCCGAGAGCTGTTCCGAGCGGCCAAGGGTCCCGGCCGGCGCAGCCGCAACGGCCGGTCGTACTACTTCACGTCGCTGGCGCCGGTCCTCCCCGGCCACGAGGCTGAGCTGAAGGCCGACCTCGGGGCACTAGCCGCCGCCAGCCCGTTCGCCGCCGTCCCCGAGGTGCACCTGGCACGGTGGCTGGTCATCGACGACTGGCCGGACGCACCCGGGAGGAGGATCAAGCTCCGCTCCAGCTACCTCCTCTGCACCGCCGCGGTCACCGCCGAGGAGGACACCTCGTCCGATGACCTGCTGGGCAGCTTCCTGGCCAAGCTCCTGGCCGCCGATGGTGCGGCGGCGATCAAGGTGTGGTCGCACTGCCGCAACTTCCCGGGCGGCACCAACATCGAAGCCAAGGTCGACTACCTGACCAGCAGCCAGCTCGACACCGTCCTCTTCTACCTCGGCTACGACGCCACCCCGGCCGAGGTGGACGACGCCGCCACCCACCGCGACCGGCTGCATTCCTTTGCACGCGCAAACGGGGCGCTCGATCCGGCTGCGCTCCAGAAGGCCTATCTGGAGGCGTCACCATGGTGAAACCTGGATGTCCCGACCTCCAACTGAGCGACATCCAGGGCAACATCCTGCGCGGTTACCCGTCATCGAGGGCGACGTACATCTTCTACAGCTTCGGCACCCCTGAGGCCGGGCGCGCCCTGCTCGGCGCCCTCCTTGCTCGCGTGCGGGATGCCACCGACTGGGGGGAGCGACGGCCGGCCACGGCGGTGAACGTGGCCTTCACCTTCGCCGGGCTCGACGCCCTCGACGTCGACCCCGCCACGCTCGCCCTGCTCCCCGATGCGTTCCGCGTCCCTATGGCCGAGCGCGCCACGATGCTCGATGACCGCGGTCCGAGCGCACCCGGCCAGTGGGACGCCGGCCTAGGCGACGGGACCGCGCACCTCCTGGTCACCGTGAACCAGACCAGGAAGGACGTTGAGGCCTTCGAGGCCTTCACCGCCGAGGTCGCCCAGGTGAAGGCTGCGGCCACCACCGCTGGCGCCGTCCTCAGGCACGAGCAGCTAGCAGAGGCGCTCGAGGCCCGGCGCGAGCACTTCGGGTGGGCCGACGGCTTCGGCCAGCCGGCCATCGCCGGCGTCGACACCGATGCGGTGGGCGGCTCACCGCAGAAGGATGGGTCGTGGGCGTTCGCGGCCCCCGGCGAGTTCGTGCACGGCCAACCCAACGAGGACGGGACGACGGCCTCGGACCCCACCGCCGCACTCCTGCGCAACGGGACGTTCATGGTGTACCGGAAGCTGTACCAGGACGTCGTCGCCTTCCGGGCCCGCCTGCACGCCGACGCCGTGGCCTACGGCGCGACGCTCACCGACGACCCCCCGCTCACCGACGACCAGCTCTACGAGCTGACTGCGGCCAAGGTCGTCGGCCGCTGGCGCGACGGGATGCCCATCGAGGACGGCGAGCGCCGCCCACCGGGTGAAGAAGACGCCTACCTGGGATCAAAGGCGCAGAAGAATCCGAGCAACGACTTCCGGTACCGCGGAACGACAAGCGATCTCGACGGCCACGTCTGCCCGATCGGTGCCCACATCCGCCGCACCAACCCCCGCGACGCCCTCGGATGGGAGGGAGGGAGCGAGATGACCTCCACCCACCGGATCATCCGGCGGGGCATGCCCTACGGCAAGCCCTTCGCCGACTTCACGCCTGGCGAGACCGACGACAAGATCGATCGGGGTCTCATCTTCATCTGCTTCAACGCCAGCATCGAGCGCCAGTTCGAGGTGGTGCAGCGCCAGTGGTGCAACGACGGCAACGCCTTCGCCCTCGGCAACCAGAAGGACTACATCCTCGGCGACCGCCTCCTCGACCCGCTGACCGGGCTGCCCACAGCGACTGGGGAACGGGACGGGCGCCGCGGTTGCCCGGACTTCAGCATCCAGAGCAGCGGGCACGCACCGTTCTGCCTGGACCAGGGCACGCCGGTGGTGATGACCAGAGGCTCGGAGTACCTGCTGATGCCCGGCTTGACGGTCCTGCAGCAGCTGGCGTCGGGCCGGCTCGATCAGATGCGTCGGGGTGAGGAAGCGGCCATCGACGAGGTGGTGCGGCTGAGCGAGGTCGGGCTGGCCAAGACGTTCCCGCCCGGCTCGCCCCACGTGACCCGTGACCAGCACGCCAAGGCCCACGGCTGCGTGCACGCGACGTTCGAGGTGCTTGACGGGCTGCCTGACGAGCTGCGGGTCGGCCTTTTCGACCGACCGAGGACGTACGACGCATGGATCCGCTTCTCGTCGAGAGCAAGCAACCGCACGGCGGCATCCGACAAGAAGAACGACGTCCATGGCATGGCCATCAAGGTGCTCGGCGTCGATGGCCCGAAGATCCTGGCGAACGAACGCGACGCCACCACCCACGACTTCGTGCTGGCCAACAGCGACACGTTCTTCAGTCGGAACGCAAACGAGTACGTGGAGCTCGCCACCAAGATCGCGAGAGGGACCGCCGGCTTGGTCTTGTTCGCCATCCCGAGCTTCGACCCCAGGCGGTGGCGGGTGAGGCAAACGCTCGGGATCGTGCGGGCCGTCGGCCATGAGGTGAGCAACCCGCTCCAGATCCGCTACTGGAGCCAGACGCCGTTCGCCCTCGGTCCCCTGGCGGTGAAGTACTCCGCCCGGCCCCAGCCAAACGGCGCGCCGGCGCCACAGACGGGGGTCGACACCGACGACGGGCTCGAGCAGGCCATGGCCCGCCAGCTGGCGGCGGGCGTCGCCACCTTCGACTTCATGGTCCAGCGGCAGACCGACCCGAAGGCGATGCCGGTCGAGGACCCCACCGTTCGCTGGGATGAAAAGGCGTCACCGTTCGTCACCGTGGCCACGATCCACATTCCGTCGCAGTCCTTCCAGTCCCCAGCCCGCAAGGCCCTCGGCGAGGATCTGAGCTTCACGCCCTGGCACGCTCTTCCCGCCCACGAGCCGCTCGGCGGGATCAACCGTGTGCGCCGCTCCGTCTACGAGAGCGTGTCGAGCACGCGCCACGACCGCAACGGCGTCGAGCGGTCGGAACCGACCGAATTCAAGGACTGCTGACCCGTCCGGCCCAACCACCACGGTGGTCGGGACCGGGCCTGCCCACTCTGCGGCGGCATTCGGGCCGATGAAGCCGGTGACCTGGCCTTCGCGGACCTCGAAGCTGGGTCCGTCGACGGCGCTGGTCGATCCGTAGCGATTGGGACTTCGTGGATCTCGATCATCGGATCAGGCGACGACGTCGGCGAAGGTGGCCGAGTTGACCGGGGTGGAGGGCTCGTCACTCACTGCCGTGGCCTTGAAACCCTTGAAGGTCATGTAGACGCCGAAGGAGAACTCCCAGATGGCAACGGGGAGGGTGAGCAGTGTGGCCGGGCTGGATATCTGGTCCCAGGCACCGAACAGGGTGGCGGTACAGGAGACGAGGAGGAGGGGAGCTCCGACGAGCCCGAGCGTCGGGATCCACCGTGGCAGGAGGCGCGAGCGGTACATGACCGAGCCGATGCTCGGGCCCGGCCTCATGGCTGCCCTCAACGCGCTGCTCGGGCGCGGCACGCGAATCGGCGCGCTCATCGTAAGCGGTGAGATCGCCGGGGTCGAGCCGCTCCTGGAGGGTATCGAGAGGTGGCTTGACCCAAGCGTCGACGCGACCGCGGCGATCGTGTTTGATCACGCGGAGCTCGCTCGGCTTCCGGCGCACGTGGAGGTCTACCGAGCCGCGCTCGCCCTCATCGCGGGAGACACCGAGGGAACCATCGCCCACGCCAACCGCGCGCTCGACTTCGCGGAGCCGTCGGACCACCTACCTCGAGGCAGCGCCGCCGCGTTGGTGGTGAACCGGTCGAGAATCGCGGTGTGGAGCAGGAAGCTCCGGATCCCGTCGGGCTGTCTGGGACGACCGCAGAAGGGCTAGCGCTAGCGCTAGCGCCCCCTGCCCGGCATCCGGCACAACCGTTCTTACGGCGGCAACGACATAGGACCAGAACAGAGCCGGGTCGTTGTCGCGGCCATCGAGGAACAGCCACGCCGTCGAGAGGTCCTCGTGCATGGCGCCGGTGAACCACTCGGCCAACAGCGTCGACTTCCCGAAACCCGCCGGCGCCGACACGAGCGTGAGCGACGGGAGCCTCGTGTCAGCCAGCCGGTCGGTCAGCCTCGGGCGTTCGACTAGCCCGTGCCGCCTCCGTGGCGGGTGCAGCTTCGTCTCCAGCAGCGCACCGCCCGCCTCACCAGCGCTCATGTACGGCGGCCCTTCGGACCCGTTTGAGGCGGGACCCCACGTCGACCAGCACGGCGTCGATCTCCGTCGAGATCGCCATGGGGCGACTCAATCACGGATTCCCGAGAACAGCAACCAAAGGTGTCACAACCGAGACGAAGGCGCAGGATCGCTTCCGGAGGTGGACCGCAATGGACATCGCATGACGTCGTGATCGTCGGTGGCGGAGCGGCTGGGCTGAGCGCCGCCCTGGTCTTGGGCCGGGACTGCCCCGAACAACGGTTGCAGGTGCAACCTTCTTTCCGGGTCGGGGCCGGGCAAATGCCGGGTGTGGGCGGTTCCGGGGTTCGGCCGCGTCGCATCGGGGGAACCTGCTCCCGAACCGAGGAGGGTGGATGAACGTCCAGACGGCGGTGCACGAGGCAGCAGGGAAGGCCCGCCAGGCGGGCGCCAGCCCCTGGCTCGACCGGGCGGCACGAGTGGGGCTGGCGGGCCGGGGGCTGCTCTACCTGACGGTCGCCGTCCTGGCGGCCGGCATCGCCCTCGGGAGCGCCGGCCAGCCGGCCGACAAGCAAGGCGCCGTGCAGGCCCTGGCCGACAAGCCCTTCGGCGGCATCATCCTCGCCGTGCTCGTCGGGGGCTTCCTCGGCCTAGCCCTGTGGCAGTTCACCGAGGCGACGTGGGGGCGTCGTGACGAGCGCGACGACACCAAGCGGACACTCAAGCGGGCGGCCTCGGTAGGCAAGGCCCTGCTGTACGGGGCGCTGGCCGCCACCGCCGGCTCGGTCCTGCTCGGCCGGGCCAAGCGCGGCGGCGACCAGCAGGAGAGCGCCTGGACGGCCAAAGTGCTGGACCTGCCGGGCGGCCGCATCCTGGTGGGGGCCGCCGGCCTGGCGGTCATCGGCGCCGGGGCGTGGCTCGTGGCCCGCGGCGTGCGCCGGAAGTTCGAGAAGCACCTTGACACCGCCTCCATGCCCCGGCCGCTCTGCCGTGCCACCACCGTCGGCGGCGCCGTCGGCCACATCGCTCGTGGCCTGGTCGCCGGGCTGGGCGGGCTGCTGCTCGTCAAGGCCGCCCTCAGCTATGACCCCCAGCAGGCCAAGGGGATCGACGGGACCCTCCGCACCATCGCCGCCCAGCCCTACGGCAAGATCCTGCTCCTCCTGGCCGCCGCCGGCCTCGCCGCGTTCGGCCTGTTCTGCTTCGTCGAGGCCCGCTACCGCCGCCTCTGAGAGGCGCGGCCGGACCCCCAACAGCACGCCTTCCTTCGAAGCTCTGCTGGCGACCGACCCCGGTGGCTACTGATGGTGAGCTCGGCCTGGGCCCGGCCAGCGCCGAATGGCCAGGGCGCGGCGGTCAGCCTGGGGGCCGGGTCGGGGGTGGGCGGAGGGACCCGGTCGAGGGCATGGCGGCCAGGGCGGCGGCGAACGCGGCGGCCACCCGGCGGTGGCCCTCGGTGCTCAGGTGCAAGCCGTCGGGGCCGACCAGGACCGCCTGGTCGCCGCCGGCGGTGGCCGCCACCAGGTCGACCACGACGGCACCCTCGGCCTTGGCCACCCGCGTGATGGCGGCGTCGTAGGCGGCGACGCGGGCGGCGATCACGTCGGCGCCCGGTAGGCCGCCCGGGAGGCGGCACCCGGTGCCGCCAGGCAGGCAGGCCCTCACGGCCGGCAAATCGACCACCGGCGGGGTGCTGGCCACGAGCACGTCGGTCGCCCCGCCCCGGCGCAGGGCATGGACCAGGGTGCCGAGGTCGCGCTCGTACTGCTCGACGGGGACCTGGCGGACGAGGTCGTCGCCGTTGAGCCAGACGGTGACCAGGCGGGGCCGCTCGGCCAGGGCGGGCTGCAGCTCCCGGTCGAGAGCCTGGCTCACCGTCGCTCCCCGCATGCCGACGTTGACGAGGATGGCCGAGCGGGCCAGCGCGGTGCGGTAGAAGACGTTGGGCCACGACCCGGTGGCGGGGTCGTCGGCGCCGACGCCCACCGTCTCGCTCGCCCCCACGGCCACGTAGGTGAACGCCGGGGGCAGCACCTCGGTGTCGAGCGACTTCGCCCTCCCGCCAGCGCACGCACCGGCCAGGAGCGCGGCGGCAGCGAGGAGGGCGGCGCGGCGCCACCGGGGCCCGCCCGCCCGGCTCACGCCTCGCCCATGGCATCGCGGGCGGGGAGGCGGGCGGCCCGCACGGCCGGGACGGTGCCGGCGAGCAGGGCCAGCACGGTCGAGCCCAGGATCCCGGCGGTGAGCACCGTCACCGGCAGCGCCACGCCGACGCCGGCCAGGCCCTGCGCGCTGAGGTAGTCGTTCACCAGCGCGCCGACGCCGCGGGCGATGACCCAGCCCAGCAGCGTGCCGCTGAGCCCGCCGCCGAACCCGAGGGCGGCGGCCTCGAGGAGGAAGATGCGCCGCACGTCGCGGTCCCTGGCCCCGATGGCCTTCAGCACGCCGATCTCCCGCCGGCGCTCCCGCACCGAAGCCAGGAGGGCGTTGGCGATGCCGAGAGCGGCGATCACCAGGGCGATGACCCCGATGCTGGCCAGCACCATCTCCACCACGTGCAGGTAGCGCAGCACCGAGGCGATGAGGTTCTCGGGCGCCTGGCTGGGCAGGCCCAGGGCGGCCAGCTGCTGGCGGGCCTCAGGCACCTGCTTCAGTCCCTGTGCCACCACAAACAGCGACTCGTAGGCCCCGTCCCGGCCGCCGCCGCCGGTGCCGAGGTCGGCGGCGGCCGGCGCCCCAAGGCCGGCCCACGCCCGGGCGTCGAGGACGACCGGCAGGCTGACGAGCACGCCCCCCGAGGCCGCCTCCTGGGCCACGGCGCCCACGATCACCGCACGGGTCCAGCGGGCGGCCACCGGGTTGCGTCGGTCGCCGGGCCGCTCCCGGACGGCGCCGAGGAGGACCTCGGTGCCCACGACGTCGGCCTCACGGCCCTTCAGCACGCCGCGCCGCTCCAGCCAGTGCTCATCGACGGCCACCTCGGTCGCCGTCCCGGCGCCTGGCAGCCGGCCGGCGAGCACGGTGATGGGCAGGTTGCCGGCCTGCCGGAGGTCGACGCCGACGATCCCCTCCACCGCGGTGCCACTCCGCAGTGCGGGAGCAGCCGGCGCCGCCCCCGGCGCGGC
>JBBSHM010000066.1:0-14192 GCA_038253125.1 Acidimicrobiales bacterium
CGTACTGGTGAGGCTCGGCCGTCCTGCTGGTGGCAGCCAGCTGCGCCTCCATGGAGCGGATGGCGGTGAGGCGGTCGGCGTCGACCGACTCGGCCGCGGTGGCAGGCTCGGGCGTCGTGATCTCGGGCGTCGTGAGCTCGGGGAGACGGGGCTCGCCTTGAGACATGGCCGCTCAGGCCCCCCTGGCCGCGTTGGCGCACAGCCGCGTGACCTGGCTCACAACCTCGGTGATCGCCACCTCGACGGCCGCTGTGACCTCGGGCGACAGGTCAACCCCCAGCGCCTCGGCATCCACCGGCTGGCAGCCGACGAGCAGCACCTCGGGCGGCAGGTTGCCCATCGCCTGCGCCATCATCATCACCCGCGACGGCGTGGCCAGGTGGGTGTCGGCGATGAGCTCGTGGCGCTGGTCGTGGCTCATCTTCGTGGCGTCGGGCAGGTCGGGCTCAATGAGCATGATCGTGCCCGGCGGCCGGCCCCGGTCGACGGTGTCCAGGACGATCAGGGCGTCGTAGCCGTCCATCAGCTCCTGCACCAGGGTCATGCCGCTGATGCCGGTCTCCACCACCCGGACTCCCTCGGGAAAGGTCATGGCCTCGAGCCGACGGGCGACGACCACACCGAAGCCGTCGTCGGAGCGCAGCGTGTTGCCGACACCGGCCACGAGGACCCTCACGCCCGTGCCCCGCCTTCCCCGCTCTGCGGGGCCGCTCGGGCCCCGGCCGCCTCGGCCGCCCGGAGGGCATAGCCCCGGACGGTCCACCAGGCCATGTACTCCTCGAACTGGCGCCACCCGGCGGCGTCGACCGCCTCCCGGTAGTTGTCGGCCCGGTTCGACAGCTCGGAGGTGATGATCCGGTCCAGGGCGCCAAAGGTGAGGTCCGGATCGCTCAGCAGGTGGCGGGCCGGATCGCCGGTGCGCAGGTCGGCGGCGATGTCGGATGCCAGGGCCCCGAGGACGTCGAGGTCGGTGGCGTCGTCGGCCAGCTCGCCGCCGGCGCCAGCGTCCTGCTCCTCCACCCGGCGCAGGCAGTAGCCCTTCAGCAGCGCCTCGCCGGCCCACCGGGCCAGCTCGGGCATCGGCTGGTTCAGCTCCTCCTCGGCCACCGCTCGCTCCCGGAAGCGCCGGGCCAGCGATGTGAGGGGGTGCGCCTGGGCGAGCGCCCGCGCCTTGTAGGCGCGCTCGGCGGCGTCGCCCGCCATCAGGCCTTGCGGCGGATCTGCAGCAGCGGAGCCTGGGGGGCGGGAGGCGGCTCGGGGACGCCGCCGGGCACCGTCACGCACTCCAGGGCGGCGGCCTCGGCGTTCACGCTCGTGGCCTCGCCCTCCAGCACCTCCATGCGCCGGAAGTTCGGCCACCCCTCCCGCAGGGCGGCCTCGACGCCGTAGGTGAGGGTGGCGCCCGAGCTCGGGCAGCCGTCGCAGGTGCCCTTCAGCCGCAGCGTCACCACACCGTCGACGACCGACTCGACGTCGATGTGGCCGCCATGGGATTCGACCAGGGGCCGAACGGTCTCGAGGGCGGCCATGACGGCGCTCTCGGCCTCCTCCTTGGCCTCAGGCCCCTCACCCAGGCCGTAGGCCTCGAGCAGGGTGCCGGTGATGGCGTCGCCGGCCACCGACTCAAGGAAGATCTCACCCCGCCACTGGCGGGTCATCTCGATCAGGCGACCAAGGCCGTCGCGATGGAACGCGTCGATCCAGTCGAGTAGCTCGCCGACCTTCTCGGCCACCGCCGGGTCCGGGTGCTCCGACAACTCCTCGGCCAGCTCGCCGATGCGGTACAGCACCTGGTCATACGCCAGCGACTGGCCATCGCCTTCGGTCGCGCTCATGCGGTCACCTCGCTTGGCGGCTTGGCCACCTCCTCTTGGACCATGGCCAACACCGTATCCACCACGCCCTCCACCTCGGGGCTGAAGCCGAGTCCGAAGGAGCGGTCGCCGGGCTCGATCTCGATCACCACGGTGCCCTCGGGGAACGCCTTCCAGTAGCGGACGACGGCGAGGGTGTGGTCGAGGTCGATGATGCCGCCGGCCGCCTCACCCAGGCGGTCGTGGACCTCCTGGTCGGGCGGGGGCGTCAGGTCGAGCACGTAGCGCCTGACCGTCCCCGGCGGGTCGACCTCGCGGGGCATGCAACCCACCAGGATCACGTGCGAGGGCTTGATCTCGAGCAACCGGTCCAGCACCCGGTGGGCGGCGAACGACAGGTCCTCGACCATGACGTGCTCCGGCCACTCGAGGCCCTCGACCCGGCGCACGAACTGTGTGCCGAAGTCGAGGTCCCGTAGCCAGGGCAGCCCGATGCCCCCAACGAGCACCGGGCCACGCCCTGTCTCCTGCGCTGTCGGCCCGCTCGGGGCCGGGGTCACTCGAGCGTGCAGCCGCAGGAGTTGACCTCACGCACGATCGTGCCCAGCCCGGTGTCGATGTGGGTGGTGCACGGCATGCACGGGTCAAAGCTGCGGATGGCGCGGAGGATGTCGACCCCCTTGATGTCCTCGTCGCGCACACTCTCCAGGATCGGGGTGCCGACCACGGCCTCCTCGTAGGGTCCCGGGGTGCCGAACGGATCGCGGGGAGCGGCGTTCAGCGTGGAGGGCGTGGTGATCTGGTAGTTGAGGATCTTGCCCTTGTCGATGTGCATGTGGTGCACGAGCCAGCCCCGGCTGGCCTCCCAGAAGCCGACACCGAGGCGCTCGTCCTTCGGCACCTTGAACGGGGTGGAGACGGCGGTCTCGCCCCGGCGCCAGTACTCGAGGGCCTTCAGCATGATGTTCATGCCGACGGCGGCCGAGTTGGCCATGGCGTAGGCCCGGGCCCGGTTGCGCTCCATGGCGTTGAGGGTGCGAGGCACCTTCCAGAACAGCTCGTCCTCGGGCAGCTCGTGGCGGGGCATGACCATGCGCATCCCGTCGCCGGTCGACTCGATGAAGGGGTTGTCGACCGTCTGGCCGGCCAGGGCCGTGACCCAGACGCTGCCGTAGGCGCCCGTCTCGATGGACTGGCGGTCCCACCGGGGAGCTGTGTCCCAGGTGTACTTCTCCTTGAAGTTCTTGCCGGTCGGCCGGGGCAGGGTGCGCTTGTTCCACGGGTGGTGGGGCGAGAGCGGGTTGCCGAGCGGGTCGGTCTTGAACCGGGGCGGTGCGCCCTTGGTCCAGTCGTCGTAGAAGGAGTGCTCGATGAACTCCTCAAAGCCGACGTTGATGTCGGTGAGGTTGGTGGTGACGAGCTTGCCCTCGATGATCATGCCGGGAACGTTCCAGCGGGCGTTGCCCCACTCGTTGATGTTGGCGTAGGTGGCGTCATAGACCTCGGAGTTGTCGAACACGCCGGTCTGGGCGATGTTCGTGGGTCGGGCGCCGACCTGCTCGTACTCGGGGTTGGCCTCGAGGAAGAAGTCCATGAGGTCGTCCCAGATCCTGGTGATGACCTTGCAGAAGTCGAAGATCTTGCCGAGCTGGGTGTAGAACTCGTTGAAGCTCGACACGCTGATCGTGGTCGACATGCCCCCCGGGACGATGGTGGAGGGGTGCGGGTACTTGCCGAACATGATCATGCACATCACACGGCCGACCCGGGTCCACTCCAGGGCCTCGAGGTAGATGCGCCCCGTGAGGGGGTTCAGGGCATCCATGATGTCCTTGATGGTCCGGTAGCCGTGGATGTCGCCGTGGCGGCACAGCGTCTTCTCGGCCAGGGTCACAAGCTCGGGGTTGGTGACCGACACGATCGAGGTCGAGTAGTCGGGGCCGGCCAGCAGGCCGAGGTGCAGCGGCCGGTCGTAGAAGTACTCGCCGACCTCACCCAGGTTCCGGACCTCGACGCCGAGCGGGGGCGGGCAGATGCCGAACATCATCTCGATGCCGAGAGCGGACACGGTGGCGTGGACGCCGCCGCACACGCCGCAGGCCCGGGAGCTGATGTCGATGGCGTCGCGAGGGTCACGGCCCTCGAGGATGATCTCGTAGCCCCGGAAGAGCGAGGCGATCGAGTGGCAGTCGACCGCCTTCTTCTCCTCGAGGTCGAGGACGGTGTGCACGGCCAGGGCGCCGGCCACCCGGGTGACCGGGTCGATGTTCCAGTCCCGCAGCTTGGGCGGGGCGCCGAGCTTGGCGCCGGGGCCGTCGGCCGGGCGGGCGTAGCTCTTCAGCTCGACGGCGTCAAAGGCGTAGGGGTCCTTGACCCCCTCCTTGAGACGGGCCTTGCCCGCATCGTCGAACTCAATGGGAAGGTTCTTGAAGCACATGGTGGTGGTTGCCTCTCGTCAGACGTCTGGTGTAGCCGCGGAACTGTTGGACAGAGCTAGTTGTAGGACTCGTTGCGGTGCTGGACCTTGGCGTAGAACTTGTGCACCGCCTTCATCGACCCCTTCGGGGTGGTGCGGGCACGGGCCCAGCCGCTCGGGATCTCTCCGTCCCAACGGGGCGTCAGGTTCTTGTCGACCCGGGTCAGGTTGCGCATGCGGCGGATCATCCCGCCGGCCACTCGGCTGGTGTTGCTGGAGACCATCGAGCCCGGGGACACGGCGTAGATCGGGGAGAACTTGTCGGGGAAGCCCGGCATGGTGCAGCCGATGCAGATCCCGCCGATATTCATGCACCCGCCGTGACCGTCGACGATGCCCCGCTCGGCGATGTTGCACTGGACCACCGGGCCCCAGCACCCCAGCTCGACCAGGCACTCCTTGTCGCCGTACTTCTCGGCGAACACGCCCTCCTCGTAGTAGCCGGCCCGGGGGCAGTGACGGTGGACCGTCTCGCCGAACAGCCAGGCCGGACGGCCCAGCTCGTCGAACTCGGGCAGGGGGGCGAGGCCGTTGAGGAACAGCAGGACAGCCGAGGCCGTCTCCAGCACGTTGTCGCCGATGGGCGAGCAGCCGGGCACGTTGACCACGGGGACACCGAAGGCCGAGCGGTAGTCCTTGCCCAGGTAGTCCATGCAGCCCATGGCGTTGGTGACGTTGTTCTTGGCGGCGGGGATCCCGCCCCACGAGGCGCAGGTGCCGACGGCGATGACGGCGGCGGCGCCCGGCGCCAGACGGTCGAGCCACTCCAGGCTGGTGATCTGGCGACCGGTGGCCGGGTCCTCGCCCAGGCCCATCCAGAAGCCCTCGCCCGAGATGGACTCGTCCATGATCGAGCCCTCCCACGCCACCACGTAAGGAGCGTCGAGCTCGCCCCGCTCGGCCATGAAGAGGTTGTGGATCCACTCGGGGCCGGTCTCGGTGGAGACGACGGTGTGGACCAGCTCGACCCGGGGCAGGCCCGGCAGGATCCCGGCGAGCAGGTGCTCGACCCGGGGGTGGGTGGCGCCGGTCACCGCCACGGTGCAACCGTCGCAGGAGGCGCCCACCATCCATAGCAGGTAGATCTTCTTCAGCGGGCCGATGTTCAGCGTGTCCTCGGGCTCGACGAGCGCACGGCTGCGGATGCCGATCGGCGCCATCGGGTCGAGCGGGTCATACCCGTCGATGAGGCCGACGCCCGACTTCTTGCGTCCGTCAAACGGTTCGAGCGTGCCGTGCGGGTAGACAGACGGCACGTTCTCCTCATGGAACGTGGCCTGCACCCGCTTCACGTACTCCTGCGGCTCCGCCGTGACTGTCGGTCGGCCCGGCGCCCGACGCGCCACTCGCCTGGAAGGTTCATCAACTGCCATGCTCATCCCCCTTGGTCGGTAGGTGCACCGTACACTTATCTGCGCCCCTATGTCATCATGACTGGCAGACTTACGCCAAGCAGTCGAGGCGGCCCGTCGAGGCACCAGGGAAGAGGCGCTCGTGACCACAAGCATTACCGAGGAGCCCCAGGGCGGGCTACCCCGCAACTACCTGCGGGCCACGCTGCTCCTGTTGATCGGCGAGGCGCCGGCCCACGGCTACGACCTGCTTGAGCAGGTGGCCCAGCTCGGCCTGGGCAAGGTCGACCCAGGCGGCCTGTACCGGGCGCTGCGGGTGATGGAGCGCGACGGCCTGGTCCGCTCCAGCTGGGAGCACTCCTCGGCGGGCCCGGCCCGCCGCACCTATGAGCTGCTCCCCGACGGCACCGACTGGCTCCACGCCTGGGCCGGGGCGCTGCGGGAGAGCCACCGCTACCTGTCGATCTACCTCGGCCGCTACGACCGCATCATCCGCCGCCAGCGCACCGGGCCCGTCGCCCCGACCGCAGCACCTTCCAGCCGGTGACGGGAGCCATGCGCATCGCACTCGCCGGCAAGGGCGGGGCGGGCAAGACCACCATCTCCTCCACGTTGGCCCGGCTGCTGGCCCGGCGGGGCAAGCGGGTGCTGGTGATCGACGGCGACAGCAATCCCAACGTGGCGGTGGCGCTCGGCATCGAGCGTGAACGGGCGGCGGCCCTCTCCACCCTCCCGGTCACCCTGACCAGCCGGAAGCTGAACGGGTCCGGCCTGGTCATGCCGGTCACCGACGTGGTACGCGAGCACGGCATCGCCGGGCCTGACGGGGTCGAGGTGGTGCAGATGTGCATGCCCGCCCATGCAGATGAGGGCTGCATGTGCTCGGCCCACGCCACGGTCAGCGGCCTGCTGGCCGACGCCGCCTTTGAGGACGACCTGGTCACCATCCTCGACCTCGAGGCGTCGCCCGAGCACCTCAGCCGGGGCACCACCCGCCATGTGGACGCCCTCCTCCTCATCACCGAGCCCTACTACCGCTCGCTCGAGACGAGCCGGCGGATGGCCGCCCTGGCCGCCGAGCTGCCCATCCCCTACCTCGGCGTGGTGGCCAACAAGGTGCGGAGCCCCGATGACACCGCGGCAATCCTCGAGTTCTGCCAGCGCCACGGCCTGGCCCAGGCCGGTGAGATCCCGTGGAGCGACGCGGTGACGATGGCCGACAAGCTGGGCGTCCCCGTCATCGACGGCGACCCTGACGGTCCCATCGTGGCCGCGGTGGCCGCCGTGGCCGACCACCTGATCGCCCTGCCGGCCCGCCAGCCCGCCGCCTAGCCGACAGGGGGCCGAGACCCTCGCCCCAGGTTTCTGTCGGGAGAAACCCCCCGCCAGGCGACAGCTACTCCCGACAGTTCCGGTTTAGGAGGGGTGGGCGGCTGCTGGGGCGTCGACGGCGGCGTGGCGGCCCGTGACCCGGTCGTGGAGGGCGAGGAGCTCGGCGGCGGTGAGGGTCTCGCGCTCGGCCAGGGCGTCGGCCAGGGCCCGCAGGCTGGCCTCGTGATCGACCAGGATGGCGCGGGCGGCCGCCTCGGCCCCTGACACCAGGGTGCGCACCTCCTCGCCACCGGCGCTGCCCTCCATGTAGGGCATCTTGTCCCGGCCCACGGCCAGCTCGTAGCGCCCGGTCATGGCCCAGCGCTCGACCATGCGGCGGGCCAGGGTGGCGGCGTCCTTGAGGTCGTCGGCCGCCTCGGTCGTGGGCTGGCCGAAGATCTGCATCTCGGCCGCCCGGCCCCCGAGCAGCACTATCAGGCGGGTCATCAGCTCGCGCTTGCCGAGCGTCTCGTCCTCGTCGCGGCCGGCCCAGGTCGAGCTGTCAAAGCCCGCTTTGCGGTTCAGGATCGACACTCGCGCCGGCGGCTCGACGTCACGCAGCAGCAGCGTCAGCAGGGCGTGGCCGGCCTCATGGACACCGAGGAGGCGCTTCTCGTCGGCGGTGAGCCGCCGTGAGCTGGGCAGCCCCGAGACGTGACGGTCGAGGGCCTCGTCGAGGAGCTCCGGGCCGATGGTGGTCTGGTGGCGGCGGGCGGCCAGCAGCGCCGCCTCGTTCACGGCCGTGGCCAGCTCGGCGGCGGTCAGGCCGGCGGTGGCCGCCGCCACCTGCGCCCACCGGACGTCGCCGGCGAAGGGGCGTGAGGCGGCGTGGAGCCGCAGGATCTGCTCTCGGCCCCGCAGGTCAGGCCGCTCTATGCGGATCCGCCGGTCGAACCGGCCGGGGCGCAGCAGGGCCGGGTCGATCAGCTCCGGCCGGTTGGTGGCGGCCAGGATCAGGACGTTCTGCGATCCTTCGAAGCCGTCGAGCTCGACCAGCAGCTGGTTCAGGGTGTTGTCGAACTCGCGGGAGCCGGCGCCGCCCTCTTCACGGCTGCGGCCGACGGCGTCGAGCTCGTCGATGAACACGATCGACGGGGCGCCCTTGCGGGCGGTGTCGAACAGCTCGCGCACCCGGGCGGCGCCGAGGCCCACGAACTGCTCGACGAAGCTGGCGGCCGACACTGGGTAGAAGGTGATGCCAGTCTCACCGGCCAGGGCCTTGGCCAGCAGCGTCTTGCCGCAGCCGGGCGGCCCGTGCAGCAGGACTCCGCCCGGCATGCGGGCGCCCAGGGCCTGGTAGCGCTCGGGAGCCGCCAGGTACTCCCGGATCTCCTGCAGCTCGGCCACCGCCTGGTCGAGACCGGCCACATCCGCGAACGTGAGCTTGGGAATCGAGGCGGCGACGGGAGCGGTGACGGGCCCGGGCACCGCTCCCTCGGCCGGCACGGTGGCGCCGAGGGGGCTTTTGGCCGGTGCGAACGTTGCCGGCGCGAACGTCGCCGGAGTCGGAGCCGGAGTCGGCACCGAGGCCGGGGCCCGGACAGCCGGGGGACCGCCCGGATCCTCATGGTGGCGACGCCAGGGCCGGGTGATCCACAGGGCGGCGACGGTGACGACGGCGATGACGCCAATGGCCGCGAGAAGCTCAGGGCGCCTCAGGATGTCAGCCAACCTCATGCAGCCCTGAACCTCCTCCGGACGCATCGTCTCGCCCCTATCTGTCCAGTGACAGTAGCGGCCGAGGTCCGCCGGCTCCTGGCATGGCCCCGCTCCGCCTAGCCTGGGCAAGGGTGCGAGCCCCGGCGGGACGGCGGCAGCCGGACCCGGCTGCCCTGATGGAGGCTGCCGGCCAGCTGATGCTGTCGGTGCGTGACCTGCGCACGTCGTTCCACACCGTCGACGGGGTGTCATTTGACCTCCGGGCAAGGGCAACCTGGTGCCCGCGACTACGGCAAGAACGCCTACACCTTCATCCGCCGCTCCGACGGCAAGGCCATCAGGATCAGAGCGGGAGGTGAACGTCGAGGCGCCGCCGCACGCTCGCATCCTGGTCTCGGTCAGCTGCGAGGCGTGCGGCGAGCCCACCATGGAGACCCGCATCACCCGCCTCGACGGCCGAGAGCTGTGCCGCCCCTGCTACCAGCAGTCGACGGCGGGCGACGCGCCCGTGGCCGCTCCGGTCAGGAAAGACGGCGTAGCGGCTCACAGCAAGGTGGCCGCCCCGCTCGCCATGTCGTCGACGAAGCGCTGCACCTCGGCAACGAACAGACCGGGGGCCGAGAACATGGCGCCGTGGCCCTGGCCGGGAAGGGTCACCGTCCTGGCGTCGGGAAGGGCCTCGGCCACCTGGGCGGCGGTGGCCTTCACCTCGGGCCCGCTCAGCCCACCGACCATGACCAGCGTCGGGACGGCCAGCCGGGCTAAGCATGACGGCTCGAAGCGGTACTGGCGGGCGGCCCGCAGCTCGGCCGGGAGCGTCAGGGCGTTGTCCAGCATGATCGGCCAGATGGGGCGCTGCTGGATGAAGGCGAAGGCGTCCTCATCGTTGCCGGCCACGTCCACGAGGAACAGGCGGAGGATCCCGAGGCGGTCACCGGTCGCGGCTAACCCGTCAAGCGCCTCGAGCGTGGCATCAGAGAGGGTCTCGGGCGGCGGCGGCTCGTAGAGCATCAGGCTGGCCACGTTCGGGGCCAGGAGGGCGGCGTGCAGGGCGAAGCGGGCTCCCGAGGAGTGGCCCAGCAGGTGCACCGGGCGGCCAAGGGACATGACGACCGAGGCGATGTCGTCGTACTCGACCTCGAGGTTGTGGCCGGGCCTCAGGCCGCCGCTGTGGCGTCGCCCCCGCCGGTCCATGGCGAAGACCTGGAAGCGGGCGGACAGCAGTGGCACCACCCGGGCCCACTGCCGGGCGTCGGACGACGCGCTGTGGACAAGGGCGAGCGGCTCGCCCTCGCCCGTCACCTCACAGGCCAGGGAGGTGCCGTCCTCGGCGGTGACAGTCATCGTCTCGGATCGGGAGGTGCCCAGGACGGTGATCGTACGGGCCCTCGGGTTCAGCTGGCACGGCCGACGCTTGCTCCGATCCGAGTGGGATCATCACGACGATGGCGGAACCCAGGTCGGCCAAGGTGAGCGCCGCCGTCGAGGGCGCCGAGGCCCGGGCGAACCGGCGGCGGGCCAGCGTGCCCGAGCCCCGCTATCCGCAGGGCCTCCCGATCGTGGAGCGGCGCCACGACCTCCTGGCCGCCATCGGCGACAACCAGGTGGTGGTGGTGGCCGGGGAGACGGGATCGGGCAAGAGCACCCAGCTGCCGAAGCTGTGCCTCGAGATCGGGCGGGGCGTGCTGGGCTACATCGGCCACACCCAGCCCCGACGGCTGGCGGCCCGCACCATCGCCGAACGGGTGGCCGACGAGCTGGGCGGCGAGGTCGGAGGCACCGTCGGCTACGCCGTGCGCTTCACCGACCGGGTGGGCGACAACACCCTGGTGAAGGTGATGACCGACGGCATCCTGCTGGCCGAGATCCGGCGCGACCGCCTGCTGAGGGCCTACGACACGATCATCTTGGACGAGGCCCACGAGCGGAGCCTGAACATCGACTTCCTGCTCGGCTACCTGAAGGGGCTCCTGCCGAAGCGGCCCGACCTGAAGGTCGTCATCACCTCGGCCACCATCGACACCGAGCGCTTCTCCCGCCACTTCGGTGACGCTCCGGTGGTGGCGGTGTCCGGGCGCTCCTACCCGGTGGAGCTGCGGTACCGGCCGGTCGGCGAGGAGGCGGAGGACGACCGGGACCAGGTGCAGGCCATCTGCGACGCCGTGCAGGAGCTGGCCGGCGAGGGGCCGGGCGACGTGCTGGTCTTCCTGTCGGGCGAACGGGAGATCCGTGACACCGCCGAGGCGCTGGCCCGGCTCGCCCTGCCCACCACGGAGCTGTTGCCGCTGTACGCCCGGCTGTCGGCCGCCGAGCAGCACCGGGTCTTCTCGTCGTCGCGGGGCGGGCGCCGGGTGGTGCTGGCCACGAACGTGGCTGAGACGTCGCTGACCGTGCCGGGCATCCGGTCGGTGGTGGACCCGGGCACGGCCCGCATCTCCCGCTACAACCGTCGCACCAAGGTGCAGCGACTGCCCATCGAGGCCATCTCCCAGGCTTCGGCGAACCAGCGGGCCGGCCGGTGCGGCCGGGTGGCGCCGGGCACCTGCATCCGCCTCTACTCAGAGGAGGACCTCACCGGCCGCCCAGAGTTCACCGAACCCGAGATCCTCCGCACCAACCTCGCCTCGGTGATCCTCCAGATGGCCGCGCTCGGTCTCGGTGACGTGGCCGCCTTCCCGTTCGTTGACCCACCGGACGCCCGCAGCATCAACGACGGCATCGCCCTCCTCCACGAGCTGGGGGCCCTCGAACCGACGCCTCCGGGCCATCGCCGCGTCCGCCTCACCCCGATCGGCCGGCGGCTGGCCAAGCTGCCGCTCGACCCGCGCCTTGGACGGATGGTGCTTGAGGCCGAGCCGAACGGGTGCCTGGGCGAGGTGCTGGTGATCGCCTCCTTCCTGGCCATCCAGGACCCGAGGGAGCGCCCCCGGGGCAAGGAGCAGGCGGCCGCCGAGCTGCACCGGCGCTTCGCCGACCCCGACTCGGACTTCGTGGCCGTGCTCAACCTGTGGCACCACCTGTGGCAGCGGAAGAAGGAGCTGGGCTCCAACCGGTTCCGCCGGCTGTGTCAGGCCGAGCACCTCAACCACCTCCGGGTGCGCGAGTGGCAGGACGTGCACGGCCAGCTGCGCGACGCCGTGCGCACGATGGGCCTGTCGCCACGACCCCTCGATCCCGACGCCAAGATCGACCGTGACGGACTGCACACGTCGCTGCTGGCCGGCCTCCTCAGCCACATCGGAGCGTGGGACCCGGTGCGCCAGGACTATGCGGGCGCCCGCCAGGCCCGGTTCCAGATCGCCCCGGGATCAACCCTCGGCAAGACCAGGCCGAAGTGGGTGATGGCTGCCGAGCTCGTCGAGACGAACCGGCTGTGGGCCCGCACCGTGGCCCGGATCTCGCCTGACCGCATCGAGCGCGTGGCGGGGCACCTGGTGAAGCGCAGCTACGGCGAGCCGCAGTGGGAGGCCGTCCAGGGCCAGGCACTGGTGCCCGAGAAGGTGAGCCTGTACGGCCTGCCCATCGCCTCCCGGCGGGCGCCGCTGTCGAAGGTCGACGCGCCGGCAGCCCGGCTGCTCTTCCTCCAGAGGGCGCTTGTAGAACGGGAGTGGGAGTCGACGCACGAGTTCCTGACCGCCAACGCCGGGCGCATCGAGGAGGTGCGCAGGCTGGAGGACCGCACCCGCCGGCGCGACGTCCTGGTGGGCGACGACGTGCTGGTCGACTTCTTCGACGACCGCATCCCGGCCCAGGTGACGTCGGGCCGCTCGTTCGACCGCTGGTGGAGGGACGAGCGGCACCGCCAGCCCGACCTGCTCACCTTTCCAGTCGACCTCCTCATCGATCCCTCGGCTCGGGCCGGTCGCCCCGGGGACTTCCCCGACACCTGGCGACAGGGAACGTTTCAGCTGCCGCTTTCCTACTCACTGGAGCCGGGTTCCGCCCGGGACGGTGTCACCGTCGACATCGGTGTCCCGGTGCTCCACCTCGTCGAGCCGACAGGCTTCGACTGGCAGGTGCCCGGGCTGCGGGAGGAGCTGGTCACCGCTCTGGTGCGGTCTCTTCCCAAGCCGGTGCGGCGCCGCTTCGTCCCCGTGCCCGACGTGGTCGCCGCCGTACTCGCCGCCGTCGGCCCCGAGGACGGCTCGCTGGTGGAGGCGGTCGACGCCCAGCTGGCCCGCATCGGAGGCGAGCCGATCCCGGCGGGCAGCTGGGATCTCGACCGGCTGGCCGATCACCTGCGCATGACCTTCCGGGCCGTCGGCGCCGACGGCGGTCAGGTGGCCGTCAGCAAGGACCTCCGCGCCCTTCAGGCCCGCCTGCGGCCGCTCACCCGCGCCGCGCTGGCCGAGGCGACACCGAGCATCGAGGTAGACGGTCTGACGGCGTGGAGCGTGGGCGAGCTCCCCCGCGTGGTCGAGGCGGAACGACAAGGCCGCGACATCCCGGGCTTTCCCGCCCTGGTCGACCAGGGCGACAGCGTCTCGGTGCGCATCCTGCTGTCCGAGGACGAGCAGGAGGTGGCCATGCGCCGGGGAACCCGTCGGCTCCTGCTCCTGGGGCTGCCGTCGGCGGCCAACATCCTGCGGCGTCACATGACCAGCGCCACCGCCCTGGCCCTGGCCGCGTCGGCCTCATCGAGTGCGGCCGAGGTTCAGGCCGACTGCGTGGCCGCCGCCGTGGACACCCTGATCGACGAGCTCGGCGGCCCGGCGTGGGACGAGGCCCGCTTCAACGTCTTGCGCGCCGGGGTGGCCGACCGGATGAGCGAGGAGGCGGGACGGGCTCTCGCCGTCGTGACGGTCGTGCTCCCTGGCGCATCCCAGCTGCGCCGGCGGCTCGACTCCATGGCGGCCGCAGCCGCCGCCGATGCTGTGGCCGACGCCCGCCGGCAGCTGGAGCGGCTGGTGCCGCCGGGCTTGGTGGTGCGGACCGGCATCCGTCGGCTGCGCCACCTGCCGCGATATCTGACGGCGATCTCCCAGCGGCTAGACAAGCTCCCCGCCGCCCAGGGGCGGGACCGCCAGCTGCAGCGACAGGTCGAGGCACTTGAGCAGCGCTACGACGGCCTGGCCCGCTTCGACTCCAAGGGCGACGTGCGATGGATGCTCGAGGAGCTGCGGGTCAGCCTGTTCGCCCAGTCCTTGGGCACGGCCGAGCCGATCAGCGAGCAGCGCCTGCGCAAAGCCCTCGACCGGCTCGTCCCCTCCCCCCGACCGGCCCGCACGGGCTTGGAACCAGGCCGGCCCGGGTCAGCAGTCGGCGCGCAGCTTGAAGTGGGCTCCGGTTGAGTCGGCGGCTTCGGCGATCCGACCGTAGGGGGTGCTCTCGGCCGGCAGCACCATGGAGCCGCCCAGCTTCGCCGCTGTCTCCAGCGCCCTGTCGACGTCGTCCACCGCGAAGTAGACGTCCCAGTGGGCAGGCGCGCCGTCGGTCAGGAAGCGGCTGGCGTCCATGATGCCGGCGTTCTCGCCGTCGGCCACGTTGAGCACCGTGTAGCGGAACTCGGGCGTGTCGCTC